>JBCCYN010000004.1:0-73298 GCA_039189655.1 Pseudomonadota bacterium | reverse complement strand
CCACCGCTTCGATGGCTGCTAGGACGCCCTCCACGCTCTCGCCGTACCGCCCATAGGGGACGCATTCGCCGCGTCCGCGGTGGGTGCCGTCGGTGATTTCAGCCACCACCACGTGGGCTTCGGTGCGTTCGCCGCGGGCGATGCGGAACGAGCCGCGGATCGGGAATATCTCTGCCCGGACCGTGAGCTGTCTCATGCGCCGAACTCTGTTTTGAGGTGCGCCACGATGGGATCGACCCCGAAGCGGACCGGATCGGTGGCGGGGAGCCCGTGGGCCCGCTCTGCCTCGGCGATGGCGGCGCGAGCGTCGGCTTCGCCAAGGGCGGCGGTGTTGATGGCGATCCCGGCGGGACGTATGGCGGGGTTCGTGAGGCTCCCGAGGGACACCGTCATTTCCACCACCTGCGAGATGGTGGGTAAAGGCGTCTTCACACCGCGCATGTGGGTGCGCGTCGGTTCGTGACACACCACGAACGCGTCCGCCTGGGTGCCGTGGAGAAGGCCCAAGGAGACCCCGGCGAAGGATGGGTGAAAGAGCGAGCCCTGGCCCTCCACCACCTGCCAGGCGCCGGGTTCGGTGGCTGGGCTCAGCCATTCCGCCGCACCGGAGATAAAATCGGCCACCACCGCATCGATGGCCGCGCCACGCCCGGAGATGAAAACGCCGGTCTGCCCGGTGGCGCAAAACGTCGCGTCCATGCCCGCTTCGCGCATCCCTTTTTCGAGGGCGAGGGCGGCATATTTCTTCCCCACCGAGCAGTCCGTCCCCACCGTGAGAAGCCTCCGGCCCGGCCGCTTCACGCCTTTGCCGGTCTCAAAATCCATCGACGAGTGGCGCACGTCCACCAACTGGCGACCAAAAGTCTTTGCCGCTTGCGCCAATTCAGGCACGCTCGAGAGGCGATGGTGAAGGCCTGCGGCCACGTCCATGCCGTTCTCTAGAGCTGCGCGAATACTGGCGATCCAGTGATCCGGCAGCTTTCCTCCCGCGTTCACCACACCGACAATCATCGTCTTTGCTCCGGCTGCAGCGGCCGCGGCGGCGTCCATCTCCGGGAGGCCAGCATCGGCTTTGCATTGCGGCAGACGCCACTGGCCCACGCACCATTCGCGGCGCCAATCGACGATCCCCAGTGCGGTTTTGGCAGCCAAAGCATCGGGCACATCGCCGAGGAAGAGGAGGTAGGGCCGTTTCAGTTCCATCGGCGAGGTTCCGCTGTGAGGTTTTTGCAGCACTGACGCGCCCGCGACACTCTCGGTGGCGGCCAACGAGGTGACTGCGGCAGCGCAAGCGGCTAACACCTTAGCGGCGGAGGGACAACGAGGCGATGGACGCGTACGCCCCCTCGACGACACCCACCGTGGCGGTTCAGCGCCGCGGCAATGATGCGCGACTGGTGTTCACCGGCGATTGGACGATCGGTACGAGCCGCGAAGCAGAAGCGGCCATGGCCACGTTCGATTGCGGCGATGCCACGAGGATCGAATTCGATCTTGGCGGAATTCGCGGGGTTGATTCCGCTGGCGCGTGGATCGTTCACCGCGAGCGGGCCGCGATGGAGTTTGCAGGGCGGCAGGTCAAGCTCATCAACGAGAGTGAGCGGGTGCACTTTCTGATTTGCGAGATCGAGCACCACATCGCGCACCCCGAACCGAGACCCCGCCAACCCTTTATCGCGATCCGCGCCCTCATCACCATCGGCCAGACCATGACGATCGTGGGCAAGGACACGGTCTCGCTGCTATCGATCCTGGGCGTATTCGGCCTGCGTCTTGCCACCGCATTCACCGCGTTCCACAAGCTGCGCGGCACGTCGATCCTGTCCAATTTCGACCGAACGTGCCGCGGTGCGGTGCCCATCGTCATGCTGATGAGCTTTTTGATCGGGCTCATCATTGCGCAACAGGGCGGCCTTTACCTCAGAACGTTCGGGGCCGACCTATACGTGGTCGATCTTTCGGGCGTGCTGATCCTGCGCGAAATCGGGGTGCTGCTGGCCGCGATCTTGGTGGCCGGGCGTTCCGGCTCGGCCTTTACCGCAGAAATCGGCTCCATGCGCATGCGCGAGGAGGTGGATGCCCTCAATGTCATGGGGCTCGACCCCGTGGAGGTGTTGGTGGTGCCGCGCCTCATCGCCCTCATGCTGGCACTCCCCATCCTCACGTTCCTGTCCGACATTGCGGCGCTCTTTGGGGCAGGGCTGATTACCTGGGCCTATCTTGGCATCACCCCGGATCTGTTCATGCAGCGCCTCAACGAGGCTGTGACGCCGGTGGAGTTTTATATCGGCATCGCAAAGGCGCCGGTGATGGCGCTGATCATCGGCTTGGTGGCCTGTAGCGAAGGGCTGAAGGTGGGCGGCAGCGCGGAATCCCTAGGCCGTCACACCACGAGTTCGGTGGTGAAGGCCATCTTCCTCGTCATTGTGGTCGACGGCTTTTTCGCGGTCTTCTTCGGGGCCATCGGCATATGAGCGCTTCGACCCAAGACCAGTCGGCGCGGCCGGAGACGGTGGTCAGCGCGCGCAACGTGAACGTCGGGTTCGGCGACGTAACCGTGCTGAAAAACCTCGATCTCGACGTGATGCGTGGTGAAATTCTGGGCTTTGTGGGCGGCTCGGGTTCGGGAAAGTCGGTGCTCATGCGGGCCATTCTTGGCCTTGTCCCCATGCGGTCCGGTGAGATCAGCATTTTTGGCCAGCGTCTCGACACTTTGCGGCAGCGCGAAAGGCAACTCATCGAGCAGCGGTGCGGCGTTCTTTTTCAAATGGGCGCGCTGTTTTCCTCGCTGACGGTGCGCGAGAACATTCAGGTGCCCATGCGCGAGCACTTTCGCATGAGCCAGGGCCTGATGGACGAGCTTGCCTACCTCAAGCTGGAGATGGTCGGACTGCCGGCCGATGCGGGCAACAAGCTGCCATCGGAGTTGTCCGGCGGCATGATCAAACGCGCCGGCCTTGCGCGCGCCCTTGCCACCGAACCGGAACTCCTTTTCGTGGACGAGCCCACATCGGGGCTCGATCCCATCGGTGCGGCGGCATTCGATGATCTCATCGCGCGGCTCCGCGATACCCTGGGTTTGACCGTCTACATGGTCACCCACGACCTCGACAGCCTCTGGAGCGTGTGTGACCGCGTTGCCGTACTTGCCGACAAAAAGGTCATCGTCGCCGGTCCGGTGAGCGAATTAATCGACTTTGATCACCCGTGGGTTAAGGATTATTTCCGCGGCGAGCGCGGCCGGCGGTTCGTCTCGAACGGCGAGGCGGCGTGACTTGGGCGGGCGAGGTGTTGTGTTGATGCAGCGTTATGGCGCGGCGAGACCGCGGTAGGGCGAGACCATGGAAACCCGTGCCAACTATATAGCCATCGGGCTTTTCGTCGTTCTCGTGCTCGTGGGTCTGCTGGGTGCGCTCTGGTGGCTTTATAAGTCGTCCGACGCCGGCGGCTCGCAAACCGTGCGCATCATCTTTCCTGAGCCGGTGACCGGGCTTTCCACCGGCGGATCGGTCCTCTTCAACGGCATTCGCGTTGGCGAAGTCACCAATCTTGAGTTCTCCCCCCAGGGCGGTGATGACGTCATCGCGCTGGTGCGCGTGAGCCCGCGAGCCCCCATCAAGACCGACACGGTGGCCAAGCTCGGCTTCCAGGGACTGACCGGGGTTGCCTATATCTCGCTCACTGGCGGCTCGCTTCAAGCGCAAAGCCTGTTTGCCCAGGCCGGTGCTGGCGATGGAACGCAAGTGCCCACCATCAGGGCCGACACCTCCGCCTTTACCAACGTCCTTGATTCGGCCCAATCGGTCCTCACGCGCGTCGATGATACGCTCAACACCATCAATTCCTTTCTGGACGACAACCGCAGTCGGTTCGATCAGATCGTGAGCAACGTCACCGATACGACAACGACGCTCAACGAGGCGGCGCCCCAGGTTTCCGGCCTCATCGACGATATTGCCCAGGCAAGCCGCGGCATCGCGGAAGCCGTGCCAAGTATTGCAAGCACCGCCCAGCGGGCCGAGCAGCTCCTCACCGCCGTCGAGCCCGATGATGTACGATCCATCGTTTCCAACGTTGATCAGTTTGCCGCTGGCCTTCCGGCCATTGGTGACCGGGTCGCCGGCGTCGTCCAGCGTGTCGACGATGCGGCCGGTACCCTGGGCGATGCCATCGACGCCGTGAACGGGGTGGTGTCGGCCATCGATCGCACAGAAGTGGCCGCCATCGTCCAGAATTTACGAACGGCGACGGGGGTGATTGCCGAGCGTGCCGATGCCATCGGCTCGATTCTGGACAATGGTCAGGCGATTGCGGCTGACGTCCGGACCGTGACCCAAGGCGTTGCAACCCGGCGCGAGGCCATTTTGAGCGCCATCGATGGTGCCACCGGTCTCATCGAGGAAGCTCGCGCAGCCGTCGCCGCCGCCGCGCCCGCCATCGGCCGGTTCGGCGAGGCGTTGGGCGCGGTGACGCCCGAACGGGTCGAGACCATCGTCGCCAGCGTGGAGCGCATCACCGGCGGGATCGCCGAGGAGCTTCCCGCCCTCAACAGCTTCATCGCGTCTGCCACCGAGGCGGCCGATAACTTTGCCAAGGTGGCCGAGCTCATCGCCGCCCGCGACGACACCATCAACGCCGCGCTGACCGACGGGGCCTCGCTCCTTGCCAACCTGCGCGAAGCCTCCCAGCAGGCGCCTGCGGTGGTGGCCTCGGTGAATGAACGCCTCAACGAGGCTGGCGGTGTGCTGCGCGCCATCGATCCGGAGGCCCTCGGCAATGTGGTGCGCAATGTGGAGGGCTTTACCGGCACCCTTGAAGCCCAGCGCGAGCCGATTGCCCGTCTCATCGAAAACGCCTCGTCGGCGGCACAGCAAGTGGATGAGCTGGCATCGGCCCTTGGCGACAGCGCGCCGCAGATTCGCAGCGTGATCGACCGGGCGGACGCCACCATGGAGGCGGCGCAAAAGTTTGCCGAGCAGCTGCCGCAGCTGGCCGAAGCGCTCCAGCCCGGGGTTGAAAACGCGGCAGAAGTCCTCAAGGCCATTGATCCGGAATCGGTGCGCGGACTGGTGGAGAGCGCCAGCAACTTCGCCGGGACCGTCGAAGCCCAGGGCGAAACCATCGCATCGCTCATTTCGTCCGCCGAAGGTGCCGCCCGCCGCATCGATGCCATCGCCTCGGCCCTGGCGATCCGCACCCCGCAGGTGGGCGACATCATCGACAGTGTCGAAGCGACCGCCCAGTCTGCTCAGTCGTTCGCCGCCCAGCTGCCTGAGCTGGGAAGGACGCTTCAGCCGGGGGTTCAGAACGCATCTGAGGTTCTGGCCGCCATCGACGCGGACGCTGTGGCGAAAATCGTCACTGACCTTGGGACAGTGGCTGACACTCTGGCGAGCGAGAGCCCGCGGGTGCGCACCATCATCACCGAGGCGGAGGGTGCAGCGCGCGGTGCGAACACATTCATGTCGGCCATCTCGGCCCGAGCCGAGGAGATCGACGCCGCCATCGAGAACGCCAGCGAGGCAATCGCATCAGCCCGCGTCTTCTCCGAACGCTTGCCGCAGATCGCCAATTCGCTGGAGCCGGGCATCGAGAACTTTTCGAGGGCCCTTTCAGCGATCCAGCCTGAGCTGATCAGCGAGATCGTCGAGAACGTGCGCGGGTTCGTGGCGACCGTGGCCGAGCAGGCACCCGCCGTTGATCGGATCGTCGGGAATTTGGACAGCGCCAGCGGCAATGCCGCCAACATTGCCGCGCGTCTCAATGGCGAACTGGACGGCATTTCCAGGACCCTTGCCGACGCGGAGGCCGCGATCACCGATGCACGCCGGTTTGCCGCCGAACTCCCCGAGCTTGCCAGCACCCTTCGGCCGGGGGTTGAGAACGTCTCGGTTGTCCTTTCGTCCATCGACCCGGTGGCCATCGACGAAATCGTTCAAAACATCCGTGACCTTTCCCAGACCCTCGCCGACGCGCGCGGCGATGTGGACAGTCTCTTGTCAACGGCCGGGAGCGCGGCGCGGCAGGTGGAGAACGTAACCCGCGCCGTCTCCGACCGGCTCGATGTCATCTCGGGCACCATCGAAAATGTGGCGCGTTTTGCCAGGAGCCTCGGCGAGGCCGCCCCCAGCGTGGACGGGCTCGTGGAGACGGCAGAAAATGCCCTTGATGCCATCCGCAACACCGTCAACACGGTGAACGCCGAGGCAATCAACGACATCATCATGGATGTGCGCCAGGTGGCGAGCACCGTGGGCGATCGGGCAGCAGAAATCGGCCAGGCCATCGATAACGCGGCCAACGCTGCCCGCGGTCTTTCTGAAGGCCTCGGCACCCTTGGCGGGGATGATGGGACGCTCAAGCAGCTGCTCGACCAGGCCAAGCAGATCGGCACGAACCTGGAGTCGGCGTCCGCGCGGGTGGGCGCGGTGGTGGACCGGATCGGCAATCTCTTCGACGGCCCGGCGCAACGCCTGGTGGCCAATGTCAGCGGCGCGGCGCAGGATATATCCGAAGTTGCTGGTGCATTTGCGTCACGGGCCAATACGATTGCCGGCGGTATTGCCAAATTCAGCCAGGCCGGCCTTGACGATCTCCGTGCGCTCCTGAACCAAGGTCGTAGTACTTTGGCAGCGATCGAGTCGGCCGTTGTGAGTTTTGACCGCAATCCCAGCCGCGTAATATTTGGCGGCCCTGATGGCCCGCGCTATTCGCCGCAACGCCGATGAATGCGCTGCTCAAACTTGCGTGCCTATGCTTGTGCCTGGCCGTGGCGGGCTGCGGCGGAGGGGGCAATCGGATCGAGGCCATCTATACGCTCTCAGCGCTGGATAGCCCGCCGGTGCCGAGCGGCACCTCGGCGCAGATCCTTGTCCCAGAACCCCGCGCCTTAAGCTCTCTGGCGACGGAAAAGATCGCCGTCAAACCCACCGCGTTGACCCTTTCCTACTACCCGGCGGTGGCCCTGGAGGACACGGCGCCAAAGGTGTTCCAGCGGGTCCTCCTCGACACCTACCAAAACACCGGTCGCGTGGCGGCGGTCGGGCTTCCTGGCGAGAGCCTTCTCATCAACTACCAGATCGTCACGGAGATGCGTGCCTTCCAGGCCGAGACCTTTGAGGCCAACCGCGCGCGGGTCGTGATTGCGGTAAAACTCCTCAACGATGCCAACGGGCGCGTCTTGCGTGACCGCATCTTCACGACGGTGGTGCCCATGGGGGGCGACGCTGCTGACGACGCCGCGGAGGGTCTTGAGGCGGCCGCACAACAAATAGCCACCGATATTGTGGCCTGGACCCTCGCGGCCATCTGAGCGCGGCCGGTCCGCCAGGCGCAGGTCGCCTGCGCTCAAGCGCCCCAGGTGCGCTCGAGGACGTTCAGCCAATTTCCGTGACAGATCTTCCCCATGAGCTTTGCGCTGTAGCCCCGGTCTTCCATCGCTTTTCGCAGCCGCGGCAGACCTTCAACGCCGCGTAACGCTGCCGGCACCACCGCCCCGTCATAGTCGGAACCGAGCGCGACCCCGTCCTCGCCCAATTTATCCATAAGATACTCGGCATGGTCGAGTATGCGCTCCACCGGCACATCGCTCATCATGCGCCCGTCCTGGCGCAGGAACGCGGTGGCAAAGTTGATCCCCACCACGCCACCGGACGCTGCAATGGCGTCGAGCTGGACGTCGGTAAGATTTCGCGCCGACGCACAAAGGGCATGGGCGTTGGAGTGGGTGGCAACGAGGGGGTGTTTGGAGATCCGCGCGATGTCCCAGAACCCGGCCTCGTTGAGGTGCGACAGGTCGACCATGATCCCAAGGGCGTTGCATCGTTCTACGAGGAGGAGCCCGAGGTCGGTGAGGCCGGGACCCGTATCGGGCGACGCGGGAAAACGAAACGGGACGCCGTGCCCAAAAATGTTCGGACGGGACCAGACCGGGCCCAGCGAGCGAAGGCCCGCGGCATAAAACACCTCCAATGCCGCAAGGTCCGGGCCGACCGCTTCAGCGCCCTCCATGTGGAGGACCGCCGCAAGCTCCCCCTTTGAAAGGGCCGACCTGATCTCGGCGGCGGTGCGGCAAACCCGAACGAAGCCTTCGCTTTCCAGATCGATCAAAATGGCGATTTGGGTGAGCGCGGCGTCGGCCGCCACCGTGTGGGGCACTTCCGGCGGTAGCGGAATGCTGAACGGCGCCTCCGCCATGTGTGCGTAGTTGGAGATTTCGATACCTTCCGACGGGACCCAGACCGCAAAAAAGCCACCTCCGAAACCGCCCAAAGCAGCGCGCGCCGCATCGATGGCGGCCTTCGGGTTGTCGCGGAATGTCTTTGGCGCACCGGATCGGCCCAAAGTGGCAAGGAGCGAAAGCTGATCGTTGTGGCCGTCGAAGATCAAGGGCTCGCGGGGCAGAGACATGGAGTTCAGGGTCTCCGTGAAAGCGTCGTCGCCAGCTCGGGATAGTGCGGCGACAGGTCAACACGCGCGGGCCCAAAACCGTCCGAGAGCCAACGCGCGAATTGATAGAGCCACTCGTCGGCTTTCGCTCGGTCGCCGGCTTCGGGAACGGCCGACCAAATCACGAGTTGCCGACCCTCGTCGGTGAGCGTTTGAAACGGCGTGCGGTAGAGCCCGTCGAGGAAGATCGCCTTGGTAAGGCCCATTCCCACGGTGTCGGACAGCCAACGAATGCGGTTTTCGCGTGGGCGCGATTTCGCGAAATGATCCGCCGGACGAGGCAGCACGAGGGCGTTGATGGCGTCCGTTACCAAGCTGCGCTGCTGGGGGCGCGACAAGGTCTTGAGATCGTCCGGAGTGATATCTTCGCCCACGACGTAGCGCTGTTTGGCAAGGTGCTTAGACCACATATTGCGGGTGCCCGGGGTATCGGTGGAGCCCCAGTTGAACCGCGCTGGCGTGATTGGGATATCGTGGGCCAGCGCTGCATCGAGGAACGCGCCGCCGGTGCGGTCCATGGGCTCGCCTTCATAGCGCTCGGTCTGGCCGGCGACACAAAGGCATCCGAACGTCCCATGCACCCGCCGCATTTGCCCCGCCATGCTGTGAGCGACGCCTTTAACCTCCCGCGGCTCGCGGGGGTCGACCATGCGAGGTCTGATGGTGGAGGCAACGGTGCGGTCCGAGCCCTCGGGCCGCGTGTGCATCCAGCGGTTCATTTGGCCGGCGTCGAGATCGTAGTGCCCGACCCACGTCGCAAGCTCGGCCCGCTGGTGTGACAGGCCAGCCACAAGCACCGAAAAGTAGATGACGTCGCTCGCCATCTGATGGTTGGAGACGAAGAGGCGAGGGCCGCGGGAGAGCCGCGACCGGACTTCTAGGCCATCGCTGAAGTCGCGAACCATGACGCGAACGATGTCGCGGCGCACGTCCGGCGTCGGGCATACCCAGCGCACGATGTCTTCGAACCAACGATCGTCGTAGAAGCCGGGCTCGATGGCTTTGCCGGTGCTTTCAAAATCCGCGGAAGGATCGACGACAGCAGTCAATAGCGGCGCGCCCTTTGTCCGCCAGCTGCACCGTGCCACTGGTCTCGCGTCCTACCCTACACGTGCGTCTTAGGGGCGAGTGTTACAAGATCCTACAGGTAGAAGTCTTGGTGAGCGCCGTGCCACTGGCGGCAACGGGAATGGAGCGCGTTTCATGGGCGGCAAGGGGAAACGCGCTCCAAAACCTTAGTTTGAGGGGAGCATCACTGCGTCGATGACGTGGATCACACCGTTGTCGGCACCAATGTCGGCGGCGACCACCGTGGCATCGTCCACCGTAACGGCGCCGCCGGACTTGGTTACGCGCAGCGTGCGATCACCGCCGGACTTGATGGTGCGCACATGGATACTGCGGCCCGGAAGCATGTTGGACGTGAGTTTCCGCGGCAGCACATGGTAGCTGAGGATCGCGGCGAGCTGGTCGCGGTTTTCCGGCTTCAGCAGGTTGTCGACGGTGCCGTCGGGGAGCGCCGCGAAGGCTTCATCGGTCGGTGCAAACACCGTGAACGGGCCGCCGGTGGCAAGGGCATCGGCAAGACCGGCCGCCTTGGCAGCCGCAAGCAGCGTGTCGAACTGGCCGGCGCTTTGGGCCGTCTCCACAATGGATGCCGCTTTGGCGTCCGAGGACACGGCAAACGCGAACGGGGCGACCACGGCGGCGGCCATTGCGACACGGCGAGCAAAGGTTTTCATTGAGTTTCTCCCTCACGGTTTGTGACGATCGTCCGGGCTCCCGGTCGAACATTGGCCACTACGCGAGGAAAAACGCCTTGGATGACTCTTGGGCGAATAATGACAAAACAGTAATTTTTACAAAAAAGTAAAACGAGCCGGAGTTGCAGTCTAAATCACCCAGAAATTCTGGCCGAAGCCCTAAACCGCGAGGTAGTCCTCGCGCAGCTTCTTGTCATCAAGAACACTTTGGGCGGAGCCCTCGAAAACGATTTCGCCCATGTCCATGATGATGGCCCGGTCGGCCAGATGCAGTGCGGCGATGGCGTTCTGCTCCACCATGATGGTGGTGATCCCGAGCTCTTTGATTTCGCCAACGATGCTCTCGATCTCCTGCACGATAACCGGCGCAAGACCCTCATAGGGCTCGTCGAGGAGCAGAAGTTTTAACTCGCGGCAAAGGGCACGGGCGACGGCAAGCATTTGTTGTTCACCGCCCGAAAGGGTCACAGCTTCCTGGCGGCGGCGCTCCGCAAGACGCGGAAATCGCTCGTAAACCTTCTCGATGGGCCACCCGATGGGCGGGGCGATCTGGCTGAGTTTGAGGTTCTCTTCCACCGTGAGGCCGGGGATGATGCGGCGGTCTTCCGGCACCAGTTGGACGCCGGATGCGGCCGCCTCGAAGGCAGCCATCTTGTGCAGCGCCGCGCCGCCGAGGGTAATCCTGCCGCGCCGCAATTGCGGTGCGTCGGCGCGCGCGATGGTGCGCAAGGTGGAGGTTTTTCCGGCGCCGTTGCGGCCCAGAAGCGCAATGACTTCGCCTTCGCGGACGTGGAAGGAGATGCCCTGCACGATGTAGCTCTCGCCGTAGTAGGCATGGACATCTTCGCACGAGAAGTACGCATCGCTGGCCGCGGGCGGGGCGACGCCGGGGACGGACTGAACGCTGGTATCCGTGGCGGCCATCAGTGCGCTCCTCCAAGATAAGCTTCCTGCACCCGGGGATCGGCGCGCACCTCGTCGGGCGTGCCCTCGGCGATGATGCGACCCTGGGCGAGCACGGAAACCTTGTCGGCGAGCGAGAAGACGACGTGCATATCGTGCTCGATGATGACCTTGGTCATCCCCCGCTCCTTGATGGTCTGCAGGAGGTCGATGGTGCGGTTGGTGTCGAGCCGGCTCATCCCCGCCGTGGGTTCGTCAAGCAGGAGTAGTTTTGGGTGCTGCACCAGACACATGGCGAGTTCCAGGCGGCGCTTGTCGCCGCGGGAAAGGGCGTCGGCGTCGGCGTGGCGCTGGTGGCCAAGACCCAGATCGGCAAGGATGCTTTCCGCTTCGACCCGGATATCTTTGTCATCGTCGAGGCCCTTGAGAAAATTCATCCGCATCGGGCCGTCGCGCTTCGCGTACGCCGGAGCCATCACGTTTTGCAAAAGCGTGAGGTCGGCAAAGATCTCCGGGGTCTGAAAGACGCGGGCGATCCCCATCTGGTTGATCTCGAACGGGCGCTTCCCGGTGATGACTTCACCGTGGAAGATCACGGCGCCCTGATCGGGTGGGATCCGGCCAACGCAGACATTGAGCAGCGTCGACTTGCCCGCGCCGTTGGGGCCGATGATCGCGTGGGTTTTGCCTTCCTCGATTTGGAGGTCGATGTCGGAGAGTGCCTTGAGGCCAGCGAAAGACTTTTGGACGTCCGCAACGTGGAGGACCGCATTCTCAACCATTGTTCAGCCCCCCTTCCTGCTGCCGCGGAACAATCGCCCTATTCGGCGGAAACCTTCGATGAGACCGCCCGGCAGGAAGATCACCACCAGCATGAACAAGACACCGAGTGTCAGGTGCCAACCATCGCCCACGAACGGGGAGACGACCACGACCGCGACCTCGCGCAAGCCATCGGGAATGAAGGCGAATGCCTCCAGGATGGTGCTCTCGCCGAGGGCTGAGAAGATGTTTTCAAAGTATTTGATGATGACGGCGCCGATGAACGGGCCGATGAGTGTGCCCGCGCCGCCCAAAATGGTCATCAGCACCACCTCGCCCGAGGCGGTCCACTGCATCCGTTCAGCGCCCGCCAAGGGGTCCACCACCGCCAGAAGGCCACCGGCGAGTCCGGCGTACATGCCAGAGATCACAAAGGCGACCAAAGTATAGGGACGAGTGTTGAAGCCGATATAATTCATGCGGGTTTGGTTCGACTTGATGCCGCGAAGCATCATGCCGAATGGGGATCGGGTAATCCGCAGCGCAACGATGAAGGCCACCATCAAACACACCGCACAGGTGTAAAAACCCGTGAGGCCCGTCATGGTAAAGCCGAAGATATCAGCGCGCGGCACGGCAACTTCGTTGGTGCCGAGCACCACGGCGTCGATCACGCGGGGATCATTGCTGAGAACGCGCAGCCCGGTCTCACCGTTGGTGATGGGTGTCAGCACCGAGTAGGCGAGGTTGTAGCACATCTGCGCGAAGGCGAGGGTTAGGATAGAGAAGTAAATTCCCGTGCGCCGGAGCGAAATGTACCCGATGGCGAGGGCCAACAGACCGGCGATCAAGGTGGAAAAGATGATTGCCGGGATGATGTTGAGAGATAGAAGCTTGAAGGACCAGACCGCCGCGTAGGAGCCCACGCCTAAAAATGCGGCGTGGCCGAAGGAGAGTTAGCCGGTCAGCCCGAACAATATGTTGAAGCAGATGGCAAAGATCCCGAAGATTGCAAAGCGCTGCATCAGGTCGGGGTAGTTCGCCCCGAACGGTTCTAGCCAAATGGGCATGGCGAAGACCGCGATCCCGAACAAAACCGTCATGATGATGTCGCGCTTGGGCGGCCACATGGGCGCCATTTCCGGTCCCATGGGGGGGAGTTGGGTCGGGACCGGGCCGCTGGTCCGATAAAAGGCCGAGCGCTGATCTTCGGGCGGCTTGCCGGTGCCTTCTTTGTCGGTGGGCGTATGGGGGGCGTTTCGGGTGGGTGTCGTGTCCATGGGTCAGCTCTCCATCACGCCCTTGCGGCCAAGGAGCCCGCGTGGCCGCGCCAGCAGCACCACCACTGCCACAAGATAGATGATGATCTGGTCAATACCTGGGATGACGGCTTTGACCTCCGTCAGTGAAGCAAAGGACTGCAGGATCCCCAGCAAGAAACCCGCCGCAACGGCTCCGGGTAACGAACCCATGCCGCCGACCACGACCACCACGAAGGAAAGGACAAGAAAATCCATCCCGATGTGGTAGTTCGGCGGTAGGATGGGCGTGTAGAGCGCGCCCGCAAGCCCAGCCACCACCGCTGCAATTCCGAACACAATGGTGAAGCGCTGGCTGATATTGATGCCCAGGAGCTGGACGGTTTCCCTATCCTGCATTCCCGCGCGCACCACCATTCCGTAGGTGGTGAGGTTCAAGAACGCGAACACAGCACCGATGATGAGGACCGAAGAGAGCAAGTAAACAAGCCGCCACCACGGGTAGGTGATGACATTGGGCATCCCAAAGAGCGCGCCGACATCGGCAGAGCCTCGGAAGGCGTCCGGCGCGCTGACGGGGATCGGGTTGGCGCCGAACGCGGCTTTCACCAGCTCGGCCAACACAATGGCAAGACCGAATGTGACGAGGATCTGCTCGGCATGGGGGCGGCGGTAAAAGTGCCGGATGAGCCCGCGTTCCATCACGACGCCGATGAGAAGCATCGCCGGTATCACCATGAGCACGGACATGAAGATGGAGTAGTCCACCAAGACTGCGCCAGTATCGCCGAACCACATTTCCAAGTACGTCGTGCGCACTTCCGTCGGCGTGCCCCAGGGCGTGAGCTTGGTCTCGTCAAGGGTGATGCTTTCAAAGCTCATGAGGCGAGCCACCAGCACCGTGCAGAAGGCGCCCAGCATGAAGAGCGCGCCGTGGGCAAAGTTCACCACGCCGAGGGTACCGAACGTGAGCGTCAAGCCCAGCGCAATGAGCGCGTAGGCGCCGCCCTTATCAAGGCCGTTCAAGAGTTGAAGCAGTATGGCGTCCATTGCGCCCCCCTCGCGCTGCTGGCCCGCGGACTGCGCTTCGGAAGAGACGCGCCCAGGGCAGTGTCATCGCGGTCGCGGCCGCGGCCATGAGGGCGTGGCCGTCTATGTCACCCGGCGGACATCTGATGAATGCCCATCCAAACCGAAGATGCCGCAGCGCGTTAGAGCGCGCCGCGGCGTTGATGAGGGCGGGGGCTTGTCGCGGTGCCCCCGCGGTCGTTGGTTACGCGCAGGTTCCCACGTCATAGGGACCGAGGTCACCCGGGAACGTGTCCACCGGGTAGGTGACTTCGGCCCGCGGCACGACCTTGAAGACTTCCAGAAGGTCGAACTGCGACGTGGGATTCTCGTTGCCACGCACCACAAGCACGTCCTTGAAGCACTGGTGGTCTTCGGCGCGATAAAGCGTCGGACCGTTGCCCATGCCGTCGAACTCGAGGCCTTCCAGCGCCCGGATGACTTCCGGCGGGTTGAAGGTGCCCGCGGTTTCGCAAGCATTGGCATAAAGCAGCGTCTGCACGTAGCAGGTCTGCGCCGCCTGGGACGGCGGGAAGCCATACTCCTGGCCGAAGGATTTTACGAACGCCTGGCTGCCGGCGTCCTGCAGCGACCAATTCCAGTTGGTGGTGCCAAAAATACCCTTCACGTTCTCGCCGGCGCCCTGGGCCATGAGGCGCGAGTAAAGCGGCACTACCACTTGGAAGGGCTTTCCGTTCACCTCGCGGTCGCGCAGTCCGAACTGCACGGCCTGGGTGAGCGAGTTCACCATGTCGTTGCCGTAGTGGTTGAGGATCAGGACGTCGGCCCCAGAGTTCATCACCGGCGTGATGTACTGGGAGAAGTCCCCTGCGCCGAGCGGCGTCTTCACCGTTGCGGCGGTCTGCCAGCCGAGGCCTTCGGTGGCGTTCTTGATGGATTCTTCCTGCGTCCAGCCCCAGTTGTAGTCCGCGGTAAGGTGGTAGGCGCGACGCTCGGTACCGAGGAATTCGGCAAGCACCGGACCCAGTGCGAGACCGGACTGGTAGGCGTTGAAGAAGTGGCGGAAACCGTAGCGGCGGCGGTCCTTGCCGGTGGTGTCGTTGGCGTGGGTGAGGCCGCACATGAAGACGACGCCCATCTCCTGGGCGAGGGACTGCTGGGCCACCGCCACCGAGGAGGACGAGCCGCCGGAGTACATGATGACCCCGTCCTTCTCGATCATCCGGCGGGCGGATGAACGGGCGGCGTCAGCCTTCGTCTGCGTGTCGCCGGTGACGTACTCGACCTTCTTGCCGAGGATGCCGTTGCCCTTCAAATTATTGGGCGACATGGTGTTGATCATGCCGCCGTCGCCCTCACCGTTGAGGTGCTTTACGGCAAGCTCATAGGCGCGCAGTTCGTCTTTGCCTTCCTCGGCGTAGGCGCCCGTTTGGGGCACGTTGAAGCCGATGGTCACCGTCGAGCCCGTGGGCGCATTGCAGAAACTATCCTGCGCCCAGGCATTCTTGACGAAAAAGGTCGGGGCCGCGAGGCCGGCGCCGGCAATGGCCGTGGTTTTCAGGAAACCGCGGCGCGAGGGGCTTGTAAACTTCTTCATGGCTGATCCTCCCTGAGGACGCGAAGCTCCTGGCGCGGCTCCGCTTCTTGTCTTGCTCTATTGGACGGCTGGCGGTGCAAACAAGGAGCACCTTGTCACTTGTCAAACTTTTGTAAAGTTGCGTGCCAATCGCGGTTCAACGTTGTAAACTCCGTAACATGACGGCCGGCGCACAACGACCGGTCGCAATGAACAACAGCCTGGGAGGCACCAAGGATGGGCGTCGCGACGCGCGTTCCCATGGGCGATCGTATCCGCACCCAGCGCCGCAGCGCCGGGCTCACTCAACGTGCGCTTGCGGCTGCGGTGGGGGTCTCACCCGACTATCTGAGCCTGATCGAGAGCGATAAGCGGCAGATTGGCGGCCGGCTTCTGCGTCAGATTGCCGACGAACTGGGTGTTTCCACCGAAGCGTTTACCGCAGTCAGCAGGGACCGGCTCGCCGCGGACCTGTCGGAAGTTTCCCAGAACTTTTCCGGCACGCCTGATGCCAGCGCCGCCGAGTTGGTGGCGTTTTCCCCAAAATGGGCCGAAATCGTCCTCGACCTCCACGACCGTTCCCTCACGGCCGAGGCCCGCTCGGACCATCTCGTGGAGCGCTTTGCCCGCGATCCGCAGTGGATTTCCTTCGCCCACGACATCTTGAGCCGCATCACCTCGATCCGTTCGGCCGCGGAAATCCTTTCCGATTTCAGATCCATGGACGAAGGGCAGCGGGGCCGTTTCGTGGAGACCCTCGCCACGGAGAGCGCGCGCCTCACCCACGTAACGCGGCGGATGATCGATTCGCTCAATGAAGCCGCCACGGCCGATGCCGCCGGCGCGGACGTGCGCGAGGTGGACGCGTTCCTCCAGGACCACGGCTACTATTTTGCGCACCTGGAAGAGGCCGTGGCCAACCTCGAACCGCCCGGGGGCGATAGTGCGAGCAAGCGATTTCAAGCGGCCCTCGCCCTGGCCGAGGACGTTGCCAGCGTCGCCGTGGAAACGGAGCTCTTGGGCCACCGGTTCCGGACCGATGGTGCGTCCCGACGGGCACGGGGTGCTCTTCTTCGCTACGCTGCGGGCGCAATTCTCATGCCCTACGAAGCTTTTCGAGCCACTGCGACGGCCACCCGCTACGACATTGATGCTATTGGCGAGGTCTTCGGCGTGAGTTTTGAGCAGGTGGCCCACCGCCTTGCATCGCTCCGCCGGCCCCAGGCGGAAGGAGTGCCCTTCGCATTCCTGCGCGTTGACCCGGCGGGCACCGTCTCAAAAAGGCTTTCCACGCCGCAACTTCGCCTTCCCCTTTTCGGCGCCTGCCCGCTTTGGGTTGTCTACGAAGCCTTTTCCCAGCCCGGCCGAACTCTTTCGCAAATGGTCGACCTCGATGGCGAGCGGTTCATCCTGGTGGCAAGGGCGCTGGAAAAGGCGGCCCGGCGCCAGGCCCAACCCGCCGCCCGGTTCGCAGTCATGCTCGGCGTGCCCGCGGCCCATGCCGACAGCATCGTTTACGCCGACGCGTTTGCGTCAGGTCGGGAGAGCGTCGTCACCAGGGCCGGCTATGAATGCCGCTCCTGCGCCATGGCGGGCTGCGCCCAACGGGCCCACGGAGCGAGCGCGGCATGACGGCAAAAACCCGCGCCCTTATCGTGGAAGATGAACCGCACATCGCCGAGGCGCTCCTCTTTTTGTTTGAGCGCGCCGGAATTTCGGCGGACGTCATCAGCGATGGCGGTGCGGCCATGGAAAGCCTTGCCAACTACGATCTCCTCATCCTCGACATTATGCTGCCGGGTGCGTCGGGCTTTGAAATCGCAAAGGCGGCGGCGGCAGCCCCGAACCGGCCAAAAGTCTGTGTCCTGACGGCCAAGGGTCAGGCGGCGGACAAGGCCCGCATGGAAGAAATTGGCGTGAGCGCGTTTGTGACGAAGCCGTTCTCCAACCGCGAACTGATGGATACGGTCCGCGCGCTCATCGCAGCGCCATGAACACCGAGCCGCCCCGAGAAATCCAAGACGCCAAGCCCGCCCCGCGCCGTGGTTCCGCGTGGAGCGACGCGCGCGCAGTCCTCTCGGCGGTGGGCCCGGTACTCTTCCTGCCGCCGGCGCTTGCCATCGCAGACCGTGAGTTTTCGCTCTTTGGCGTGCCGGCCCTGGCGATTTACGTGTTCAGCGTTTGGCTCGGTGGGATCGTTCTCATGGCGCTGCTGTGGCGGCGCGATAGGGCCGGTTGATGCTTTCTGCCCCAATGGTGCTGGCCGTGGGCGGCGGCTATCTGGCGCTTCTGTTTGTCATCGCCTTTGCCGTCGATCGCCTCGCCATAGGCGGCCGCGGCCGCACCATCTTCTCCGGCGTCGTCTACACCCTTTCCCTCGCCATCTACTGCACGTCCTGGACCTTTTATGGCGCAGTGGGCACTGCCGTGCGCTCGGGTCTAGAGTTCGTCACCATCTATATCGGCCCGACCCTGGTGCTGATGGCGTGGTGGCTTCTGATGCGAAAGATGGTCCGCATCGCCAAGACCCAACGCATCACCTCCATCGCTGACTTCCTCTCCTCGCGCTACGGCAAGAGCCGCGCGGTGGCAGTTCTCGTCACCACCATCGCCATCGCGTCCATCACCCCCTACATCGCGCTCCAACTTCTTGCGGTGAGCCGGTCGTTTCGCGCCCTTGTGGGGGACACCGCCGGGGCCGGCGCCGACACCGCCTTCTGGACGGCAGCTATGATGGCGTTCTTCGTCATCATCTTTGGTACCCGCCGCCTCAACGCCGACGAAAGCCAGCCAGGGATCGTCGCGGCCATTGCCTTTGAATCTCTTGTGAAACTGGCGGCGCTCCTTGCCATCGGGTTGTTTGCCCTCGTCCTTTTAAGGAATGGCTCCGTGCCGGGTGCGGCCTTCTCGGGTGCCGCGGAGGCCCTTGCCCGGGTGGGCGCGCTGGAAAACGACGGCGGTATGCGCTGGATCGTGCTCACCACCCTTTCGGCGGCGGCCATTTTATGCTTGCCGCGCCAGTTCCAGGTGGCGGTCCTGGAAAACCGCGATGAGCGCCACATCGCCCTCGCGTCCTGGCTCTTCCCCCTCTACCTCTTTCTCATTGCCGTCGCGGTGCTACCCATCGCGACAGCCGGGTTGCTACGCCTTCCTGCCAATGCCGAGCCCGATCTTTTCGTGCTCACGGTGCCCCTTGCGGAGGGCGCCCACGGCCTAGCGCTATTTGCGTTCATTGGCGGCGTGTCGGCGGCGACCTCCATGGTGATTGTCGCGTCGCTGGCGTTGGCGGTGATGATTTCGAACCATCTCGTGGCGCCGTTCCTGCTGCGCCGGGGAGAAAACACGGCAGCCGGCCTTTCCGCGTCGGTGCTCTTAACGCGGCGCATCGCCATCTTGGCGGTGATGCTGCTCGGCTACGTCTATAGCCGCGTGAGCGATGGCAATGGCGGGCTTGCCTCCATCGGCCTCATCGCCTTTGCGGGCGTCGCACAATTTGGTCCGGCGCTCCTTGGCGGTCTTTTCTGGCGCAATGCCACCCGATTTGGGGCAACGGCGGGTCTCGCTGGGGGCGCCCTGGCCTGGCTCGTCACGCTGCTCCTGCCGAGCTTTGGCGTGGGAGATGCCCTTTTGGCGGCACTGCGCGATCTTCTCCTTCCCCAGCATCTTGCCGCCGGTCCGGGCGCCGCTGACCCGCTCGTCTTCGGCGCGGTGGTTTCGCTCAGCCTCAACGCCATCCTTTATGTGGCAGTTTCTCTGGTGTCCTTCCGCGCCCCCCTCGACCAGCTCCAGGCGACCCTTTTCGTCGATGCGCTCCATCGGGGCGGTGCATCGCCCACCCTTCGACGGTCTGCCAACCGGCGTGATCTTTACCGCCTGACCCAGCGTATTCTGGGCCCGCAAAAGGCCCACCGCATGTTTGGCGAAGCGGGGAGCGGCCCGGTGGACAGCGCGTTCGTGTCGGAGGTGGAGCGGGAAATCGGCTACGCCGTTGGCGCGTCATCTGCCCACATGCTGGTGGCGCGGGTGGCCACCGGCGAACCGCTCACGGTGGATGCGGCCATTGCCCTTTTGGGCGAGACCCAGGAGGCCATCAAAATGGCTCGTGAGCTGGGTCTGCGCTCGGTGGAATTGGAACAGACGGCGGAGGAACTCGCCACCGCAAACGCCACGCTCACCAATCTCCTGCGCGAAAAAGATGATTTTCTATCGAGGGTTAGCCATGAGATGCGCACGCCACTGACGGCCGTGCGCTCCTTTGCCGACCTGTTGCGCGAAGGTGAACTGGAGGAGGAGCGCAAGGCGCGGTTCGTTGCCGTCATCTCCGCCGAGGCCGAGCGCCTCACTCGCCTTCTCGATGATATATTGGACCTTTCGCGCCTTGAGGCGGGACTGGCGCCCATCACCCTTGAAGAGTTCGACGCCGCTGATGTTCTGGCAAGCGCCACCGCTGCCATGGAAGGAATGGCGGCCACCCATCATGTGGAGATCGAACTGTCGGCGGACAGGCCACTCGTGGTGAAGGCCGATCCTGACCGGCTTACCCAGGTGATCGTGAACCTTGTCTCCAACGCCATCAAATTTCATGGCGATGGCCACAAAATCGAGGTTTCGGCCCAGCGTGACGGCGAGCATGCAGTATTGCGGGTTCGTGATTTCGGCCCCGGCGTCAGCCCAGAGATACTGCCCAAACTCTTCACCAAGTTCACCGGCGATGCCACGATGACCAATGCCACCGGCGCTGGCCTTGGCCTCGCCATCGCCCGGGAAATCGTCACCGGGCTAGGCGGCACGCTGGTCTTGGAGGCCACCGGCGCCGGCGGATCCACCTTTGCCGTGCGTCTGCCTCTGGCGGAGGTGGTTGCCGCCTGAGGCAATCCCAAGGCCGAAACCACCCGCCTCAGATTCGCGCTACTCCTCGGGAAAGAGCGCAAGAATGGCCGCGGCGATGTCTTCGCCAGGGTCGCAAAGCCGGTCGGGGCCAAGATCGCGCATGGGGGTGTCTGAGTAGCCGTAGCTAAGGCCGACGATGGGCACATTCGCCGCCCGTGCCGTCTCGAAATCGACCCGGCTGTCTCCCACGAACACCGTCCTTTCCGGTGTCCCGCCCGCAAGGTCGATGGTTTTTAGAAGGTGACCGGGGTGTGGCTTTGACACATCAAAGGTGTCGCCGCCGGTGATCGTCCCAAAAGAGCCTGCAAGGTTGAGTTCGCTGAGAAGCTGGCGGGCGAGGCCTTCCGCCTTGTTGGTGCAGACCGCGAGCTCAACACCGGCATTCTTTAACACCGGGAGGGCGGCGGTGATCTCGTCGAAGGGACGGCTGCGCCGTGTGAGCCTCGTTTTGTACTCTGCGATGAAATCCCGGTGCAGGCGATCCAAGTCCATGTCATGCTGATCGAACTGTGCTCGGAGCGCCGAATCGACCATCACGCGCGCCCCCAGTCCGATGAAGTTGCGCAAGGTTTCCGGCGCGACAGGCGGCAATCCCTGGGCGCGAAGCACCTCGTTTGTGGTGTCGATGAGGTCCGGCGCGGTGTCGACGAGGGTGCCGTCGAGGTCAAAGACGGCGAGGCGGTCATTCATACGAGCAATCCTGTGGCGGGCGCTGGATAACCCCTCTCGCTTCAGCACGCCACTTGCCATGAGGGGCGCGAGTTGCTTGATGCGTTGCCAAAGCCCTCAGTTGTGCCCAAGGGATTCTCCCATGCGTCGAGCTGCCCTCGCTATCCTCCTCGCCACCGCCCTCGGTCCCGTCGCCGCGGCCCTACCAGCCGCTGCCCAGTCGACGACCGAGCAGACCGTCCCGGCCGATGAAGATTTTGAAGCCTCCCACCTGCGCGCCGCGCAAAATGTGATCTCGCTCATCGGAGGCGACGTCACCTTCGACGATATTTTGCCCCGCATCGCCAATCAGACCCGCGCCGTGTTCACCCGGACGAACCCGGCGCTCACCAGAGAGATTGAGGTGGCGGTCAACGAGGCGGCGTTGGCGATGGTCCCGCGCCGCATCGAATTGTCCAAAACCCTTCAACTCATCTGGGCCCGCCGCTTCAGCGAAGAGGAGCTCAACCAGCTCGCCGAGTTCTTCAACGGTCCGCTGGGCTCCAAGTACGTGGAAATGTTCCCCATCGTCAGTGCACTCGCCCTGGGGGCTTCAAAACAGTACGAGCAGGTGATCTCGGCAGAAATGGTCAACGAGACCCGGGACAGGCTGCGGGAAGCCGGCCACACCCTTTGACCGGCGCCGAGGGGGGCGCGAACCCGCGTCTCCGGTGCAAGGGGCCGCAAGGCGCGGTCATTTTGAGGGCCACCAATGCGTGCCAGCTGCCGTGGTGATCATGGGCTGAACGGGGACGGCATGGGCGAATACGACTACGACCTTTTCGTAATTGGCGCTGGCTCTGGCGGCGTCCGTGCCGCGCGCATTGCCGCGCAGCATGGTGCAAAAGTGGCCATCGCTGAGGAGTATCGCGTCGGCGGCACCTGCGTCATTCGGGGCTGCGTGCCGAAAAAGCTGATGGTCTACGCATCGCAGTTTTCCGAGCACTTCGAAGACGCCGTCGGGTTCGGTTGGTCGCCCACCGAGCCGGAATTTCACTGGCCAACGCTGATCGCCCACAAGGACCGAGAGATCGACCGCCTGAACGGGATCTACATCAAAAACCTCGAAAAGGCCGGTGTGCAGCTTTTTATGGATCGCGCCGTTCTGGAAGGCCCGCACGAGGTCCGCCTTGGGGGGCAAGAGCGGTCATTGCGCGCGCGGGTCATTTTGCTGGCGACCGGCGCTGCGCCCTGGCTCGACATGGCGCTTCCCGGCATCGAACACGTCATCACGTCGAACGAACTTTTCCACCTTAAAGACATGCCAAAACGCGTCGCCATTGCCGGCGGCGGCTACATCGCGGTGGAGTTTGCCGGCATTTTTGCGGGCTTGGGCGCGCAGACGACCCTCGTCTACCGTGGCGAAGAGGTTTTGCGGGGCTTTGACAGCGAAGTGCGCGCCTTCGTGCGCGAGGGAATGGAAAAGCGCGGCATCCGTGTCGTCCTCAACGATATTTTTACGGGGATCGAGCGGCAGGAGGATGGCCTCCACGCCTCCCTTCGGAGCGGGGAAACGCTCAAAGCGGACGAGATCCTGTTCGCCACAGGCCGCTGGCCCAACACCGAGGGGCTGGGCCTTGAAGCGGCCGGCGTCACGCTCAATCACAAGGGAGCCGTCGTCGTCGACCACGAGAGCCGCTCCTCAGTGCCGTCCATTTATGCCGTGGGCGATGTCACGGACCGGGTCAATCTGACGCCCGTCGCCATCCGCGAGGGCCACGCTTTCGCCGATACGGTTTTCGGCGGCACCAGCGTCCATGTGGATCACACCTGCATCCCCACCGCTGTCTTTTCCCAGCCCGAGGTGGGCACAGTGGGGCTTTCGGAGGAAGACGCACTGGAGGCTTTTGAGGCGGTGGATATCTATGCCGCCAAGTTCCGCCCCATGCTCGCCACTCTTTCGGGCCGCGACGATCAGATGATGATGAAGATCGTGGTCGATGGGGTGAGCGCCCGGGTCTTGGGCGTCCATGTGGCGGGCCACGGTGCTGGCGAACTGGCGCAGGTTTTGGGGATTGCTGTCAAAATGGGCGCCACGAAAGCCGATTTCGATGCCACCATGGCTGTCCATCCCACCGCGTCCGAAGAGTTGGTGACCATGCGAACGCCCACGCGCCGGCTACGCCGGGAAGCTGCGTGACGTTCAGCGTTTTTGGCTACGGCTCGCTGGTCAATCGCAGAACTCTACCCGCGCTTTTGTCTGCGCGGCCTTACACGGCAAACGGGTGGCGACGGGCCTGGCGCAGCACGAGCCGGGGCCAGCTAGGCGGCCGGTGTTCACTCTCCGTCGTGCCGGACCCGAACTGCGCTATTGATGGGTTGGTGCTCACCTTCAAGGACGAGGCCTGGCCGCTGATCCAGCAACGGGAGCTCAACTACGACCCGCTACGCCTAAAGGACGATCCGGACGTGATCATCTTCCGCGTTCATGCCGAAAAAGACCGCTACGGCGACGCGGACCACCCCATTCTTCTCAGCTATATCGACACGACGCTGCAGGGTTTCTTTCGCGAGTTCGGCAAGGAAGGAGCACGTCAGTTCATGGTCACCACCGCCGGCTGGCACGTTCCCATCATCAACGACAGGTGCGCCCCGAAATACACGCGCGCCCAAAATCTGAGCCAGGAAGAAGAATTGGCCGTCGACGCGTTGCTTTGCAGTGTTGACGCCGTACCCGCGCACCCTCAAGAACCTTAAAGGCACGCGGGCGCATGGTGCGCCGCGGCCTACCCCGGTATGGAATGGACGACGGGTGAGTATCATGGCGAACAACTGGACCCCTTCGAGCTGGCGCGAAAAACCCGCGGCGCAGCTTCCCCAGTACCCCGATTTGGCGGCGGCGGCCGCTGTCGAGGCACGCCTTTCCAGCTATCCACCCTTGGTTTTTGCAGGCGAGGCACGGGCGCTCAAGGAAGAATTGGCGCGGGTTGCCCTCGGCAAGGGTTTTCTGCTCCAGGGCGGCGATTGTGCCGAGGCCTTTGCTGAGCATCACCCTGACGCCATCCGGGATTTCTTTCGCGTCTTCCTGCAGATGGCGGTGGTGCTCACCTTCGCGGCGGCTTCGCCCGTGACCAAGGTGGGGCGCATTGCCGGACAATTCGCCAAACCCCGCTCGTCGGACATGGAGCGAAAGGGCGACACGGAGCTGCCGTCCTACCGGGGCGATATCGTCAACGACATCGCCTTCACGCCAGAATCGCGGGTGCCGAATCCGGAGCGCATGGAAAGCGCCTACCGCCAGTCGGCGGCAACGCTGAACCTTTTGCGCGCCTTTGCCCAGGGTGGGTTTGCCAACCTCGACAATGTGCACTCCTGGATGCTGGGATTTGTGGGTGACTCGCCCCAGGGCCATCGATACCGCAGCTTAGCAGACAAGATTTCAGAAACCCTCGGGTTCATGCGCGCCTGCGGTATCGAGCCGACGACCACGCCGCAGCTTCAGTCGACCGACCTTTACACCAGCCATGAAGCGCTGCTCCTTGGCTATGAAGAGGCGTTCACGCGCGTCGATTCCCTCACTGATGACTACTACTCCACGTCCGGCCACATGGTGTGGATTGGCGACCGAACCCGCCAGCCGGATCATGGTCACGTGGAATGGGCGCGGGGGATCAACAATCCCATCGGCCTGAAGTGCGGCCCCTCGCTCACCGCCGACGGCCTGATCGAGCTTATCGACATCCTGAACCCCGCCAACGAGCCGGGCAGGCTCACGCTGATCTGCCGGTTCGGCGCCGACAAGGTACTCGATCACCTGCCGGCCCTGGTGCGGGCGGTGGAGCGGGAGGGGCGGACCGTGGTCTGGTCGTGCGATCCCATGCACGGCAACACCACATCGGTGTCCGGCTATAAGACGCGACCGTTCGACAGGATTCTTAAAGAGGTTCAGTCGTTCTTCGCAGTCCACCGCGCGGAAGGCACCCACGCGGGCGGGATCCATGTGGAGATGACCGGCAAAAACGTGACCGAGTGCACGGGTGGCGCGCGCCCGGTTACGGCCGACACCCTATCGGATCGCTACCACACCCACTGCGATCCGCGCCTCAATGCCGAGCAATCCATCGAGCTTGCTTTCCTGATCGCCGAAAACCTTCAGGCGGAAAAGAAGGACCGGGGAGCCCGGGTGGCAGCCTAGCTGCAAACCGGTACCCCATACGCGAACATGACCCGCCCGTGCCCCTGGGCCGCGGGCGGGTCCATCCCTTGATTGAGGGTTCATGTCCGACACCTTCACCATCGCAATCCAGCAGCTAAACCCTGTGATGGGGGACCTTGCCGGCAACCGTGCCCTCGCCGAACGAGCGGTGCGCGAGGCCGGTTCGGTGGACCTCGTGGCATTCACCGAACTCTTCATCACCGGATACCCGCCCGAGGATTTGGTGCTGAAGCCAGCTTTCACGGCCCGGGCCATGGACGAGGTGCGCGCCCTTGCCAAAGCGTGCGCTGACGGGCCGGCCATCGCTGTCGGCACGCCTTGGTACGAAGACGGCAAGCTCACCAACGCCTACGCCGTTCTCCAGGGTGGCGAGGTGACCGCCGTACGTCACAAGGTCGAACTCCCCAACTACGATGTCTTTGACGAAAAACGGGTGTTTTCTGCCGGCTCCATGCCGGGACCCGTGAGTATCAATGGCGTGCGTGTGGGCCTTCCCATCTGCGAGGACATTTGGGAGGAGGACGTTTGCGAGTGCTTGGTGGAGACAGGCGCGGAATTCCTCGTCGTCCCAAATGGCTCGCCCTACACCCGGCAAAAGCAGGACCGGCGCATGCAGGTGGCGGTGGCCCGCGTCGTGGAGGGGCAACTCCCGCTTATCTACGTCAACCAGGTGGGCGGGCAGGACGAACTGGTGTTCGACGGCGCGTCCTTCGTCCTGGCGGCGGACCGCTCACTGCGTGCGCAACTGCCAGCCTTCGTGGAAGCATCGGAAACGGTGACGCTGAAGCGCAACGGAGCGGGTTGGACGCCGCAGCAGGGCACCATGGCAGCGCTTCCCGATCTTGACGAAGGGCGCTGGTCGGCCGCCATGCTGGGCCTGCGGGACTACGTCACAAAGAACCGCTTTCCTGGCGTTGTGATCGGTCTTTCGGGCGGGATCGATTCGGCCATTTGCGCCGCCCTTGCCGTGGATGCGTTGGGGCCTGAAAAAGTCCACTGTATCATGATGCCCTTCCACTACACCTCTAACGAGAGCGTGTCGGATGCGGCCGACGTCGCCGAAAGGCTCGGCGTGCGCTACGACACCGTCTCCATCGCGCCAGCGGTGGACGGGATCAACGGGCAGCTCTCCCACATCTTTGACGGTCTGGCGCCGGATGTGACGGAAGAAAACATTCAAAGCCGCATCCGCGGAACGACGCTGATGGCGGTCTCCAACAAGTTCGGCGGCATGGTCGTGACCACCGGCAACAAGTCGGAAGTTTCTGTTGGCTACGCGACCCTCTATGGCGACATGAACGGCGGCTATAACCCCATCAAAGACCTTTATAAGACCGAAGTGTTTCGCCTTTGCCGGTGGCGCAATGGACAAAAACCGCCCGGTGCGCGGGGGCCGTACGGCGTCGTGATCCCGGAGCGCATCATCGACAAGCCCCCCACCGCCGAGCTGCGCGAAAACCAGCGAGACGACGATTCGCTGCCGCCCTACGATGTGCTTGACGGCATCCTTCGACGCCTGATCGAAGACGAAGCCAGCGTTACCGATGTGGTTTCGGAAGGTTTTGATCCGGCAACCGTGCGGCGGGTGGAGCATCTCCTCCACATTGCCGAATACAAGCGCCGCCAAGCCGCTCCCGGCGTCAAAATCTCGCCGAAGAATTTTGGCCGCGATCGGCGTTATCCCATCACCAACCGGTATCGCGATGCCTGACGTCGTGCGCTTTGCGCCATCGCCCACGGGCGAACTCCACATCGGCAATGTCCGCACCGCCCTTTACAATTGGTTCTTGGCCATCTCGTCGGGCGGCAGCTTCGTCTTGCGCTACGACGACACGGACGTGGAACGCTCCAAGGACAGTTTTGCCAAACAGATCTCCATCGATCTTGACTGGCTCGGCATCGAGCCAGGACGGGTGGAGCGGCAATCGGAACGGCTGGCCCGCTATGATGCCGCGGCTGAGGATTTGCGCCGCGCCGGTCTGCTCTACCCCTGCTACGAGACCCCGGAGGAGCTGGACCGTAAACGAAGCAGGTTACGGGCCCGCGGGCTGCCGCCGGTCTACGATCGCGCGGCCCTTTCCCTCAGCGATGCGGAGCGCCACGCTCTTGAGGCCGAAGGCCGTCGGCCCCACTGGCGTTTTAAGCTTCCAGCCGGTGCGCGCAGCTGGGACGACCTTTGCCGCGGACCCCAGACGGTGAACCTGGGCGCTGTCTCCGACCCGATCCTCGTGCGCGAGGACGGCAGTTATCTCTACACGTTGCCGTCGGTGGTGGACGATATCGATTTCACCGTCACCACCGTCGTGCGCGGTGAGGATCACGTGACCAACTCGGGGGTGCAGATTGCCATTTTCGAGGCCCTTGGCGCCTCAGCGCCCCAATTCGCCCACCACAACCTTCTCGTTCGCGGTGATGGCGAGCCCCTTTCAAAGCGGGATAATCCACTCTCCATCAGGCGCCTGGCGCAGGACGGCTACGAGCCCCTCGCCGTTGCGTCCCTCGCGGTGCTGGTGGGCACCTCCCACCCCGTGGCCCCCGGCGAAAGCCTCGATCAACTGGCAAAGACGGTGGCGCTCAAGGATGTTTCGCGCGGCCCAGCCACGTTCGACCCAGCCGAACTGAAGCGCCTCAACGCGGCGATCGTCCACGCGCTTCCGGCCCCCGCAACCGACCCGCGCGAGGCGCTTTTGTGGACGACCGTGCGGGACAATCTCACCTTCCGCGGCGATGTGAATTTGTGGCGAGAGCGGTTGGAAGCCGACGCCGACGCAATCTCGACCGCCTCGCCACTGAGTGGGGACGAAAAGGTGATTGTGTCCGAAGCACTCGCCTTGCTCCCGCCCGAGCCCTGGGACGAGGCCACTTTCGGAGCGTGGACCAAGGCCGTCCGTCAGCAAACCGGGGCCAAAGGCAAAGCGCTGTTCATGCCGCTACGCAAGGCTTTGACCGGCGCGGACTCGGGGCCGGAGCTAGGTCCTTGGATGCGCCTCCTGGGCCACGAAGCCACCGTCGCTCGCCTTGAGGCCGCTGCCACCTAGCCAACGCCCGACGGCAGCATGCCATCGACAATCTTGAGCATATTGCGCCTAAAACCCGCTATCTAAGAGTGCGTTGAGCGCTGGCTTTATTCTGTTTTCTTGCCTTATTTTGCTTTTTTCTTGTCACCGGTTGCAGTGGCGGCTAGGGCAATGGAGGTGTTTCATCGAAAGGTAAATCAATGAGTGGATCATTTACGAGGACCGGTGAGCTGATCATCGGCACCCGCGGGAACGATAGCCTTACGGGTACCCCGGACAACGACGAGATATTTGGCCTTGAGGGTAACGATACCCTCCTCGCCGAGAACGGCGACGATTTTGTTTCTGGCGGGCCGGGTGATGACAGTATTTTCGGCGGGGCGGACGCCAATGACGGCGGCGACCACATTTTGGCGGGCCTGGGCCGCGATTTCGTGGACGGCGGTGCCGGCAATGACACCATCATCGGCGGTCAAGGCAACGATGTCCTGAACGGATCATCGGACGAGGATTCCCTGAAGGGCGGCAACGGTCGTGACAGCATCACGGGCGGGAGCGACAACGACAGCATCTTTGGCGGCAATGATGGCGATACCCTGGTGGGCGACTCGGGGAATGATCGCATTGCGGGCGGCGCCGGTCGTGACTTGATCCAGGGCGGCAGCGGCAATGACCTTGTGGTGGGTAACGCCAACGCCGACACTATTTTTGGCGGGTCGGGCGACGATGATGTGCGCGGGCAGGCGGGGATCGACCTGGTGGACGGTGGCACAGGGAGCGACCGCATTTCCGGCGGTAAGGGCGCTGACCTATTCCTGTTCGATTCGGAAGATGTGGCGGATGGAGACAAGGACACCATTACCGATTTCTTGTTCGGCGTTGACAATATCCTTGTGAGCACGAGCGAAACCATCGACAGCATCGAGCAAGACGGTAACAACGTGCTCGTGACCTTTGCGAATGGCTACCTGCTCAACTTCCGGAACCAAACCGAAGAAAACATCCAGCAGTTGGCCGACAACGGCGATCTAGGTCCCATCGTCTAGCGTAGGTTTCGCAAACAACGATTTTTCAATGAACTGCTGGGCTGGCTGCTATAGTCAGCCCAGTCTATCTGTCGCCTTTACTTGACTTATGTGATTAAGCCTTCGCCCGCCGCGCGTCGATAAAGCTCTTCACGAAGAAAACGACGGCAAAGAGCGAGCTGATCAGCATGATGCCGATCCGTGCCATGGCGGTCCCGTCGCTCCGGCCAATGGCAGCCTGGAGCGGCATGATAAGCGCAACGACGATGACGACGGTCAGCACCACCGCAACGTGCGCGACGATTTTGTTCTGCGCTTTCACCCCCGGATAGCAGAGCAGGAGAAGCACGCCGAATAGGGCCGGGATTAGCGCCGTCATGGAAGGCGCCTGGGATGAAAAGTACCCCCACGCTGAAAGGGCGATGAGCAGAACGGCGTTGATAAGGCTGGCGGTGTGGGCGTTCATGGAAACCATCTCGAGTTCATCGCGGGACCGGCGGGCGTGACGGAGCCATCACCACGGCAGAAGTATTTTTGCCGAGCCTGGGGTCAAGTGGCGCACTCGGACGCAGGCTTACGAAAATTCTCCTGTTATTTTGAAAACTTCGACAGACCAACATCACCCTGGATGGTGAGATCCCAAAAATGGTCCGCGCCGAACTACTTCCGCTGTGCAAGGAAAGTGATGTTGAGATTTTCAAAGGCGTGCTGGCCTGGCTCGTCCGTATAGAGTTTTTGGAATCGGTCAAAGTATTCATCGGTGAGGCCATCGACCTCTGATGGACTGTCCGCTGAGGGCGCGATCAGGTGGAGACGGATGGACGATTCACCGAAGCCGCGCACATAACCGGTGTAGCTCTCACCATATTGTTTCGGATTGGAGATCAGGTCGGCAAAAACGTCGTCCGGGTGGACGGCGGCAGGCTTCACATCCGCATCGAGGATTTCAAACGCGTCCTTCAGATCTGCATCGTCTTCGATGGGTTCCAGAAGATCATCAACGGTGGGAAACCACAGAGGAAACACGAACCGATCCACCGCCGACCGTTTCAGCAGTCCGTCCTTGGCCATCTCATCGGCAACTCTAAAGATCGCCCGATAGACCTTTCGCGCGGCGGCTTTGACACCGTTTATCTCCGTTGGGTCCGGCACGCTGCCAAGGGTCGCCACCATCAGACACCCACCCGGCCGCAGTTCTTCTTTGCGGGCGTGCATGAAGGCCAGCCAGTCGGCGCGGGCGAGGGCCTTTGCTTCGGCACGGGCCTCGCCCTCCAGGTCGGCGAACCATGCCGTGCCTGGGGAGTGAGTGTGAATAGCGCGGCTCGACCAATGGCTTGCGGCAAAGCACGTGGCGATGGCCACTGAGCCTCGACTGGCCTGTGTTTCGTAGAACGAGCCGATGACCGCCTCGCTTCGCACGTTCTCATAGTGCTGATAGCCGTCAGGCCCGAACACGATTTTCCAAAGACCGTTCCAGTCGTTTCCCGGCTGGTCCACGTGCCGCACGACCACCGACCCGCCCGGGCTGATCTCGCGGTACTTTGCGAGCGACGGTTTCACGGCATCGACAGCGCTATGGCCAGGGCCGCAGCCATAGTCGGCGATGACGAATTCACCGTCTACGGCGCCCATCTTACCCACGAGGCTCTGCAGCACTTCGTCCTTCGACAGAACGAGGTTTTTCTGCATCCGCGAGTTGTCGTCGTATTCGACCATACCGGAGGTCGACGGAGCCTCGGACGGCGGATTGGATTTCATCAATAACCTCCGGTGAGTTTTCGGCGTTGGTGGACTACCGTGGAGGTGCAGCTGGAGTGGCTACTTGCGTCAAACCGCGCGAGGCGTTCACCTGCAATCGCCATCTTGAGATACCGACATGGTTGGATCGAGTCGTTTCATCGTTTCATGGCGGAAGGTCCATGTCGGCATAGCGTGTCCGGCGCAAACGAGCCGCTCACGCCTTGGGCCCATTGAGTGGGACGCGAGCCTGGCGAATATTATGGTAACGATCTTGCAATGCCCAAATTTGCTTATAAACCATCACCTTTGTCATAGATAAAAAGTGTAACTTTTCCCTCTTGGTTCTCTGCCCACAAAATAGCATCGTGCAATAGAATACCCTCTCTTGCCGCATAGATCGGTGCCGCATCGTTTCGTTCGTCAAAAAAATCTGAATCGGCGGTGATATTATCGTGTTCTATATCTTCGATAATAGCATTTATTTCGCGCCAACGAAATTTCCGTTTGCGTTTATCGATTATATTCCAAATCATGTCGATATCGCTCCGGTTCGATCGATTGGATACCGTAGAAATTCAAAACAAAGGATAGGCTCGCAGATTGCAATCCGCAAACAATTCTAGACTGTTTCCTCCTTAACGCTCAAGCCGCCTCGGCCACGCCGCTGCCGACGCGCTGAAACAAAAACCACTCGGCCGCAAACGTCATGCACACCGTGTCGCCAGCAGAAACCCTGCCCTCTAAAATTCTTTCCAGGAGCAGGTGCCGCACCACTTTTTGGGTCATTCTATTTGGGGGGCGGACGACGCAGATTTCGCTTGCTCCTGCGGTCCGCATGTAGAGCTCGAATACGCTGCCTCTCAATGATGCTGATAGCGCCCAACTGCTCCGTCTCTGTCTTGCAAAGACGACAATCTCGTCGAAGCGATTGAAGAATTGGCGATTGAAGTATTTCTGGCGAAAGGTATCGTAAAACAGCCCGCAGCGTTGGGTGCACCCGCAACAACCCTGACAGAAACCCTACACCTCCGGATGCACCACCATCAGCTCTGGCCAGCAGCGCAGCCATCTGGCTGCCTTTTCGCGATAGCGATGCACCTGGAAATTCTCGGAGTAGTTCGGTTGAACGACCATTTCCGATACATCTTGAAGACCGACAGGCGCGTACAACCTTGGCCGACTGCCCCGGCCTGGACATAGACCGACCATGCACGTCTTCGCCAAGAAACGATCGATACTCTCTGTCGAACGTGTTAGCGGCGGGTAGGGCAACCCATATTTTTGTGTGTACCAAAGATAGACGCGCGCTTGATTGCGCACCTCGACGGTGGCGTCGATGTCTGAAAATGCAGAGGTCGCGCGCTTAATCTGATAGTCCTCAGCTTCCCACGAGAGATCAGAATCGTCGAAATAGAATACGTCGTAGTCGCGAATCCCATTTGTTGGTGGCCGGCCTGTGATGATGTTCCATGCCGTCTGAAACAATGCGCCTGAGACCAACCAGCAGTCGTTCAAACCCAAATCAGGTAAACGTTCAAGTATTAACCGATTGAGCGGGTTCTCGTTTACAATTTCAAGAAAGCGATTTTCTTTCATTGAGATATGTCTGCCGGACGCATTCTCACAAGACTAACGCTAGCACGCTTCGTCCTGCGTCTTGGCGGAGATGGCATTTGTCCACGGGAAAGGAAGGAGTAAGCCGTTTGGAGCCACCAATGCGGCGCACCACAGCGACGTCAGAGCCGCAGCAGAAACGTCCGCAATGGGTTCATCTTGCAATTGAGTGCAGGCGGCACCTTACCGCCTGCACTTTCTGTTCACGCCGCCTCGGCCACGCCGCTGCCGACGCGCTCGAACAAGAGCCGCTCGGCCGTGGGCGTTACCTGAACAGTGTCGCCATCAGAAACCTCGCCCTGCAGAATTTTCTCCGCGAGCGGGTCCTGGACCTCCTTCTGGATCACCCGCTTTAGGGGACGGGCGCCATAGACCGGGTCGTAGCCGCGGTTGGCGAGCCACTCGCGGGCTTCCGGCGCAAGGTCGAGCGTGATCTTCCGATCCGCCAGCAGAGCCAGAAGCCGCTGCATCTGGATATCGACAATGGCGCCCATCTGCGCCCGCTTGAGCCGGGAGAAGAGGACAATCTCGTCGAGGCGGTTTAAAAATTCCGGGCGGAAGGTGGCGCGCACCATCTCCATCACCTGCGGGCGAACCGCTTCCACCTCGTCGCCCTCGCCCTGGGATGCCAAGAATTCGGCGCCAGTGTTCGAGGTCATGATGATGAGTGTGTTGCGAAAGTCCACCGTGCGTCCTTGGCCGTCGGTGAGGCGACCATCGTCGAGCACCTGCAGGAGGACGTTGAACACATCCGGGTGGGCTTTTTCGATCTCGTCGAAGAGGACCACCTGGTAGGGCCGGCGGCGCACCGCCTCGGTCAGCGCACCACCTTCCTCGTAGCCCACGTAGCCTGGAGGCGCGCCGATCAGACGGGAAACGGCATGCTTTTCCATGTATTCGGACATGTCGATGCGCACCATGGCCTGGTCGTCGTCGAAGAGGAACGCCGCCAATGCTTTGGTGAGTTCGGTTTTACCCACGCCCGTCGGCCCCAGGAACATGAAGGAACCGATGGGGCGGTTGGGGTCCTGCAGGCCCGCGCGGGCGCGGCGGACTGCGGACGACACGGCGTGCACGGCTTCTGCCTGGCCCACCACGCGGCCCTCGAGCGCTTCTTCCATGCGCAACAGCTTTTCGCGCTCACCCTCCATCATCTTGTCGACAGGAATGCCGGTCCAGCGGGAGACGACACCGGCGATATGGCTCGCCGTGACGGCCTCTTCCATCATCCCGCCGGCACCATCCTCGGACGCTTCGACTTCGCCAAGACGGCGCTCCAGCTCGGGGATGACGCCATAGGCAAGCTCACCGGCGCGGGCGAGATCGCCAGTACGCTGAGCCGCCGCAAGGTCGCCGCGCGATGTATCCAGGCTCGCCTTAAGATCTTGGGCACCAGCGAGTTTATCTTTTTCAGAGCGCCAACGCTGGGTGAGGGACGCGGACTGCTCTTCAAGATCCGTCAGCTCCTTCTCCAGCTTGGCAAGACGGTCTTGAGAGGCGTCATCGTCTTCCTTGCGTAAAGCCTCGCGCTCGATCTGGAGCTGCATGATGCGGCGGTCCAGTTCGTCCAGTTCTTCGGGCTTAGAATCCACCTGCATCCGCAGCCGGCTTGCCGCCTCGTCCACCAGGTCGATGGCTTTGTCTGGCAAGAAACGGTCGGCAATGTAGCGGTTGGAAAGCGTTGAAGCCGAGACGATCGCCGAATCGGTGATGCGCACACCGTGGTGAAGCTCGTACTTCTCCTTGAGGCCGCGTAGGATCGACACCGTGTCTTCCACGGTGGGCTCGTTGATGAAAACCGGCTGGAAGCGGCGGGCGAGGGCGGCGTCCTTCTCCACATACTTGCGGTATTCATCGAGGGTGGTGGCGCCCACGCAGTGAAGTTCGCCTCGGGCCAGCGCGGGTTTCAGAAGGTTGGAAGCGTCCATGGCACCGTCGGCCTTACCGGCCCCAACCAGCGTGTGCACTTCATCGATGAAGAGGACTACGTCGCCTGCCGTCTTGATCTCGTTGAGCACCGATTTTAAGCGCTCCTCGAACTCGCCGCGATATTTGGCGCCGGCAATCAGCGCGCCCATGTCGAGGGACAAGAGTGTCTGGCCCTTCAAGCTCTCGGGCACATCCCCGTTGACGATGCGCTGGGCAAGCCCTTCCGCGATGGCCGTCTTGCCGACGCCAGGCTCGCCGATGAGAATCGGGTTGTTTTTGGTGCGGCGGGAAAGGACCTGGATCGTGCGGCGGATTTCCTCGTCGCGGCCGATGACCGGGTCGAGGTTTTGCTCGCGCGCATCCTCGGTGAGGTCGCGGGTGTACTTCTTGAGGGCCTCGAAATTGCCTTCCGCATTGGCGCTGTCGGCGGTTCGGCCCTTACGCACGTCGGCGATGGCCGCTTCCAAAGCCTGGGGCGTCAGACCGGCATTTTTCAAGATTTTTTGGGCTTCGGACGTCTCCACGGCGAGCGCCATAAGAAGACGCTCAACGGTGACAAAGGAATCACCGGCCTTGTCGGCGAGCTTTTCGGCGGCGGTGAAGACGCGGACCGTTTGCGGCATCAGGTGGAGCTGGCCCGCGCCGGACCCTTCCACGCGGGGGAACTTTTTGACGGCAGCTTCGACGGCCTGCTGGGCGGCCTTGGGATCGGCCCCGGCGCGCTGCATCAGCCCCGCCGCCATGCCTTCATTGTCATAAAGCAGCGCGTAGAGCAGGTGTTCTGGGGTGAACTGCTGGTGCGATTCGCCAATGGCGTGGGTTTGCGCGGCCTGGACGATGCCCCGCGTACGGTCGGAAAACTTCTCTATGTTCATACAGCCTCCTTGGCCGGCGCCCCGGAACGGCGGCGTCGGATGGGTGACAGAACGCAGCGCGTAACGCCGCTGCGAGCGCCGCCGGACGGCCGGCGCCTCAGGATAGATATGCACCCAGTGGCTGTGTTGGTAGGTCTGTGGGATACCGCCGAGAGGCTTTATTGGCCAAATTCCCGCTCGCCGATCGCGGCATAGTGCACAACGTCGAGCACCCGTTGCGCGGCGGGACAACGAAAGCTGTTGCAGGTGGCGCTGCGCATCGACTTCGGCAGGCCGCAACCTTCGCGCCATGGAAGATGCAGCTGTGCTTATAGGTGCGGTCAGGAATGTGCGCGATGTAGGCTTCCACGAGGTCGTCCGCGTTGCAGCGTGCGACCCGGCAGGTCTCCGCAGAAAGGGTTTGTGGGTTGAGATAGGCGTGGTCGCCGCCGGCCTGGCAGCAGGAGCGCCGACACTCTTTGCACAGAATCGCCGCAACTTGAGAGTCGACGAGCATGCTGGATGCTATCTCATATGTCGGCAAACCAGATTGCGGTTCGGAACCCACGAGTCCCGAAAAACACCGCCGTAGATGATTGCGCAGGTTGGCGATGCGGCGCCGCGGCATCGCGACGGTGGGCGCGCGAAATTAAGGCAAGGCAAAAAGCGGTGCCCCGCCAGGATCAATGCCGATCGCGTTTCGCGAGCGGTTTAGGCATCGGCTTCACGTTCTGAAAGTTCATGGCGTGGCTCTTCACGCTGGCTCTGCGTGGTCTACCGCGCCTTCGATTCGGCCGAAGTGCGCGCGGGTTTGAAGCTCGAACGCGCACTCGGAGCGCCGGTAGCTCTTCTGATGTCAAAAGAGGGCGGTTGCGTGTGTCTTGCTGTCCGCCGGGCAGCTACTTCAGCCTAATGGTCGACCACAATCATTCTAAATATTGGCCGGTAGCGACGAAGTGCACTAGGAATTTCTGACCCCGAGGCCATGTAACAAATAACTCGAAATACTTTTTTGGTCGCTCTCTGCGATTTGGCAAATTCGAGCGGCATACTCGGCGCGACTAAGGCACTTTTCTGATTCGGCGTGGAATTTTCTCTCGTCGTAGCCGTGTTTAAACAGATCCATCTGAGCACTAAAAATCTCGCGATTCCAAGCTTCGTCTTCGTTTCGGTTTGTAGGGATTTTGTCGGTCATGATTTTATCAGTGCGATTTTTGGTGGCGTCCAAATTTCCGCCTGCTGACATATTGGCCTTTCCAGGCTCGTTATAGTAATTATCGACGTTCTTTTGCTGTTTCTTCATGATATGAAGCACTACGTTCTTAAGCCCTCCCCGCAGATCGACAGCTGTCATCCTCGCGTTTTTTGTACAGTCTTCCTTGCCAAATACAATCAGCGCGGCATTACGAAGAGATTTGTCAACAATAGAGGACTAATAGACTCAAAAATATTTGTGTATGCTTGAATATGGCATCGATGTTTGAGTTTCACTGCGGTGACACCCGCTGGCCCCCTAATATGGGCGGGATTGGGCTTTGGTGGTTCTCCAGTGATTGCGGCGTGGTTGATTTTTAAGTCTGACCGTTCGGGTGGAGCGAGCTGAATGACGACTTGGAGATATATATGTGTGTGTCCTATAAACAGTGAGTGAAACGTCTGCGTGAGCAAGTAATCAAGAAAAAAATGGTTGCAATTGTGTATACTTAACAACCACGTGAGAGGAAGTTCAAATAACACAGTGTCAAAGTCACGGTCCTGTGTTGGGTTTGATTGAAGGAGACCCCCCCATCGCGCACGGTGTTAGCAGACGTAAGCCAAAACACTTCGCATCCGAAGCTCGACATGCTGCCGCGAATCGCGCTCATCGACGTCGTGCGGAGCACCAATTCGCGAGGTGTGCGGTGGTGAGACAACTCGCCTTCGTGGCAACGCTTCTGTTGTGCGCTGACGTGGCGGCACAACCTGTGCCGGCCGATAACCCGCGTCGCGCCGCGCCTACGGCAGCTGCCCCACCGCAAGATGGCGGGCCGCCTCGTCCACGGCGCCGGCCCATTGCGCCGCAGCCGGCAGAACGGCGAACCGACGTTGCCGGTCCTGACGTGACGCCGGCAACGGACTGCCTCGGTCGGATTGCGCGCCTAAAAATCGAAGCGACCCGACTGCCGCCCATCCGCGAAGGCGTGTGCGGGGCAGAAGCGCCCATCAAAGTCACCGAGATCGCAGGCGTCCGCCTTTCACCCGCAGCGACGCTACGCTGCGAGACCGCCGAGGCTACCGCAAAATGGCTACGTGATGGGCTGATCCCGGCGGCCCGGCGGCACCTGCGCGGTCAGCCCACGGAGATCTTTGTGGCCGCCAGCTACCATTGCCGCAAACGACGCACCGGACGCGGCGGCGAAACGAAGTTGAGTGAGCACGGCCGCGCCAATGCCATCGATGTGCGCGGCATCAAGCTTGCCGACGGACGTACGGTCTCCATTGCGCCAAAGGGGGCGGGGCGGGCGAAAAACATCGAGGAATTCCAGGCGGAGATCAGGGCGGCCGGATGTGACGCCTTCAAGACAGTCATCGGGCCGCTCACGGATCCAGCTCACCACGATCATCTTCATTTTGACCTTGCGCAGCGGCGACGCGGCGGTGTGGTCTGCCGCTAAAGTTTTTTTACGGCGTGACCGTGCACAGCCAGCAAGGATCCCATTCTCCTCGGGGGTGGCAGGGAAACTGTCTGCGATAAGCCCGGAGAAAACGTCTGAGGCGCATCAGCCCACGGGATCAAAAAAGCGCCTTTGGGTCAAACCCTTCAGCCGATGTAGCGCGCACATTTCTTGGATGTAGCGCGCGATCTCCCGGCGGGCGTTTCAGCCCCATCGCGGCCGGTTCGCGTGAGCGGCAAAGCAAAGATGTCTATGATGGTGCTGGCGCCATACCCGAGTGCCAGGGCCACGAACCATCTGGCTTTCGGCACAACGTAGACACAATCCAGCCATCTGCGCGTTCATGCTGCGTAACTAGGCAAAACGACGGGGCCGCGCCCCACAACCAAAATCACGCCCTGTAGTGCGCCGCCCTCCTGGCGCCAACTGCGCTACTTACGACCGTAGAGCGCAAAAGCGCCAGTTCGAGAATGAACTATTGCGGCAATATATTGAAAATATTTCGTATGCCATACAACTATATTTATTTAAATGAATCGATATATTGCCCAATTGCACTATTTATTTCGATACATTTTTGCCACGATATACTGTATTGTTGGGTTGCTCGTTCGGGCATTCAAAAAAATCAGCTAACGTGCGGAGAATAAGCATAGTGCTGACTGCAGAAGATCTCAAAATAACGATTGTGGATACTGGTGACGATGATGCCGTCGCCGACATCACCGGGGGCGCAACGGTGTCATTCGACCTTCTTGACGGGGTTGACGCATCCATATCCGTTGAGGTGACCGACCCGTCGGTGGCCAGCGATGTGGGTAGCATGCGTCTGACGCTCGGCGGTGTGGTCCAGGTGGAAAATGTCAGCCCCTATGCGTTGTTCGGCGACAAGAATGGCGACTTTCTGGGCGGCCAAGAGTTCGACCCGGGTGACTATACGCTCAAGGTAGAGGTGTTTGCCGGAGCCAATGCCGGCGGTGGGCTGCTCTCGACGGCGACGACGAATTTCGCGGTGGAGGGCGACGCGCAACCCCCGGATGCCCCGTCATCGGTAGCCTCGCCGAACGCGTTCGAGGGTGTTCGTCTTTGGATTTCTAACGACATCAGCGAGATCGATGATGCCGCTTCGCTGGCCTCGCTGATGCTGGGTGCAAAGTCCATTGCGGCAAGTGACCAAAACGTTACGGGCTCGGCCGGCAAGATGACGCTCGAGGGGGCGTTTGTGGACACAGTTCGCCCGTTGGCGAGGAACTGGGTCGACGATGTTGAAGAGGTGGCCGCGAACGCGGCGGCGCGATACGGGATCGATGTTTACTCGCCAAGAGGCGATATCGACATTGGCGGCGGCCGCTTCTTCTTGAAGAAGGCCATGCTCCAGTCCCTCGATACAGCGTTTGAAAGCAATGAGCAGATGATCGTCGTCGCCGGTGGGCCGACGAAAGTTGCCATGCACATGGTTACCGACTGGATCGACGGGGCAAGCGGTGCTGACCAGGTGGCGAAAGCGGCGTGGGTGTTGCGTGGCGGGTTTTCGCAGGTAAGCCACGGGGACACCGTTCGAAACAATGGCGAACTTGACTACACCCGAGACCCATCGCGGGACTACTTCAATATTGGCAAGCCGGGCGACGGAGACTTCATCCAAACCAAGTACGAGCAGCTCTACAACAAGCTGCTGCGGATCGCCAAAAAAGGCGGCATTGATACAGAAGATTTTGTTGAAGACTCGCTGCTGGTCTCCATCGAGGACCAAAACGCCAACCCGGCCGTGCGCGGCCCCATCGGCAACATTGCACCGACCATCGGTGACGATCTCGCGCGAGGCTACGCGACCGAGTACACCAAGAACAACGGCACGCAGATCGACATCTCGGATGTGGGGATGCTGGGAATTTTGTTGGCTGGCAACGATCCATTGAGTGCTGCGGACATGTCGACGTTCTTGGATTCCGACTGGCTGGTCTGACCGGTATCGGGTGGCTTTGACCTACTCAGACCAGCTGGCGAGAGCCGTTTCGATCGGATTGAAATCCTGTCATTTCGAAGTAAACGGCTCGCACCATGGCTTGAAGAACGGCGCTGATTTGAGTGCGCAAGATCGGAGCAGCACTGCGTTCGTCCAAGGGTCATCGCCTGTTGCGCAATAAAAGTCCTCAGGTCTGACCCTTGGACGCAAGTGAAGGAGGCGGAATTCGCCGTGCAGTTCTGCATTTTGTGTGGCAGCTGCGCTGTGCCGCATCTGTCGGGAGCGTGCAGGGGTGCGTCTTTCCCAACGCTACCAATGAGATAACCGCACCCCACTCGGTCTTATCTCTGGTCAGGCCCGGTGCAAGACGTGGCGCGACTCCGCCGCGTCTATCGCCGCTGGGTTCCTAGGCAGATGGCTCGGCCGTGCCCGGGTTCCCGGGGTCAGCGCTTGTGCTCTCCGCATCGGCGCGTTTGCGCGTGCGGGTGCGCGGTGTACGTGCGCGCCGTTTGGGTTTTGCAGCCGGTTCAGCGCTCTCGGCGTCTTCACCGGCTGGGGCGTCCGCCACCACCTCGGTGGTTGCTGCGCCATCATCGTCCGGGGTGGCGGAAGCCAAGGTCACACTTGCGTTACTTTCCACGACGGCCGCCCCATCGTCGTCCGGGTCGCCGGCGTCCTCAGTCCCCGTTTGACCGTCTCGGTTCGCCGCGTCCCCGTGAAAAGTCGATCCGTTTCCGTGACCGTTGACCTTGAGGGCGCGGCGGACGCCTTCATCGTCTTCTTCAAGCCCATCAAAGCCGTTGATGGTCGGTTGCTCGCCGCTACCCCTCACGGTGGTGCGATCCTCAAAACGATTGACGCGCTCGCCATCGTCGCGCCGATCGCGGTCATGATCGTCCCGGCGGTCCCGTTGCTGCTGGTTGTGGCTGTTTTGTTCGTAGGCCTGGGCAACGATGCGGTAGTAGTGCTCAGCGTGCTGGAAATAGTTTTCCGCCATGACGCGGTCGCCTGACGATTGGGCGTCTCGCGCGAGCTGGGCGTACTTGTCGGCGACCTGGATGGCGCTGCCGCGAATTTTGACGTCGGGCCCGTTGGATTCGTACGAGCGCGCGAGCGGATTGGTGTTTTTGCCCCGGTTACGACTACGGGTGCGTTTATTCGAATTGTTTGGTCTCATGGCCTCTCTCGTCCGGGACACACGGCAATCCGGCGATACGTTCTGACGGCGGATAGATTAAGCGTTCCCTTCCAACCACAAAGCGGTCGACGATCCACGCAACACGCGTAGCCGTTCGCCCGGCGGATGTTCGGAGCGCCGCGAGCAGCGCACCACCAAACCACGTGTCACGACAGTAAGCGCACCACTCAAATCACCCAGGTTATGGGCCGATTGTCGCCGACAGGCGTGTTTGATCTCGAAACCCCTCAATTGGGGGCTGGCACTTCGTGGGGCGGACAGCCAATCGCTATCATTCGGCCCCCAGCCGACAGCGCGACGTTATCGTGTTCGCTTCGCCTTTCCAAGACTTAATTGTATTCTCCATCCTAACTTTTCCTGCGGCGGCGGGAAGTGGCAATTTGAAGTTGCTCGGTCGCGTTAAAGGTTGCGAGCCGTGCCGCACGGCCAAGGACCGAAGCAGCATCGCCGCTATGGTTTCGACCGATCCCCCCTCGCCAAGACTTCGGCCACCCAGCAGACTTGGCCCTAAAATTCTTCCGCCGTCGGGGCGATCGGCCGCAAACCGTGATGCGGACCATTTCAAATCGCCAATGAGCCGCATCCTAAGAAGCTCACCCGCTTGATCTGCTTCACCAGCGTGGCGTGCGTCGGCTGAGTGCGGGGCAGCGAGCCGACACGGGCGCAGTAGCGCTGATGCATCGGGACCATGACACTGCCGGCTTCCTTGCCGCTCCGTGCGCCACCACATTGCGGCAGATCAGTGCCTTCCATGCGTGCGCTCATCTCCCAGTTTTGTTTAGCTCGACGCCGAAAAGGGCCGCGTTCGCCGATAGTAGTGAGGCGAGTAGAGCACGTCACACGATCAGCCCGGATCCCATTCCTCGGCATTTCAGGGTGCGAGCCGCTCCCTCCGACCGGCCCGATTTCCAATCTCGCCGGCAGGGGCGGGGAGCTTGGCCCGGCCAAACTCAAGCAGTTTTATGCCGCGAACAACGCGCCAACATGAAAGTAAGCACATGAGCCGGGATCTTAGGTTAACGGCCTATGCCCTGGGCTCCAAAGGCGATGCCGAGCCCCACTGCCGAAATGCGCCCGACCCCCTCGAATTCCGCAAATTCGCTAAAATCCGGCAGGTCAACCATCGGGCCTCCGGCACTCCAAAAGTCACCGCTCTTTGGGCGTCAATGGGACAGAAGCCCTCAAACCGAGACACACCCAAAACCGCAAGCGAGGCCTACGCTTGCCTCAAACGACCTAGGACTGCGGCGCCGGCGTGAGCGAAATCGCCCTGGGGCGGCCGCTGAGGTCATCAGCGACGACCACGTCCACAAGGTTGTGAGCCGCCGCTTGCGCAATCACGTGCTGCTCCGCCGAAGGATCAATTTCCACCACCAGCCTACCGCCGGGCCGCAGCAGCTGGCAGGCCTGACGGAACACCGTGCGATAGCAGTCCAGACCGTCGGGGCCGCCGTCGAGGGCGACGCGGGGATCGTAGTCGCGCACGGTTGCGTCTAGCTGTGCAATGGCACCGCTGGCGATGTAAGGCGGGTTGGAAACCACGAGGTCGAAAACCGGCCCAAGGGCTGCGCCAAAATCGCCCGCCACGAAGAAAGAACGGTCGCCAAGATTGTGCCTTTCGGCGTTACGTCGGGCCTCGTGGAGGGCGTCCTCGCACACGTCGACGCCAACACCTCGGGCATTGAGGCGCTCCGACAAAATTGCCAGCAAGATTGCCCCTGTGCCGACCCCGAGGTCAGCCACTGCCGCGGGCGCATCGACGGCGATGCTCGCAAGGCCCAGTTCCACAACCGTCTCGGTTTCTGGCCGGGGCTCCAAGGTGCTGGGTCCGACCCGCAGATCGAGCGACCAGAACGAGCGCCGCCCCAGAATGCGCCCGATGGATTGCCCCGCAAGGCGCGCCCGCGCCCGGTCACCCAGCTGCCGCGCCAAATGACCTGGGATGACGCGCCGCGGATTGGCGATGAGCTGGGCCGTGGAGACGCCGAGGGTTTCGGTGACGAGGAGGCGGGCATCAAGGTCGGGTGTGGTGAGGCCGGCTTCCCGGAACGCCACCTTGACGGCGCTATAGAGCGTCGCGAGGTCGCTGTCCTCAGGCCCGGCGGGCCCTTGGTCAGCCATCGACCTGGGCAAGCAGTCGAGTTTGCTGATCTGTGGCAAGGGCGTCGATCACTTCATCAAGTCCGGGGCCGGTCAAAATCGTGTCCAGTTTATAGAGCGTCAGGTTGATCCGATGGTCGGTAACGCGGCCCTGGGGAAAGTTGTAGGTTCTGATCCGCTCGGACCGATCTCCGCTGCCCACCTGGGTTTTTCGATCTTCGGCGCGGGCGTCGTCGGCCTCTTTGCGGTGAAGATCGTAAAGGCGGGCGCGCAGCACTTCCATGGCGCGAGCCCGGTTTTGGTGCTGGGATTTTTCCGACGACGTCACGACAATACCGGTGGGCAGATGGGTGATCCGTACGGCCGAATCGGTGGTGTTGACGTGCTGTCCACCAGCTCCTGACGCGCGCATGGTGTCGATGCGGATGTCGCTTTGGGGGACGTGGATGTCCACATCCTCTGCTTCCGGCAGCACGGCCACCGTTGCGGCCGAGGTGTGGATCCGGCCCTGACTTTCCGTCGCCGGCACGCGCTGGACGCGGTGGACGCCGGACTCGTACTTAAGCTTGGCGAAAGCGCCATGGCCGCGGATACCGGCAATGATTTCCTTAAACCCGCCCGCGTCACCCTCCGATACGCTCAACACTTCAACGCGCCATTTGTGCTCTGAGGCGAAGCGCTCGTACATCCGGAACAAATCTCCGGCAAACAGAGCGGCCTCCTGCCCCCCAGTGCCTGCCCGCACTTCGAGGATCACCGATTTGTCGTCCGCCTCGTCCTTCGGCAGCAAAGAAAAACGGATGGCATCTTCCAACTGGTCGATGCGTTTGACGAGGTCGGGCTTTTCAGCTTCGGCGAGCTCGGCAAGTTCACCGCCGGCGGCCAGCAATTCATCGACGCCCTTCAGTTCGTCTTCTGCGGCGCGCAGCTCGGTCACCTTTCGCACCAGGGGTTCGAGCTCTGCGTACTCGCGCGACAGCGTCACGAACTCGTCCGCCGCCGGACCGGCAGCCATGCGCTGTTCTAAGATGTTGAAGCGGTCGACCACATCATCGAGCCGCTGGCGCTGTAGCATCGTTCGCTCGTCCGTGGCCGACAAATCAGATGGTGCGCGGCCAACACTGCCAGGGTGCGCGGCACATTAAGGGTATTAGGCACCCCACCCTGCGCATTGTTATAGATATAAAGATTCGGACCTTTCGAGCAAGGCTTGGTGAGTTAACGGTTCCGTAATAGCGCCTTTTCGCTACGGCGTTTTCCCGACTCGTAAGCGGGGTTCGTCCACTCAAATCTGGCGCAAGAGGTCCAGGAGGTAGCCGCCGTATCCGGATTTTTCCTGCGCGTCGCCCAACGCGGCAAGGGCCTCATCGTCAACCCAGCCGTGCCGCCAAGCGATTTCCTCGGGGCAGGCGATGCGAAGGCCCTGGCGTTGCTCCAAGGCGCGTACGAACATGGCGGCGTCCACCAGCGAATCGTGGGTGCCGGTATCGAACCAGGCAAATCCGCGACCCATTGTCTCGGCTTCCAAGGCGCCGCGGTCGAGGAAGTGTTGGTTGACGTCGGTGATTTCCAACTCGCCGCGAGCCGACGGGCGGATCTGCGCGGCCACGTCGAGGACGGTGTTGTCATAGAAGTAGAGGCCGGTGACGGCGTAGTTGGATGGGGCGACGGCGGGTTTTTCAAGAATTTTGACCGGACGTTTGTCGGGGCCGAACTCAAGGACGCCATAGCGCTGCGGGTCGGTGACGTAGTAGGCGAACACCGTTGCGCCGGTTTCGCGGGCGCTGGCGGACTCCAAAAGCCCCTCCAGGCCGTGGCCATAGTAGATGTTGTCGCCCAGGATCAGCGCGGCGGGATCGCGCCCCACAAAATCGCGTCCGATGATGAAAGCCTGGGCGAGACCCTCCGGGCGCGGCTGCTCGGCGTAGGAAATCGCCATGCCCCAAGCGGTGCCGTCGCCCAGTAAGCGCTGAAAAAGCGGCGCGTCGTGGGGCGTTGTGATGATGAGCACGTCGCGAATGCCCGCCAGCATTAGCGTCGACAGCGGGTAGTAGATCATCGGCTTGTCGTAGACCGGCAAGAGCTGTTTTGAGATGACGCTCGTGGCCGGCAAGAGGCGTGTTCCTGCGCCGCCGGCTAGGATGATGCCTTTGCGCTTTATCATGGTGCTCCCGGACGGCGGGCGGCGCGGAAGCGGGTTCAGCGCCTGCGTTGGAGTGCCGGCCTAGCCTAACTCGTTGCTTTGCCGTGCTGTTTGCAGAAGGCGTGCTAGCGCGCCCTGGCCGATGCGGTCAATTGCGCGGTCTCAAGGGCCCGCGTGGCCTGGTGAGCGAGGGCATTTGCGATGGCGTCGCGGGTGGCTTCGATGACGATGCGCTCGTCGAAGCGGTCTTCGGCAATGGCCCGGCTGCGCTGGCCCATGGCGGCTTGGTTGGCCGGGGAGAGGGCGAAAAATCTGGCAACGGCCTCCGCAAGGGAATTAGCGCTGCGTGCCTTGCACAAAAAGCCATTTTGCCCGTCCACCACCGGCTCCCGGCAGCCCGGCACATCGGTGGCGATGAGCGGTTTGCCCATGGCGGCCGCCTCCAGCAGCGACCGCGGCGTTCCCTCCCGATAGGACGGGAGCACCACCAGGTTCGCTTCGGCGATGGCGGGGCGCACGTCCTCGGCGGACCCGAGATGGGTCACAAGCCCATCGTTTTGCCACTCTGCCAGGGATTCGCTGGAGATGGCCGAGGGATTGGCGCAACCCAGGGGCCCGAGGAGCTGGAATTCCACCCGATGCCCGCCTGCGCGCAGAATACGGGCGGCTTCCACCAACTCGTGAACGCCCTTGTCGGCAAGGAGACGCCCCACAAACAAAACGCGCCGCTGCTGCGTTGACGCGCCGCGGGGTACGAAACGGCTGAGGTCGACCCCGGAACCGGGCACCAACGCGGCACGGTCTTCCCGGACCAGTCTTTCCCCCAGGAACAACGTGCGGTCGTCGCTGTTTTGAAAAAACACCGTGTTTGGGTGGGATAAAGCCGCGCGGTAGAGGACACGAACGGTCTTTGCCAGGGCGCCGCCGGCGAGAAAGGGCGTGCCAAGACCAGTTACCGTGGCAATGGCGGGAACGGCGCAAAGACGGGCCGCAAGCGCCCCATAGATGTTGGGTTTTACCGTGTAGGTGAGGAGGACGGCGGGCCGCTCCCGGCGTAAAACTCCGATCGTGCGCAGGAAGAGACGAAAGTCGGTGGTGGCGGACTTGCCTTTGGAATCCACCGGGATCGGCACGGTACGCGCCCCCATCCGCGCCACCTCGTCAAGGGCGGCGTCGGCCGGTGCGGCGGCCACCACATCATAGCCATCCGCCACCAAGGCGCGGATCAAGCCGGCGCGAAAGTTTTTTAGGTTCCACGCCGTATTCGCAAAAATAAGAACTCTTGAGCCGGCCCGGGCGTGCATCGCTCAGAGGCCGTGATAGCTCTTGTACCACTCCACGAAGCGGGCAACGCCGACACCGATGGACGTGGTGGGCCGGTACCCGGTGGCTGCCTCCAAGCGGGTCACGTCGGCAAATGTATCGGGAACGTCGCCAGGTTGGAGCGGCAGAAGCTTCTTGATCGCCTTTTTGCCGAGAGCGTGTTCCAGCGCCTCAATGTACTGGAAAAGCTGGGCTGGAGAATTGTTGCCGATATTGAAGATGCGAAAGGGGGCGGACGACGTGGCCGGGTCCGGCGCGTCCGCCCGCCAGTTCGGGTCGGGCGCGGCGGGTTGATCGCTCGCCCGCACGACGCCCTCCACAATATCGTCGACGTAGGTGAAGTCGCGGGTGTGTTTGCCCTCGTTGAACACCTCGATGGGTTCGCCGGCGAGGATTGCCTTGGTGAACTTGAAGAGCGCCATGTCCGGGCGCCCCCAGGGACCATAGACCGTGAAAAAGCGAAGCCCTGTGGTGGGTATGGAAAAGAGGTGGCTGTAGGCGTGGGCCATGAGTTCGTTGGCCCGCTTGGTGGCGGCGTAGAACTGCAGCGGGTGGTTGACGCCATCGCCCTCTGCAAACGGCAACTTGGTGTTGGCGCCATAGACCGATGAGGTGGACGCATAAGTGAGGTGGGGCGTCTCAGCGTGGCGGCAGGCCTCTAGGAGGTTGGTGAACGCGACCAGGTTCGCCGACACGTAGTCGTGGGGGGCAACGAGCGAGTGCCGCACGCCCGCCTGGGCCGCCAGGTGGATGACGCGCTCGAATTTGTCGCCCTCAAACAGCGCATTCACGCCGGCGGTGTCGGCAAGATCCATCCTGCGCACCGCCAGCGCACCGGCTTTGTCTTCATCCTGGAGGACGGCGAGGCGCGCTTCTTTCAGCTTCACGTCGTAATAGGGCGTGAGGTTGTCCACCGCCACGACCCGGTCGCCGCGCGCGAGCAACGTGCGCGCCACATGAAAGCCGATGAACCCTGCCGCGCCCGTGACGAGGGTTGTCATGGAAGCGCCGCGGCGGGGCAGTTGGGGCGGCTAGAGGCGGCCATCGGACTGCGACCTTTCGAGCATGGATTTCACGTCGAACAAAATACCTTCAGGCTTTGCAAGGGAACGAATGCAATCCGGGCCCAGCTCGCGAAAGTCTTTGTGGGCGACGGCGAGGATGATGGCATCGTAGTGACCGGCGGCCGGCTCGGCAATGAGTTCAAGGCCGTACTCGCGGGCGGCATCCTCGGCCGGTACCCAAGGGTCCCACACGTCCACATGGGCGTTGAGGGAGGCAAGATCTTCGATGATGTCGATAACCCGGCTGTTGCGAAGATCCGGGCAGTTTTCCTTAAAAGAAAGGCCCATCACCAAAACCTTCGAGCCCACCACCGGTAGCTTTCTCGCCATCATCAGGCGCACCACCCGATCCACCACATGGGGTCCCATACCGTCATTGATGCGGCGGCCGGCGAGGATGATTTCGGGGTGATAACCCACCTCTTGGGCGCGGTGGGTGAGGTAGTAGGGATCAACGCCGATGCAGTGGCCGCCCACGAGCCCGGGCGTGAAGGGGAGGAAATTCCACTTGGTGCCCGCAGCCGCAAGAACTTCGGTGGTGTCGAGCCCCAGCTTGTCGAACAAGATGGCCAGCTCGTTCATCAGCGCGATGTTGAGATCCCGCTGGGTGTTCTCGATCACCTTAGCCGCTTCCGCCACTTCGATGGATGAGGCCTTATGGGTGCCGGCGGGGACGATCTCCCCATAGAGCGCATCGATTGCGGTGGCGGCATCGGCGCAGGATCCTGCGGTGACCTTCGTGATGGTGGCGAGGCGGTGGGTCTTGTCGCCGGGGTTGGCGCGCTCGGGACTGTAGCCGAGGAAAAACCCGTCATTGAGTACAAGGCCTGAGACGTCGGCCAGGATGGGGCCGCAAAAATTGCGGGTGCAGCCCGGGTAGACAGTGGATTCGAAAACCACCACGGCACCCTTTGCCATCGCCTGTCCCACTGCTTTGGACGCGGCGGCGAGGTGGGAAAGGTCGGGTCGTTTGGCCTCGTCCACCGGCGTCGGCACGGCGACGATATAAATGCCGCAGTCGGCAAGGTCCGCCGCGTCGTTGGTGAGTTTAAGGTGCTTTGCGGCACGAAGATCTTCTGGGGACACTTCGCCGGTGCCGTCCACACCCTCCTTTAGCGCGGCAATGCGGGCCGGGTTGGCGTCGTATCCGACAACGGCGCGGTGGCGCGCAAAGGCCGCCGCGACGGGCAATCCCACGTAGCCGAGGCCGACCACGGCGAGACGGGCGCTGGAAAGGTCCATCTTTGCCTTCAAAAACGGGATACGAGCACGACTAAGGCATAGCTACATCAACTTTAAGATGCAACTCTCTTGGTGCTACCAGTATGTGGCGATGTACTGGGTTTCCTGAAATTCCATCAGACCTTCCTTGCCGCCCTCCCGCCCGAGGCCGGATTGCTTTGTGCCCCCGAAGGGCGCTGCGGGGTCGGAGACAAGGCCGCGATTGAGGCCCACCATCCCAAAGTCCAGGCGCTCGGAAACGGCAAGACCGCGCTTGAGATCACCGGTATAGAGGTACGCCACGAGGCCGTACTCGGTGTCGTTGGCGCGGTCGACGATTTCGTCCTGGTCGCTGAAGGTTTGGATCGCTGCCACGGGGCCAAAAATTTCGTCGCTCAGGAGGTCGGCATTGTCCGGAACATCGGTGAGGACGGTGGCGGGGTAGAAGAAGCCTTCAACATTGGGGCGTTGGCCTCCGAGACGCAGCTTTGCGCCCTTGTTGACGGCATCGTCCACGAACCCGGCGACCTTGTCCCGCGTTTCGGCGTTGACCAGCGGCCCGAGGTTGACGCCCTCGTCGAGACCGTTCCCCATCTTCAGCGACGCCATCCGGCGGGTGAATTTTTCCACGAACGGGCCTTCCACGGCCTTGTGCACGTAGATGCGGTTGGCGGCGGTACAGGCTTCGCCGCCGTTGCGCATCTTGGCGACCATCAAACCGTCGGCGGCCGCTTCCAGATCGGCGTCCTCAAAGACGATGAACGGTGCGTTGCCGCCGAGTTCCATGGCGGGAACGAGGATGTTGTCCGCGGCGCCCTTCAGGAGGGTTTTTCCCACCGCGGTGGAGCCGGTGAAGGAGATGATCCGCGACCGAGGGTCCCGCATCATGGCCCCAACCACGGCGCCGGAGGCCTTGCTGGGCAAAATGTTGACGAGGCCCTTGGGAACCCCCGCCTCTTCCAGGATCGGCGCCAGCGCGAGCATGGTGAGCGGCGTTTCCGATGCGGGTTTGATCACGACCGGACAGCCCGCCGCGAGGGCCGGGGCGATTTTTCGCGTGCCCATGGCGGCGGGAAAATTCCAAGGGGTCACGAGGATGGCGATCCCCGCCGGCTTCTGGTGGACGAGCATGCGGGCGCCCGACGCCGGCGCGTGCCCCAGATGGCCCTCGGCCCGCACCGCCTCTTCGGCATACCAGCGGAAGAATTCTGCCGCATACCCCGCTTCCGCCTTGGCATCGCTGAGGGCCTTGCCGTTTTCAAGCGTGATGAGGCGGGCCAGCTTGTCCACTTCGCCGCGCATCAGCTCATAGGCTGCCCTCAGGACGTCGCTGCGGGCCCTTGGCGTCTTGGCCGCCCAGCCTGCAAATGCGTCCTGCGCCGCATCAAGGGCGGCCATGGCATCCTCCACCGTCGCCGATGCCACCGATGCCAGCACAGTCTCATCGGCAGGGTTGAGCACATCGAACCGTGCCCCGTCCGATGCCGGGCGAAATGTGCCATCGAGATAGAGGTCGGTATTGTACATTGGATGCTCCAGATTTGTCGCTTAGGTAAAGGCTCTGGGGAGTCGGCGTAAACCCGTTGCGGACAGCGAACGCACGGGTGCTTGCGACACTGGCACGATCGAGGGAACAAGCATGGGTCACCCGGCAAACGAAAGTTCCTCCACCGCCACGGACCCGGTGTGCGGCATGTCCGTCGCTCTGACGCCGGAGACGCGCAAGGAGACGTCAGGAGGCGAGGAGTACGCCTTCTGCGGAGACGGGTGCCGGGAAAAATTCGCAGCCCGTCCCGAACTTTTCTCGGGCAAAGGGCCAAAGGCGAAGCGGCCGTCCGGGTCATCCGCAAAGGGTGTGGAATACACGTGCCCGATGCACCCGGAGATCGTCCAGGTGGGGCCTGGCACCTGCCCGCTTTGCGGGATGGCGCTGGAGCCCGCAGGGGTGGGCGTACCTGAGGGGCCGTCGGAAGAATATCTCGATATGCGGCGCCGCTTGGTGATTTCGGCGGTGTTTGCCATCCCCCTCGTCATCATCGCCATGAGCCGGCACTTTGCACCGTCGTTGTTTGAAGGCTTCTCTGGCCGCACCCTCGATGTGGCTGAACTTGCCCTTGCCGCGCCCATCGTCCTTTGGGGCGGCCAACCCTTTTTCGTGCGCGGCGTGCAGAGCGTGGTGTCGGGCCACCTCAACATGTTCACGCTCATCGCGATCGGGACGGGGGTCGCGTTTGGCTATTCGCTGGTAGCGACGCTGGTTCCGGGGATTTTCCCGTCGGCCTTTCGCGGCGCGGACGGCTCAGTGGGGGTCTATTTCGAGGCTGCCGGTGTGATTGTCGTCCTTGTGCTCCTTGGACAGGTGCTGGAGCTGCGCGCACGCGAAGCGACGGGCGGCGCGATCAGGGCGTTGATGGATATGGCGCCGAAGACCGCCCATCTCGTCTCTTCCAGCGGTGCAAAGGGCGAGACTGAGCAGGATGTTCCCCTCGACCTTGTGGTGGTGGGAGATCTGCTGCGGGTCAAGCCAGGCGAGGCGGTGCCCGTCGACGGCGTCGTGGTGGACGGGCGCTCAAGCGTCGATGAGGCGCTTATCACGGGCGAGCCGATCCCGGTGGAGAAAGCTTCCGGGATGGGGGTCACCGGAGGGGCGGTGAACGGCTCGGGTACATTCGTGATGCGCGCCGAAGCCGTGGGCGCGGACACGATGCTATCGCAAATCGTGCAGATGGTCGCCGATGCCCAGCGCAGCCAAGCGCCCATCCAGCGCCTGGCAGACCAGGTGGCAGGCTACTTCGTTCCGGCGGTGCTCGTCGTTGCGGTGGTGGCATTTGCGGTTTGGGCCGTGGTCGGGCCGCCGCCGCAGATGGCGTTTGCGCTGATTGCGGCGGTGTCGGTGCTGATCATCGCCTGCCCGTGCGCTTTGGGGCTCGCCACACCCATGTCGATCATGGTGGGGGTGGGAAAGGGCGCGCAAAATGGTGTCCTCATCAAGAATGCCGCCGCCCTTGAGCGATTTGCCGCCGTCGACACCATCGTCATCGACAAGACGGGAACGCTCACCGAGGGGCGCCCGTCGGTGGTTGCGGTGATCCCATCGCCGCAGTTTTCCCGTGATGACGTGCTGAACGGTGCTGCACCCCTTGAAGCTGGCTCTGAACACCCCTTGGCGCGGGCCGTGATGGAGGCTGCCAGCGGGGAGGGTGTGGCGCTGGTGCCGGCGGAAAACTTCGCAAGCGTCACCGGAATGGGCGTTACCGGGACCGTGGGCGGTCGCCGGGTCGCGGTGGGTAACCCCAACCTCATGGCCAGCGAAGGCGCCGACCTATCCGCCCTTGAGGGCGAGGCGGCGACACGCCAGAGCCAAGGTCAGACGGTGGTCTTCGTTGCCATTGACGGGACCTTGGCCGGGGCCATTGCCGTCGCGGACAAGGTGAAGGCCGATGCCAAGGAGGCTTTGGAGGCGCTCAGGGCGGACGGTCTCAACGTGGTGATGCTCACCGGCGACACCCGCCGGACGGCCGAGGCGGTGGCGCGTGAACTCAACATTGAACGCGTGGTGGCTGATGTCCTGCCGGCGCAAAAGCACGAGGAGGTGGTCCGCCTGAAAGCACAGGGCGAGGCGGTGGCGATGGCAGGGGATGGCGTGAACGATGCACCGGCCCTTGCGGCAGCGGATGTGGGGATCGCCATGGGAACGGGCGCGGACGTTGCCGTGGAGAGTGCGGGCATTACGCTGGTCCGCGGCGAACTCGACGGCCTCGTCAAGGCCCGGCGCCTCTCCCGGGCAACGGTGGCCAACATTCGCCAGAACCTTCTCTTTGCGTTCCTCTATAATGGCGTGGGCGTACCGGTGGCCGCGGGCGTGCTTTATCCGGCGTTCGGGCTCCTGCTTTCGCCGATGATCGCTGCGCTGGCCATGAGCCTGTCGTCCGTGTCTGTCATCGGCAATGCGCTGCGCTTGCGCGCTTTGCGTCTTCACTGACCGGCGGGCCGGGGACCGGCGACGATGACCGAAGGGGGCGCTCAGCCCACGGGCATTCTCGGTGGGCGCGTGACACTCCTCCAACCGCCACGAAGCGTCTATCGGTCGGGCTCGGATGCGGTGCTGCTGGCAAGCGTTCTTCCGGCGGGCTTTTCCGGCGCAGCGGTGGACCTGGGCGCGGGGACAGGCGCTGTGGGTTTTTGCGTCGCAGCCCGATGCACCGGTGCGACCGTTCTGTGTGTCGATAGCGACGAGGGCGCCATTACCCTTGCGAGCGCCGCCTTGGCGCTTGAGGCCAACCAGGGATTTGCGGGCCGGGTGGCGACGGGACTTGGCGACATAGAAGCGGTGCCGGAAGCCTGGAACCCGCCTGTGGCGCCCGTCGATGCGGTGCTCTTCAACCCGCCCTACGTGCGGCCGGGCCATGGGCGCATCTCACCGGATGAACAGCGCCAGCGCGCCCGCACGTTGGGCGAAGACGGGCTCTTACCCTGGTTCGGTGCCGTGCGGCGGCTCTTAAAACCTGGCGGCCTGTTTGGTGCCATCGCCCCGCCGGCATTCTTGGGGGAGATGCTGCAGGAGGGGTTTGGCGGCGCATCCATCTACCCCATCCAGAGCCGGTCTTCAGAACCTGCCAAGCGGATCGTCGTCACCGCATTCGAGGGGCGCAAGGCGGGCCCGCAGATCATGCCGGCCCTTGTGATGCATGGAGCCGGCAAAGCGTTCACGCCTGTGGCCCAGTCGCTCCTGCGCGGCGACATCTGCCTTGGGGAGGCGTGCAGCATCCGTTGAGGGCGTTAGCTTTGGGGGGCGAGGCTCGCCGGCCGTACCCACCATCCGGGCTGCTCACGGGCGATCACCGATGCAGCCTCCCGGCTGGCTTGTAGATCGCAAAAGAGGCCAAACACCGTCGCGCCGGAGCCCGACATCCTGGCCAGCAGGCACCCGTTGAAGCTGCGTAGCGCCCCAAGAGCCGAGGCGATGGGTGGGGCGAAGGCGATGGCCGGCGGTTCGAGATCGTTGCGCGTGGAGTCCAGCCAACGGGCGACGCTCTGCGCATCAACGGGGTTAGGCCAGGGTGGAAGCGGCGGGTTTTCCCGGCTCTCAAGGTTCGCGAACACCGGGGGCGTTGCCACCGCAACGCCCGGGTTGACGAGGACCGCCGCCAGCGAGGGGCAGTGGATGGATGAAAGGGTCTCGCCAATCCCGCCCATGCGAGCGGGGGTTTCATCAAGGCAGACCGGCACGTCCGCGCCCAGGCGCAAAGCCACCTCGCCATAGCGCGAGGGGTGGTGACCCCCTTGGCTGGCTGCCGCCCGCAGAACCGCAGCCGCGTCGGCCGATCCGCCGCCCACTCCGACCGCCACGGGAAGGTGCTTTTCCAGGTGGATGGACGCGATGCTGCCCACTGCGAGCGCAGCTTCCAGCGCACTGTTGCCCCGACCGTGGGGCACTTCTTCGGCAAAGGGGCCGGATACCGTCAATTCCGGCTCGGCGGTATGCCCTTCGTCGAAAGCGATGGAAAGCTTGTCGCCGCAGTCGTCGCCGGTGCCCCCGTCCGCGCTCGCCCCATGAAGGTGGGCAAACACCACGATGCTATCGAGGAGATGGTAGCCGTCGTCGCGCCGGCCGACCACGTGGAGGGCAAGGTTTATCTTCGCCCGCGCAACGACGTTCGCCGTTGTCAAAGTCGCCGCCATCGCCGGATCGGGCAGCGTGGCTTTACTGAGCTGTTGGTTGTTCCCCGTCGCCACTGTCATCGGCCGCGGCTGCGTCGGCGGTCTTGGCGTTTTCCTCCACCGCCGAGAGGCCGCCCTCAAGCTTCTTCAGGATCTTTTCGAGCTCCTTCGGCTCAGGCTTGTTGTCGCGGGCATGGGCCCACTGGAAGCGCGCCTCCAGCTCGCGTCCCACCTTCCAATAGGCATCGCCGAGGTGATCGTTGATGACGGGGTCCGCTGGCCGCAGCGAGACGGCGCGCTCCAGCTCTCGCACCGCGTCCTCGTAACGCCCGAGCCGATAGTAGGCCCAGCCGAGACTGTCGACGATGTAGCCGTCGTCGGGCCGCTGCTGGACTGCGCGCCGCACCATGTCGAGGGCTTCGTCAAGGTTTTCGCCGCGGTCGATGTAGGAGTAGCCAAGGTAGTTCAGCACGAGCGGATGATCCGGCGACAGCTCCAGCGCACGCCGAAACTCTTTCTCTGCCCCACTCCAGCGGTCGGTGCGCTCAAGGGCGATACCGAGATAGTAGTGCAACGTCCAAAGCGGCTCCGGAACGTTCCCAAAATTGTCGATGGCTGCGGCGTAGACATCAGCCGCGTCGCCAAAATTCTCCTGGGAGCGGTGCACGTTTCCGAGGGAAATGGCCACCTGCGTATCGGTCGGTTTTTCAGCCAGCAGCGCCGTCAAAAGGGCTTCGGCCTCGTCGTGCCGCTCCAGGATGTTGAGGTTGATGGCTTCCTGCATCTGCGCGTCGCGACGCAGCGGCGCTTCTTGAGGAACGGCGCGATAGACGTCGATGGCGGCCGCATACTGACGCAAGCTTTCCAGCACCCGGCCGAGGGCAAGGGCCGGATAGTCAGCCTCGGGCGTGAGATGGAGCGCGAGTTGCAGGAAAGAGGCCGCGTAGACCGCATCATTGGCTGCCAGTACGCGACCAAGACCCGATAAGCCCTCCGCAATGCCTTCGCGGGTGGAGGAGATCATCGGTTTTACGTCGCCGGACTCTATTTCGGCGCGAAGGGCATCCGTCACCTTGTCGGTGGCGTTCATCTGAGACGTGAAGCGCTCGACCACCGCGAGCGCACGATCTTTCCGGCCTTCCCTTGCAAGGGCGCGGGCATAGGCCTCGACCACCCGCGGATCACCGCTGTCGCGCTCATGGGCGAGGCTGAGCCGGTCCACTGACACCTTGGAAAGCCCTGCGCCGTCTGCGATGAGCCCGGCGTGGAACTTGGCAAAAAGCTCAATCCACGCGCCGCCCTTCACATCGTCGAGCTGGCGCACGGCCGCCGCGGGCTTACCCTCACCGGCGAGCCTCCAGGCGTCGAAAATGTTACCCGCCGCCTGGGCCAGCGGCGAATCCACCGCCTTTAATTTGGTGAAGGCTTCGGCGCTCGCTTCGGTGTCTCCGGCACGAAGGTCACGCACCGCCACCGTCACGAGGGCGAGTTCGTCCTGCGGCCGTTCCTCCAAGAGGCGGCGCGCATAGTCCGAAGCCCGTGAAATGTTGCCGCTTGCCACGTCGAGTTGGACGGAGCGGTCGAGGAGATCTTTGTTCTGGGGGTCCCGTTGCAGGGCGGACGCATAAAATCCGGCCGCGGAGCGGAAATCCCGCTGGGACAGCGCTTGGCGGCCGGCGAGGTAGTAGCCGGAAAGCGTACTGCGATCGGCCTCGCCGGAGGTGATGTCCGGTGTGGCAAAAGGCGCCAGTTCCACGGCGCCCGATACGGCGTGAGCAGCGTTGCTGCCACAGGCGAGGGCAGCAATGGCCGCTGCGAGAAGGATCGGCTTACTCAAAATCTGTCCCTTTTCGCGACTCAACGGTTCACGATTCCCGGTGGATCGTAGTCCATCCCGAGGCTCACGTCATATCCGGAGCGATCAAACACAAGTGCGCCAAGGGCGGCGAGTTCGCAAGTTGTCTCGGCCAGAAAGCCACGACCCCATTAACGGCATACCACATAGAGGGCGCTGGCGTGTGCCACTGCCGTTTCCACCTGAACGCGTGCGCCGTATACATCACGTTGGATTGAACAAGGACGTCAGTGATGGGCAGATGGGTCTACGCCTTCGGCGATGGGAAAGCTGAGGGCAACGCGAGCCAGCGCGATCTCCTCGGCGGTAAAGGCGCCAATCTCGCCGAGATGTCGAACCTGGGTTTGCCCGTGCCGCCCGGTATGACCATCACCACCGAAGTTTGCACCTACTACTACGAGCACGACGAAACCTACCCGCCGGAGCTTTCCAGCGAGGTGGACGACGCGCTGGGAAAGATCGCCGCGTCTACCGGCCGCTGCTTTGGCGATCCCAAAATGCCGCTCCTGGTTTCGGTGCGTTCGGGGGCGCGCATCTCCATGCCCGGCATGATGGACACCGTCCTCAATCTTGGCCTTAACGATGAGACCGTGCGGGCCCTTGGCGAAAACGCCGGAGACGAGCGGTTCGCCTTGGACAGTTATCGCCGCTTCATCCAGATGTTCAGCGATGTGGTGCTTGGCGTACCCATGCGTCACTTCGACGAAACGCTCGAAGGGCTGAAGGAGAGCAAGGGTGTCGAGTTGGACACCGATTTGAGCGCTGCCGACCTCAAGGGCCTCATCGCGGACTATAAGGCTATCGTCGAAAAGGCCACCGGGCAGCAATTCCCCCAGGACCCGAAGGACCAGCTCTGGGGGGCCATCGGCGCGGTGTTCGGCTCCTGGCGAAACGAGCGCGCGATCACTTACCGTCGCCTGCACGCCATACCGGAGCGTTGGGGAACAGCCGTCACCGTTCAGGCGATGGTGTTCGGCAACATGGGTGAAACGTCCGCGACCGGCGTCGCGTTTACCCGCAATCCTTCCACCGGCGAGAACGCGCTCTACGGCGAGTTCCTCATCAACGCCCAGGGCGAAGACGTGGTGGCGGGCATCCGCACCCCCCAGGACATCACCGAAAAGGCCCGCAAAGAGGCCTACTCCGACAAGCCGTCCATGGAGGCCGCGCTGCCCGACGCGTTCGCCGAGTTCAGCGCCGTGTGCCAGAAACTCGAAGCGCACTATCGCGACGTGCAGGACCTGGAATTCACCATCGAGCGCAACAAGCTCTGGATGCTTCAGACCCGCAGCGGCAAGCGCACGGCGAAAGCGGCGCTCAAAATTGCCGTCGACATGGTCAACGAAGGCCTGATCAGCCGACAAGAGGCGGTCAAGCGCATCGAGCCCAACTCCCTCGACCAGCTTCTTCACCCCACCATCGACCCCAGCAGCGAGAAGGAAATTTTCGCCAAGGCGCTGCCGGCATCACCGGGCGCGGCTTCCGGCGAGATCGTGTTTACCTCAGAAGAAGCAGAGCGCCTTCAAAGCCTTGGTCGCCCCTGCATCCTTTGCCGGGTGGAAACGTCGCCGGAGGACATTTCGGGGATGCACGCCGCCGGCGGCGTCTTTACGACCCGCGGCGGCATGACGAGCCATGCGGCGGTGGTGGCGCGCGGGATGGGCAAGCCTTGCGTGTCCGGCGCCGGATCGGTGCGCGTCAACTATGCCGACGAGACCATCTCCGCCCACGGCGTGACGCTTAAGGCCGGCGATCTTATCACCATCGATGGCGGCACGGGCGAAGTCTTGGTCGGCGAGGTGCCGATGCTGTCGCCGGAACTGTCGGAGGATTTTCAGCGCATCATGGGCTGGGCGGACGAGGCGCGGCGCATGCGGGTGCGCACCAACGCCGACACCCCCCACGATGCTCGCACCGCCCGGGAATTCGGTGCTGAGGGCATCGGGCTTTGCCGCACCGAGCACATGTTCTTCGAAGCCGCGCGCATCAACGCCATGCGCGAGATGATTCTTGCCGACGATAGCAACGGGCGTCGCGCGGCGCTCGACAAGCTCTTGCCCATGCAGCGGGAAGATTTTGCCGCCCTTTTTGAGATCATGGCCGGGCTTCCCGTCACCATCCGGCTCCTCGATCCGCCGCTCCACGAATTCATTCCCTCCACCGAGGAGGAAATCGAGGAGGTGGCGACCGCGCTTGGCGTCCCCGTCGACAAGATGCGCGCCCGGGCCCGTTCGCTCCATGAATTCAACCCGATGCTGGGGCACCGCGGCTGCCGCCTTGCCGTCAGTTATCCGGAAATCGCCGAAATGCAGGCGCGGGCGATCTTCGAAGCGGCAATCGCGGCCGCGCAAAAGACGGGCGCGCCGGTGGTCCCTGAGGTGATGGTGCCTCTGGTGAGCCTGAAGAGTGAACTCGACTTCGTGAAGAAGCGCATCGACCAGACCGCGCGAGACGTGGCGCGGGAAACCGGCCAGACCTTCGACTATCAGGTGGGCACCATGGTGGAGTTGCCCCGCGCCGCACTGAACGCGGCGTCCATTGCTGAAGCCGCGGAATTTTTCTCCTTCGGCACCAACGATCTCACCCAGACCACCTTCGGTATCAGCCGCGATGATGCCAGCGTCTTCCTGGGGGCGTACCTGCGCGAATCCATCATCGACGTGGACCCGTTCGTGTCCATCGATGTGGACGGGGTGGGTGCGTTGGTGCGCATGGCGGTGGAGAACGGGCGCAAGTCGCGCGGTGACATCAAACTCGGCATTTGCGGCGAACACGGCGGCGATCCGGCGTCCATCACCTTTTGCGAGGGTGTCGACCTCGACTACGTGTCCTGCTCGCCCTTTCGGGTTCCCATCGCCCGTCTTGCGGCCGCCCAGGCAGCGCTCGGGCGGTCGGCGTGAGGACGGCGGCACGGCGTTGAGAAGCGCGCGACCATGATCCGCAGCATCGTCAGGACCGAGAACGGGTTCGAGCCCCGAGAGGGCCTTGCTATCCAGAACGCCATCTGGATCGATCTCATCGCGCCCACCGCCGAAGAACGGGAACTTGCCGCCCAATCCCTCGGTATTTCCCTGCCGCTTCGGGTCCGCATGCGGGCCATCGAGCCGTCGAGCCGCCTGGTGGATACCGACGGCAAACTCGTAATGACCTTTTCCGGGGTGGCCCAAGCCACCACCATTCCCGCTTCACCCGTCACCTGCATTCTCGCCGATGGCGTTCTCATCACAGTCCACTCCGCCGACAGTGCGCCCTTTGAGGCGGCGCGGGAGTTCGCCACCAATCCGTCCCACGCCAGCGACCTCAAGGCCCACGACATCTTCATCGACCTCGTGGAGAGCAGCGTGGAGGTGGTGGCCGATCGTCTGGAAATGCTCGGGGCTGAGATCGACCAGATCGCCGCGCAAATTTTTGACCCCGATTCCCGCAAGCGCCGCGCTCGCACGCGGGTCCAATCCATCATGAAGCGGCTGGGCTTTCGCGGCACGCAGATCGTGCGTCTTCAAGATAGTTTGACGAGCTTGCAGCGCCTCAGCGTTTTCATGGAGCAGCACGCAAGCACCATCACACCCCACCTCGACAATGAAAGCGCTGTGGCGGCGCTGCGGGCAGACGTTCGGGCCCTTGCCGAGTTCGCCGAAGCGCTCGATGCCAAGATCGAGTTTCTCATGGATGCGATGTTGGGGATGATCACGCTCGATCAGAATGAGATCATGATGCTTCTGTCAGTGGTGGCCGCCATGTTCCTGCCGGCAACGCTGATTGCGTCCATTTTCGGGATGAACTTCCCGGCAATGCCGGTGCTGAAGTGGCATCACGGGTTCTTCATATCCATCGGCGGCATGGCGATCGCTGCCATCATTGTGGGGTTCGTGATCCGCTGGCGCCGCTGGCTTTAAAACCGTCGCACGCCCTAGTGATGGGCCGAGGGGCGTTGTGGGGAGAAGTTTTCTGGCGTCGCTTTGACGACCCAGTGGGCGGCAAAGCCCTGTTCTGCCGGGCGGTGGGCGGGGCGCCGGGGCGCGTTTTGACCGGGTGATAGGCCGCCGCGCCGGTTCCATGCGTGGAAAAGCCGCCTTAAGGTCCGGGCAAGCATCAGGATTTGAGGAGCGACCATGGCAGCGAACGGCGCCGGCGGCGGATATGACGTTCTCATTATCGGCGCGGGGCCGGGCGGCTACGTCACCGCGATCAGGTCCGCGCAGCTCGGCCTCAAGACGGCGGTGGTGGAGAACAAGCACCTGGGCGGAATCTGCCTCAACTGGGGCTGCATTCCCACCAAGGCGTTGCTGCGGTCGGCGGAAATCTACGACCACATGATCCACGCCAAGGAATTCGGCCTTTCCGCCAAAGATGTGTCCTTCGACCTAAGCGCCGTGGTGAAGCGTTCGCGCGGAGTCTCGTCGCAACTCAACAATGGCGTCGGCTTCCTCCTGAAGAAGAACAAAGTGGATGTCATATGGGGTTCGGCGAAGATCGACGCCCCCGGAAAAGTTTTAGTGAGCGAAGCGCCCGATGCCCCGAAGGGCGCGTTGGGGCCGGGGACCTATGGAGCCAAGCACGTCATTGTCGCGACCGGCACGCGCCCTCGCGTTTTGCCGGGTCTGGAGCCCGACAAGGAGCGCATCTGGACCTACTTTGAGGCGATGGTGCCCAAAACGCTGCCAAAGACGATTCTGGTGGTGGGATCGGGCGCCATTGGGATCGAGTTTGCGAGCTTTTTCAATTCCATGGGATCGAAGGTGACCGTGGTGGAGCTGCTTGACCAGATCCTGCCGGTGGAAGATGCGGAAATTGCTGCCCACGTCCGCAAGCGCCTCGAAAAGATGGGGATCGAGATTATCACCGGCGCCAAGGTGGCTAAGGTGGAAAAGGGCAAGACCCTCAAAGCTACCATCGAAAAGGGCGGCAAGAGCGACGTGCGCGAGGTGGAGACGATCATCTCCGCCGTCGGGGTGGTGGGCAACGTGGAGGGGCTCAACCTCGAAGGTCTCGGTGTGAAGACCGACCGGGGCATCATCGTCGCTGATGGGCTGGGCCGCACGAACGTTCCCGGGATCTATGCCATTGGCGATGTGGCAGGGCCGCCGATGCTTGCCCACAAGGCTGAGCACGAGGGCGTGATCTGCGTGGAAGCCATTGCCGGCCTAAACCCCCATCCGCTCGACAAGGGAAAAATCCCCGGCTGTACCTACTGTCAGCCGCAGGTTGCCTCGGTGGGGCTCACCGAAGCCAAGGCAATGGAGGCGGGGCACGCGGTGAAGGTCGGCCGTTTTCCGTTCATCGGCAACGGTAAGGCCATTGCGCTGGGCGAGCCGGAGGGCCTCGTAAAAACCGTGTTCGACGCCAAGACCGGCGAACTCTTAGGGGCTCATATGGCGGGCGCTGAGGTGACGGAGCTCATCCAGGGGTTCGTGGTGGCGATGAACTTAGAAACCACCGAAGAAGACCTCATGCACGCCGTGTTCCCGCATCCGACGCTTTCAGAAATGATGCACGAATCCGTGCTCGACGCGTATGGGCGGGTTATTCACACGTAAGGATTGCTGCCCGGCTAGGCTGGCGGGGCGCTTGGACGGTACGATCAGACATTCATCAGGGCCATTCAGCCAACGTACATTACTGAACCTTTAGGGACCTGCGATGAGTGCGCATTCCATCGCAGCACGAGGGACAAGTGACATGCGACAGGCGTGTAAATTTGTAGTTGTCGCGCTGGCCGTGGCCGGCATCAGTATTCCATCCTTCGCCAAGGCTTTGGATGAGGCGCCGACGAGCCGAGCGGTTCCGGTGCTGCTCGGCGACGAAATCCTCGTTTCCCAACTCAGCGAGGACGACCGCAAGCGCCGGCGCGAGGCCCGGCGCAAGCAGCGGCGCGAAGAGCGGGCACGCCAACGGTCAAACCGTGGCGAAACCCAACAGGCGGTGCAAGACCGACAGACCCGGCAAGAGATTTCCCGCGATGAGTGGCGGCAGCGACGCCAGGCTAGCCGAGAGCGCCGGGCCGATACTCGCGGTATGGACGCCCAACAGCGGCGGCAGCAGCGGGAAGGGCGCGCTGGTCGCGAGACAGAGCGCCAGACCGCGCAGAATGTCTCCCCAGAGGAGCGGCGCCGTCGCCGGCAGGAACGCCAACGGCAGCGCGCGCAGCGGCAAAATCAGCAGAACGCCGCGCCCGATCAGCGCCGCCGGCAACGCCAACAACGCCAGCAACGTGATCGACAAAGGGCGCAGGGGCAGAACCGTCAGAATGCCTCACCGGACCAGCGGCGCCGGCAACGCGAACAGCGTCAGCGTCAGCGGGCCCAACGGCAGAACCAGCAAAACCCATCGGCGGAGCAACGGCGGCGGCAGCGCGAGCAGCGCCAGCGTCAGCGAGCCCAACGGCAGAACCAGCAAAACCTTTCGGCGGAGCAGCGGCGCCGGCAGCGCGAGCAGCGCCAGCAACGCCGAGCTCAGAGGCAGAACCAACAGAACCTTTCGCCAGAGCAGCGGCGCCGGCAGCGCGAGCAGCGCCAGCAACGCCGAGCCCAGAGGCAGAATCAGCAGAACCTTTCGGCAGAGCAGCGGCGCCAGCTGCGTGAACAGCGCCAGCAACGCCGAGCCCAGCGGCAGAACCAGCAAAACCTTTCGCCAGAGCAGCGGCGCCGGCAGCGCGAGCAGCGCCAGCGGCAGCGAGCCCAGCGGCAGAACCAGCAGAACCTTTCGGCGGAGCAGCGGCGCCAGCAGCGTCAGCGGCAGCGAGGCCAACGGCAGAACCAGCAAAACTTGACCCGCGAGCAGCTCCGCGAGAGGCGCGAGCGGCGGCGGTTGGAAAGGGCCCAGGGACAAAACCTGTCGCCTGAACGGCGTCGCCGCCAGCGCGAGCAGCGCGAACAGCGCCAACGGCAACAGGCGCGGGGCCGGAATCAAGACAGCCTGACCCGCGAGCAGCTTCGTCAGCGGCGAGAGCAACGCCGGCGCGAGCGTGCCAACGGCCAAAACCTGTCGCCGGAGCAGCGCCGTGCACGCCGGGAGCGGATGCTCCGCGATCAACGCAATGGACGGGGGCGTCCGCGCCAGCCCGGAACCATTCTTGATGCGCAGGGCAATCGCCTGGCCGTTCCCAACGAGCAGGAAGGTCGTCGCGATCAGCGCGAGCTACGGCGCCGCCGGGAAATTAGGCAGGCGCGGCAGGAAGACTTTCGCCGCAGGGAAGTGCGGGAGCAGCGTCGTGCCGATGCACTGCGCGACCGACGCGCTGAGCTGCGCAGGCGCGTGCGTCGGGCCGATCGCCGTGACCTTGCACCGGTGCGTCGCGCGGAACGCCGGCAACGGGTTCGCGATTGGGAACGTCGGGAAGCGGCGCTGCGTCGGGCGGAGCGGCGCCAGTACCGGCGTGAGCTAAACTTCTTCCGCCGAGCCGAGCCCATCCGCGTCCGTGACCGGGTAATCTACCGCGGTACTAACGTCGCCTTCGTGGTGAACCCCGGCTATGACCGCCTCAACTGGCGCGCCCGCGGCGTCAACGTTTACGAGCTGAACAACGGCTGGCGCGAAACGGTGGTGGTGCGACCCAACGGGGTTCGCGTCGTCACGGTGACGGATGAATTCGGCATCCCCATTCGCCGTTATCGGGTCTTGCCGGGCGGCGGCACGGTCACGCTTTTCAACAACCTTCCCACCTGGTGGGGGGAAGAGACGGAAGTGATCGTCAACGTCCCGCCGCCCCGGGTCACCGTTGCCCCAGAGCGCTATGTGGTCGAACCCTCGAGGGCGCCGGTGGAGGACGTCTACGAGGCTCTCGTTGCCGATCCCGTCGATGAAATCGACCGCAGCTACACCCTCAATCAGGTTCTCGCCAATCAGGATCTGCGCGGGTATATGCCGCGGGTCGACGTGGATACGATCACATTCGCCTTCGGCTCGGCAGAGGTGAGCGAGGACCAGATCGGCGCCCTTGAAAGCATCGGCATCGCCATCGAGGAGGCGGTCTTTGAAGATCCCGGCGAGGTCTATCTCATCGAGGGGCACACCGACGCGGTGGGGACCGAACTCGACAATCTGGCACTGAGCGACGAGCGGGCGGAGGCGGTTGCCGAAATTCTCACTGAGTTTTTCGAGATTCCGCCGGAAAACCTCGTCACCCAGGGTTTTGGCGAGGGCGACTTGAAGGTCCAGGTGGAGGGGCCCAACCAGGCCAACCGCCGTGTGAGCGTGCGCCGTATCACTCCTCTCCTGTCGAAGGACGACGAGATCGCGGGTTACGAGAGCGACGATTTCGAGTTCGATGACGTGTCGAGCAGTGAGGATTTTGAGTTCGATGACGGCCAGATGGGCGACGAATTCGGCACGAACGATGAATTTGGCACGAACGACGAATTCGACGCCAACGACGACTTAGGAACCCGGGTCGAATAGCGGGCGACCGCAACCCGCCCCTGCTGGCTTGGCGGGTTTTTTCGTCTGGGCGAGCGGCGGCCCTAGGGGCAGCCGTTCTAGAAGGTGTCGCTCCGCCTAAAGCGGGTCACACGATCACGCGATCTCATGGCCTGCTCTCAAGTTCTTGTCTTTCCGTGCGGTTCGAGACGCAACACGATCCTATGTTGCTGGAACGCGCTCTAAGCGGCTTGAGCGAACCGAAGGGGATAGCGTTCCTCGGCGAGGTAGGGCCCGCCCCCCACTGACGCCTTTGACGACAAAAGAACGAAGTGATCGGCGCAATAGGGCGGTGCTGAAAACCCACCGCGATGGGCGAGCCAGTCGGCTGTGTCCCGGGCGGAAACGCCGCGCAACCGGGCGATCGTCACGTGGGGGGTAAATCGCCGGGCTTCCGCCGGAAGACCGATGCGCTGCATGCGCCGCTCTAAAGCGCCCTGCAGATCCATCAGGGCTGGCGTCGGCTCAACCCTCACCCAAAGGGAATGGGGTTTCTTGCCGCCGAACGAATCCAATCCGCTCAGGCGGATTTCTATGGGCGCGCGATCGAGGCGCGCCAGCACTTCGGCAATTTCATCGGCGGTGCGGTCATCCACATCCCCGATGAACCGCAGCGTGATGTGGTAGTTTTCCGGATCGATCCAGCGGGCGCCCCGCAAGCCTCCACGAAGCGTGGAGAGCCACATGCGGGTGTTTTCGGGAAGGGTCAGAGCGGTGAAGAGGCGGGGCATCGGCGGACCTCGCGATTCGATTACGCGAAAACTGTCGTTGGTTGACCCAAGTCGCGCAAGGGGCGCTGCCCAACAAAAAAGCGCGGCCGGAGCCGCGCTTTTTCCATCAGGATTGCTATGCGTCCTATTCGCGGTTGCCGAACAGCGACAGGAGCATCAAGAACATGTTGATGAAGTTCAGGTAGAGCGAAAGCGCGCCCATCACCGCCTTCTTGCCGGCGGTCGTTCCGTCGTCACCCACATAATACATCTCTTTGATGCGCTGGGTGTCGTAGGCGGTGAGGCCAGCAAACACCAACACACCGATCACCGAAATGGCGAACTGGAGCGCGGACGACTGAAGGAAAAGGTTCACGAGCGCGGCGATGATGATGCCGATGAGGCCCATGAACAGGAACGATCCCCACCCTGAGAGATCCTTCTTGGTCGTGTAGCCATAGAGGCTGAGAGCACCGAACGCCGCCGCGGTAATGAAGAACACGCGAACGATCGATTCAGCGGTGTAGACCAGGAAAATCGACGAAATCGACACGCCCATCACGGCGGCAAAAGCCCAAAACACCATTTGGGTGGTGCTGAGCGACATGCGCTGGATGCCGAAACTGATGGCGAGGATGAAGCCAAGCGGGGCGAGCATCACGACCCACCGCAGCGGGCTGCCGTAGAGCGCGGCGCCGAAGTCGGTGAGGAAGATGCCATTCCCGAGGGCGTACTGGGTGGGCGCGGCGGATACCGCCAGGGCGAACGTGCCCAAAGAGGCAAGCCCCGTTACGACGAGGCCCAGCGCCATGTAGTTGTAGACGCGCAGCATGTAGCTGCGCAGGCCCTGATCGATGCCGACGTCGACGGGCGCGGCCCCGACGGTCGGCCGGGCGTACGGGTTACGATCGGAGGTTGCCATGCACTTCCCTATTGTTCGAGTGGGCCGGGCGCTTCTCCCAAGGCATTCCCGGCAGCGGACGCACTTCGTCCATTGACCGTCAATATGGGTTCAAAAGGGGGGCTGAGCAAGTTTCCGCGGCTCCTTTTGGATGGGCTGCAGCTGACTATAGCGAAAGCTTCGCATCCACGGCCGGCGACCGACGGTGTCGCGCGGCGAACCGTCCCATGCCTTTTCAGTCCCGGAGGGGCGGTCGAGGCCGGTTCACGATGGGAAACGGCGCACATTTAAAGCAGTTATAGCGCTGAAAACGAGCGCAATTTTAGCAGTCACGAGGCTCTCGACTCAAATGAGGCCGACGGAAAAAGCGGCAACACCTGTTGTCAGGTGGACCAGGGTTACCCCGGCAAGGTTGCGGTGTCGCAGGTAAATGAAGCCGAAAATCAGACCGCCAATCCCCACCACCGCCACCGAGAAAAGGCCGTAGTGGAGGTGGAACAGCGCGAACATGAACGCGGCCAGGAGCACAGAGATAATCCCGCGCCGGTCGTCGAGAAACCGCTGAAAAGACGTCTGTACGAAGCCGCGCGCAAACAACTCCTGCAGGAAGGAGTGCACCGCATAAAGGGCGATGCCAACCGGTCCGGACTGGATGGGATTGAGCGTGACGCCAAAGACGCCGCTGGCCGCTCGTGCGCCGACCACCAACAGTGCGATGAGGATCACCGAGATGATCACCCCTTCCACCAATGAGCGGCGCAACCCCTTCGTGGTAATGCCGAGATCCCGGGGCAGGATCTTCATCTTCCAGGCCACAATCCCCGTGGGGATCATCAGGGCGAGCAAGTACTGCCAGGAAAACGTGACCGAGTAGACGTCGACCTCAAACAGCCTGCGCGTGATGAAGGCGTCCACCAGGGTCCCAAAGCCCATGGCTGCGACGGTGTAGATGTAGAAAAGGCCAAAATGCCGCCGCTCCTGCAGGATCGCCACCTGCCGCTGAAGGGCGCCCACATACCGATCGTTTTGTGCCCGCATGCGGCGGACGATGCTGGCGCCCAGCGCTGCCTTCAATTCAGCAAGGGCGCTTTGGCCATCGGGCATCGCCGCGAGGGTGCGGGCAGACAGGCACTCTAGTGTTACCGGGGTGATCGCGCGCACCGAGGCAGAGCGCGGGGCGCCATCAACGAACGCCAGCTCGCCGACGAGTTCGCCTGGGCCAAGGGTGGCGATGGTGTGATCCGTGCCATCAGCCGATGCCCGCACCACCGCGGCCTTACCCGACACAATTCGGAAAAGCTCGTCCGGCTGATCACCCTCGGCGACGAAAAGGTCGCCCTCTGCGGCGTTGCGGGTCGTTTCGCACCGTTCGACCACCTCCCGGGTGCCGGGATCGAGATTTTCGGGTGCAACGCTCATGGCGACCTAGAAACAGTTTATCGGGCGCGACGTTCGCGTCGCCAACTTGGCACCGTTATCGGAATTTTGCCCGGTTTGTCAGCCCGTCCCGGACGCGCAATGGCGTGCGGTCCTGTTCTTGGGGGCGGCCTATGCCGCGATGGGCGTATCATCCGCCGCTAGGCTGCGCAGAACGTAGTGGAGAATGCCGCCGTTGTTGAAGTAGGCCAACTCATCGGCGGTATCGATCCGCGCCAGAAGCTCGATGTCCTTCGTGGCGCCGCCCTCGAAGGTGATGGTGGCGGTGAGGGTCTGCCGCGGGGTCAACGCCGCCAGACCTTCGATGGTCACTTGCTCTTTGCCGGTGATCGCGAGCCCATCCCAACTGTCGCCGCCCGTGAAAACCAGCGGCAGGACGCCCATCCCCACCAGGTTGGAGCGGTGGATGCGCTCAAAAGATTCAGCGATTACCGCCCGCACGCCCAGGAGCCGCGTGCCCTTGGCGGCCCAATCCCGCGACGAGCCGGTGCCGTACTCCTTGCCCGCCAGCACCACCAGCGGTACCGCCTCTGCCGCGTAGCGCATCGCGGCATCGTAGATGGACATTTCTTCGCCCGACGGCTGGTGGTATGTGACGCCGCCCTCAACACCCTTAACCATTTGATTCTTGATGCGAATATTGGCGAACGTGCCACGCATCATGACCTCATGGTTGCCACGCCGGGCGCCATAGGAATTGAAATCACGCACCGCCACCTGGTGCTCGGAAAGGTATTTTCCTGCCGGGGAGGTGGGTTTGATGGCGCCGGCGGGTGAGATGTGGTCGGTGGTGATGGAATCTTGAAAGAGCGCCAGAATGCGTGCGTTCGTGATGTCGGTCACCGGCTCCGGCACCATCGACATTCCCTCAAAGTAGGGTGGGTTGCGCACGTAGGTGGATTGAAGGGGCCAGCGGTAGGTGAGGCTCGCCGAGGTGGCGATGGAGGCCCAGTGGGCATCGCCCTTGAAAACATCGCCGTAACGGCTGTCGAACATCTCCTTGTCGATGGCGGTGCGCACGGTGGCGGCCACCTCCTTTGAGGAGGGCCAGATGTCTTTCAAGAAGACGGGATTGCCGTGCGCATCCTCGCCGAGGGGCTCTTTGACGATGTCCTTGGTCATTTTGCCGAGGAGCGCATAGGCGACGACCAGGGGAGGCGAGGCGAGGTAGTTGGCCCGCACATCGGGGTTTACGCGCCCTTCAAAATTGCGGTTGCCGGACAGCACCGAGCAGGCAACGAGGTCGTTCTCGTTGATGGTTTTCGAGATTTTTTCCGGCAACGGCCCGGAGTTCCCAATGCAGGTTGTGCAGCCATAGCCCACCAGCTGAAAGCCCAGCGCATCAAGGTCCTGCTGGAGACCGGTCTTTTGAAGATAGTCGGTGACCACCTGGCTGCCCGGCGCCAACGAGGTTTTGACCCACGGCTTTGATTTAAGACCCTTGGCGATGGCGTTTCGGGCCAAAAGACCGGCCGTGATCAGCACCGATGGGTTCGAGGTGTTGGTGCATGAGGTGATGGCGGCAATGACGACATCACCGTCTGATAGTCCAAAGGTCTCGCCTGCCACGGGATAGCTGGGGCGTTCGCCCGTCTCGGTCGCATCGGCGCTGGCCGCCGCCGCATCGCTCTTTGTGGCGGATTTGATGACGTTGACTGCGGTTGCAAAAGCGGTGGCGGCCTCGGTGAGGGGCACCCGGTCCTGGGGGCGTTTGGGACCGGCGAGGGAGGGGACCACCGATGAAAGGTCAAGTTCCAGCGCGTCGGTGAACAGCGGGTCTGCGATGCTGTCGTCACGGAACATGCCGTTGCGGCGAGCGTAAGTCTCCACCAGTGCGATGCGGTGGGGATCGCGGCCCGTGTCGGAGAGGTAGCGCAAGGTGTCGGCGTCGACGGGGAAGAAGCCGCAGGTGGCACCGTACTCCGGAGCCATGTTGGCAATGGTCGCGCAATCTTCCAGGCTGAGGGCGGAAAGGCCCGAACCAAAAAACTCAACGAATTTTCCCACAACGCCTTTTTTGCGCAGCATTTCGGTGACCGTCAGCACCAGGTCGGTCGCCGTGGTGCCCTCGGGCAGCGTTCCGATGAGTTTGAAGCCGATGACTTCTGGGATGAGCATGGAGATGGGCTGGCCGAGCATGGCCGCCTCCGCTTCAATGCCGCCAACGCCCCAGCCGAGGACGGCAAGCCCGTTCACCATCGTTGTGTGCGAATCGGTCCCCACCAACGTGTCGGGAAACGCGTAGGTGATGGCATCGTCCTCCCGCGTCCACACCGTCTGCGCCAGGTACTCTAAGTTCACCTGGTGACAGATCCCGGTCCCCGGCGGGACGACGCGAAAATTGTCGAAGGCGCCCTGGCCCCAACGCAGGAACGCGTAGCGCTCGCCGTTGCGTTCGTACTCCATCTCCACATTGTCGCGAAATGCGTTGGCGTTGCCAAAAAAGTCGACCATCACTGAGTGGTCGATGACAAGATCCACTGGGACGAGGGGGTTGATCTTGCGAGGATCGGCGCCGAGGTTTTCCGTGGCGTCCCGCATAGCGGCAAGGTCCACCACCGCCGGTACACCGGTAAAGTCTTGCATGAGCACCCGCGCGGGCCTGTAGGCAATTTCCCGGTCGGACCGGCGGTCCTTCAGCCAGTGGGCGACGGCCCTGATGTCATCGGCGGTGACGGTGGTGCCGTCTTCATGGCGAAGGAGATTTTCAAGTAGCACTTTGAGAGAGACGGGCAGGCGCGAGATGCCGTCCAGCCCGTTGCGCTCCGCTGCCTTGAGGTCGAAGATGGTGTAGCTCTTGCCGTCAATGATGAGCTCGGTACGGGAACGGAACGAGTCGAGCGAGCGAGGCACAGCGCCATCTCCTTCGTGCGGATGATTTTAGAATTTGTCTATATCAACGCTCTATCCGCACGCCAATCAAGCCAGTCAGGGGGCCTAGGGGTGGCATCGGGCGCCGAATTGACCCTTACGGCGCGGGATCTGGCAGTGGACCGCGGCGGCCGGGAGGTGTTTTCGGACGTCTCTTTTGTGGTGCGCGGGGGCGAGGCCCTTCAGGTGGTGGGCCCCAACGGCGCGGGGAAGTCGACGCTGTTGCGCGCCCTTGCCGGGCTTCTTTCCCCCGCGCGGGGCTCCATCGAGCTGAGCGGTGCCGAACTTCCCGAGGCCGCCCACCTGGTCGGCCACCTCAACGCGCTCAAGCTGCAGTTCACGGCGCTGGAGAATATCCGGTTCTGGGCCCAATGGCAGGGCGGTCGGGGCGCGCTTCAACGGGCCGAAGAAGCGCTTGAGGCGGTGGATCTCGGCCCCCTTGCGGACACCCCGGCCCAGTTTCTTTCCCAGGGCCAACGCCGCCGCCTTGGGCTGGCGCGCCCCATTGCCTCTGCGCGACCGATATGGCTGCTCGATGAGCCTGTGGTGGGGCTTGATACCGCATCGCGCCAAGCCTTTGGGCAGGTGATGTCGCGCCATCTCCAGACCGGCGGCCTCATCGTCGCCTCCACCCATGATCCGCTCGGCCTTGATGCGGTCAGTGAGCTTGCCCTTTGAACCTTTGGGCGCTTCTGGTGCGCGACGTACGGCTGGCTTGGGCGGCCGGCGGCGGCGGACCTGTGGGGGTTATCTTCTATCTGTCGGTGGCGACGGTCGCACCGTTTGCGGTGGGACCGGACCTGCCGCTCCTTTCGCGCCTTGGCCCAGCCTTGTTGTGGATTGCGGTGCTGCTGTCGCTCCTTCTGGGGCTGGAGCGGTTGTTTCAAAGTGACGAAGAGGACGGCACGCTCGACCAGCTCCGCCTGTGCGCAACGCCGCTTTCCCTGGTGGTCCTCACCAAGGCTTTGGCCCATTGGGTGGCATCCGCACTGCCGTTGATCGTGGCGACGCCGGCAGCGGCGATCCTCCTCAACATGGAGATGGATGCACTGGCTCTTACGGTGATCGGCTTTTTAGTGGGGACACCGGGGATGGCGCTCATCGGCACGGTGGGAGCAGCCGTGGCCGTATCGGTCAGGCGCGGCGGCGTTCTCATCGCCATCCTCGTCCTGCCGCTCTCCATACCGTTGGTGATATTCGGCGTGTCGGTCGTCGACACCCAGCTTTCAGGGGGTGATCCCGCCGCGTCATTGGCGCTTTTAGGGGCTGTCAGCCTCGTTGCGCTGGTGGTGGCGCCCCCCGCAGCGGCTGCCGCGTTGCGGGCGATCGAATAAACCTTCCGGCCGTTCCCCCCGCCCGTCCGCAAAAGCGGTTCGTGCAGGAGGCGACAGCCGGTGTTTCGTCCTCGCTATGCGGCTTTCGGCTTCGCGTACATCACCGCGTGTTCTCTTGCGATGTCGTCGATGTTGTAGCGCGAGATACCGATATCGTTCAGTTCCCGGTCCGTAAGGCTGTAGAGTTCTGCGCGAACCCGTGCCGCCACGCGGCGACGTTCACGAAAGAGCGCAAAATCGTTGCGCAGACCAGCCGCACGTGCCGCAACTCGATCGATAAGACCGGCGGCGGCTCCAATCGAACCAACTGATTCAACTCGACTATTCATTTTTCAAATCCTACCTTTACTAGAGACCCTTTTAAACAATCCGCCGGCCGCCCGTGGCGGCCCCAAACGAGAGGGCCTTTTTGTTTGTTGCGGTGCAACATTCGTTGTTGCTAAGCCTTAGATAGCTATTTCAGCGGCGCGCTGAAGCCTTTTTCGGATCAAATCGGCCTTGCGTCAGACGCAAAGGGAGATCGCAGGGTGGACCTTTCTGCGCAGATGATTTTGTTCGCGAAAGTCGTCGAATCCCAGAGTTTCTCTGCGGCCGCGCGATCGCTTGGGCAAACCACTTCGGCAGTCAGTCGGCAAATCGGAGCGCTGGAGGATCGCTTTAAGGTCCGCCTGGTGAACCGAACGAGCACCGGCCTCACCCTCACCGACGAGGGAAAAACGTTCTACGAGCACTGTCACAATCTGGCGGTGAGTGTTGCCGACGCCGAAGACCT
>JBCCYN010000003.1:0-74310 GCA_039189655.1 Pseudomonadota bacterium | reverse complement strand
CCAAGGACAGACGTCTTTGTGGGGGTTTCCACATGTTCAACGACGATGTCGGGCATTTCCGCGGCCATGGGCACCAGATAGTCGGCCATGGTGGCGTTCAGCATCTGGCCGTCTTCGGAGTAGAGGCATTCCTCGTAAAGAACGCCGCCGATCCCTTGAACCACACCGCCGCGCACCTGCTCGTCCACCAGTTTTGGGTTGATGACCCGGCCGCAGTCCTCGACCGCCCAAAAACCGAGTATGGCGACGAGCCCGGTCTCCACGTCCACCTCAACGTGGGCGGCCATGGCACCGTTGGTGAAGACAAACGGAAAATCCGTCACCCGGAAGTGGCGCGATGCGATGAGTTCAGGCTTGGTGTCAGGCGGTAACTCGTTGCCGCGATAGTACACCGTCTGGGCCAAATCCCTGAGACCCATGCGCGGCGACCCTGTTTCTCGGCTGACGACTTCGCCACCAACGATGTCGAGCGCATCGGGGTCCGACTGAAGGAGTATGGCGGCCACATCGAGCACTTGGCCCTTAAGGGCGTGGGCCGCCAGAAGGGCCGCTTCGCCGCCAATCCCCGCCCCCCGGGACGCCCAGGTGCCACCGCCATAGGGCACGTTGTCCGTATCGCCGGTGGTGACCCGAACCCGGCCAGCATCAGCGCCAAAAACCCCTCCCACGATCTGGGCGAGGATCGCGTTGGTTCCCTGCCCTTGCTCGGTGATGGACGAGGCGACGTGAAGCGCGCCGGACGCATCAAGGCGCACCACAGCGCCATCCTGGGCGGCGATGGGTGCGCCGCCGATCCCATAAAAGGCAGGGCTCGGGTTCGTCACCTCCACCATGGAGACAAAGCCGATCCCGCGATAAACCCCGCTCTCCCGGGCCGCGGCCTGATCTTCTCGCAGGCGGTCGTATTCCATGACCTCCACCAGCCGGCCCAGCGCCTTGTGGTGGGAAAGATCATCAAGCGCCATCCCGGCCGCGGACTTTATGGGGTAGGCGTCATCGGGAATGAGGTTTTTGCGCCGCGCGTCCACCGGATCGACGCCGACCATAGCGGCCGCCTCCTCCAGCAGAACGTCCGCCACCGCCATGGCAATGGGGTGTCCCACGGCGCGGTACTGGCACATGGGCGCTTTGTTCTGAAAAACCACACGGCCGCGCGCACGATAATGCTCGAGCTGATAGGGCGCGCCGGTGAGGTTGAGCACCTGGTTGCACTCGATGGCTGAGGTGCGCGGATACATGGAGAACGGTCCGATGCCGGTGAGGTCGTCCATGTCGATCCCTACCACAGTGCCGTCCTTGCGCATCCCCAGGGACGCGGTGACGATGTGGTCGCGGGCGTGAATGTCGGACACAAAGCTTTCGGCCCGGTCCGCAACGAATTTTACTGGTCGCTCCAAAAGTTTGGCGGCAACGCAGGTAGCGATCTCGTCGCCATAGGTGTGGATCTTGATGCCGAAGGAACCGCCAACGTCTTCGGCGATGACCCGCACGGCGGCTTCTTCGAGGCCCAGGTGCTTTGCCAGGATCGCCTGCATCATGTGGGGCGCCTGGCCGGAGTACCGCATGGTGAGACGCCGGTCTCCAGGATCCCAGTCGCCGATGGCCGTGCGCGCCTCAAGGGTGACCCCGGTGTGGCGTCCGAAGCGGAAGGTACGGCTGACCACTGTCACGTCGTCCTGCGCGAATGCAGCGTCCACATCGCCCACATCGACGATGCGCTCCCAGGCAAGATTTGACCCAAAAGCTTCGTGGATGACCGGCTCATCTTCGTGAAGCGCGCGCTCGCTGTCGCAGGCGGCGGGAAGCGGATCGTAGTCCACCTCGACGGTTTCAGCCGCGTCCTCGGCGATGGCGCGGGTGGTGGCCACCACCATCGCGACGGGTTCCCCCTGCCAGCGCGCCACATCCATCGCGAGGGGGTACTGGGGGGCAGAGCGCAGCCCCTTGAGGTGGGTGAGAACGCCCACATAGGGGCTCACGTGTTCGGCGATGTCGGCGCCCTGGTAGACGGCGATGACGCCTGGTGTCTGGCGCGCTGCGGCAAGGTCCAAGGCCACGATGCGGGCGTGGGCGTAGGGGGAGCGCACGAAGGCAGCGTGAACCATGCGCGGCAAGGCGACGTCGTCCACGTAGCGGCCCCGCCCCCTCGTAAGCCGCGCCGCGTCGGCTCTGACCCGAGAGCGACCGATCTCCGGGTTGGGACGGTCGAAGATGGTCTGCGGTCCGGTCATGGCCCGCCGCCCGCCACCGAGGCGACCGCATCGACGATCGCCTGGTAGCCGGTACATCGACAGTAGTTGCCGGAAAGGTGTTCTCGTATCGCCTGGCGATCCCCGTTGCCACCGGCCTCAATATATTCAAGCGCCGAGGCCAGCATCCCGGGGGTACAGAAGCCGCACTGCAGCGCGTTGTGCTGTTCGAACGCAGCCTGAAGCGCCCTGGCGGGAACGGATTGAGAATAGCCTTCCACCGTGGTGACGATCGCCCCATCGGCCTGGACAGCGAGCATCAGACACGCCCGAACGCTGCTGCCATTCACCGCCACCGTGCAAGCGCCGCAAACCCCATGCTCGCAGCCCACATGGGAGCCGGTCAGGCCGAGGTCGACCCGCAAAAAATCCACGAGGTTTTGCCGCACCGGGACCCGGCGCTCCACCGGCTCACCGTTCACAGTAAGGGCAATGTCGATCCTCTCGCTCACGCGGCCACCAGCTCGGACCAAGGCTCAGCCAGCGCCCGGCGCAGAACGACCCCAGCGTAGTGTCTTTTGGTTTCCGCTGAGGTGTGCAGGTCGCCGCCAAAGGGCAGGTCGAGAGCAGCGATTGCACCGTCCAGAACCCGCGGGTCTGCGTGGTTCCTGCCCCTCAACACCGCTTCCGCTGCTGGAGCGCGAACCGCGCGGTCGGCGACACCGAAGAACGCAATGCGCGGTTCTGAGAGCGCCACTGCCACGCCGGCCATCGCATAGTCGCCGTGGCGTCTCGCCAGCTCGTAAAACCCGAACGGACCACCACCTTTGGGCACATGTATCGCGACGACGATTTCATCCGCCTCCCGCGCCGTCTCGTAAATGCCGAGGAAGAAATCGTCGGCCGGTACGCGCCGTTCCCCTGATGGACCTTGAAGGACGACGGTCGCGCCAAGGGCCAGGAGAAGCGCCGGTATTTCTGCCGCGGGATCGGCAAGCGCGACGCTCCCACCGATGGTGCCTCGATTGCGTATGGCGGGATGGGCAACGTGGGGCAGGGCCGCCATGAAGAGCGGCAGGTGCTCGCGCACCAGCGGTGAGGCGAGTAGCTCGCTATAGCGCGTCATGGCGCCGATGACGATATGGCCATCGTCACGAATCCCGCGCAGTTCGGGAATCCTGTTGAGATCGACGAGAATATCGGGACGCGCCATCCGCAGGTTCATCATCGGCATCAAGCTTTGGCCGCCCGCCAGCAGCATGGGGTCCTCCCCCTCGCCGATCAAAGCAATCGCCTCGCGAATGCTTGTGGGCCGCCGGTAGGCAAAATCCGGCGCCTTCATGGCTCCTCCCTCAACGCGGTCTTTGCGACCATTTTCTAGCGGCGTGCTGCCGCCGCTTTCGTTGTTGAAAGACTATCGGGGCACGACGGACTGTCAAACCGGCTGGTTTGTCGCGCGGGTCGCACCATTGTAGGCAAGCACAAACCCCAAAAACTCGACGAGGAGCGAACGATGACCGCAAAACTCATGCCCGATGCGAAAGTGCCCGCCTTGAGCGTTCCCACCGTGGGCGGCGGCCAGTGGGATCTAGCTTCGCAAACGCCCGCAAATTTTACGATGGTTGTCGTTTATCGCGGTTACCATTGCCCGCTGTGCAAGACCTACCTCGGTAAGCTGAACGACCTTGCAGCAGGATATCGGGATGCCGGCTTTTCTGTCCTCACCGTTTCCATGGACAGCCTCGAGCGGGCAACCAAAACGAAGGACGAATGGGGCCTTTCAAACCTCACCGTCGGCTACGGCCTGAGCGAAGCCACAGCGCGCGCCTGGGGGCTTTGGATTTCATCGTCCATAAAGGAAGCGGAAGCGCCGACCTTTGCCGAGCCAGGTCTTTTTTGGGTGCGACCAACGGGCGAGCTCTACCTTGTCGATATCTCGAACATGCCCTTCGCCCGACCTGATCTCGAACTCCTCCTCTCCAAAGTCCAGATGGTTGTGGACAACGGCTACCCGGCACGCGGCACGATGAAGGCGGCCGCCTGATTTTTTGGGCGGGCAGCGATGGCGGCAGGCGCAAGGCCTAGGTTCCGCGCGGCGGCTATGCGGTGTGCCACTCTTCACCGACTTTGAGGCGGTGGCCCACCGTGACGCCGAAGGCGAGGGATTGTTCTATGAAACAGCCCTTCTTCGCCGCATCTAAAAGCTCCAGCAGCCGGTCTGCCCCCGCATCGCTGTCCATCTCAATATCGAGATCAAAACCCTCCGGCGCCGAGACGTAAGGTTCTGCGCCGTCCTGGACACCGGACCAGTGGAGCCGCGCCGAAACGTCCAGGGCCCGCACCTCAATATCCATCCGTTTCGCGAACGCCCGGATTTGCGTCATCAGGCAGCCGATGAGCGCCGCCGTGAAAAGGGCCAGCGGTGGCGGCGCGGTTCCGTCGCCGCCATGGAACGGACCCTCGTCGGTGGCAAGCTCGAAGCGCTCGTTCTGCATGGGCCAATCCACGACGATGTCGTTGCGCATCTTTCCGCTGGCGGTTCCCTTGCCCTCAAAAATGATCTCAAATCGTTTGCTGGCCATGGCCCCTCCCCGACGATTGACAGCGCTCGCCATTGCTCTTTGACTTCAACGAATAACAAGCACGTCTATCAAGGGGGGCGCGCCTTGGCACGCTACACGCGGCAAGACATCTATCGGACCGCCGAACAGCTTTCCAACTGGGGGCGTTGGGGTCCTGACGATCAAATCGGGACCCTCAACAATATTTCGCCCCCGGATATTGTCGACGCCGGCAAGTTGATCCGCAAAGGCAAAGTATTTGCGCTGGGTCTGGACCTTAAGGAGAAGCTCCAGACGGGATTATTTGGCGGACGGTGGAACATGATCCACCAGATGCTTGCCACGGGAACTGACGCAGTGACCGGCGAGCAGGACGGCGATGGCAAAGCCTACCTTCGTTATGCGGACGACGCCATCAATCTGCCCTGCCAGGGCTCCACCCAATGGGATGCCCTTTGCCACATCTTCCTCGACGACAAGATGTACAATGGTTATCCGGCCGCCGACGTCACGGTGAACGGCGCCAAACGCCTCGGCATTGAGCACGCGCGCGACAAGATGGTGGGGCGTGGCGTGCTGCTCGACATTGCCCGTCACAAAGGCGTCGAAAGCCTTGCGGACGGAGAGCCCATCTACAATGTCGACCTTGATGCCTGCGCTGAGGCGCAGGGCACCGCAGTCAAGAAGGGCGATTTCGTCATCGTGCGCACCGGACATCAGGAGCGATGCCTCGCGAGCGGCGACTGGACCGGCTACGCGGGCGGCGACGCGCCAGGTCTTGCCTTTGAGACAGCTCATTGGATCAAGGAGCGCGACATTGCCGGAATATGTGCCGACACGTGGGGATGCGAAGTGCGCCCCAACGAGACCGATGAGGCAAAGCAGCCATGGCATTGGGTTGTCATCCCGGCGATCGGCATACGATGGGCGAGATTTTCTATTTGAAGGAGTTGGCCGAGGATTGCGCCAACGACGGCGTCTACGAGTTCTTCTTCAGCGCACCACCGCTGCACATTCCAGGCGCCGCGGGCTCGCCCATCAACCCGCAGGCAATCAAGTAGGCGCCGCGGCCACCTGCTTCACCGCGTCGGCCGAACAGTCCACGCCGGTGAAGCGCACCACTTCGTCCAAATGGGGGTGGCCGCGCCCATCAGTATTGGCAGCGCCGCCAGACTCCTCTGAAAAGATGTAGCGCCCCAATCGCTGCGCCCGATCGTACACGAACCGAGCAACCGGAAGCCGCTCCGCCGAGTAGGCGGTAAGCCCTTCCGGAATGTTTCCGGCCGCAACGGATCGTGCAAGGCAAAGGGCATCGTCTGCCGCCTTGGTGACTCCCATCCCCACATGAGGGCGTGCGGTGCACGCCGCATCCCCACAAAGCGCCACGCGGCCCTGCGCGAACTGCGGGGAGATAAGATCGTAGATCGGGGTAAAGAACGGCCTGTCGGCGGCATCCAGTGCGTCGAGAAAAACCGAGGGCACACGCTGTCGGGCCTCTTCTTCCATGGTGGCAACCACATCCTCGCGGATGAGCGGTGGCGGGATCGAGACATCGTGGGCCTCGCCGTTCGCATCGATGAGCATGGCGGCCAGCTCGTCCGCATCGTAGGCCCGATACCAGACAAAATTGTATCGGCGATGGTTGGGTCGCAGATCGTTGTGGGCGCCCGCGATGGGGTAGCCGAGGATCTGCCGCCCCGACGGCGCGTAGATGCCAAAGGTTTCAAACAGGCGCTCGCGAAACTCAGTCGAAAGAGCCGCTTCTTCCGCCACCGCTCGCCAAACGACGTAATCGGCGTAGCGCGGTTGCACATCTGGAAACATTTGCGCCCGCACCGCAGACCGGAAACCGTCAGCGCCCACCAAGAGGTCCGCTGTCTCTTCGCTGCCGTCTTCAAACCGGACCACCACGCTATCGCCATTGTCGCGGTAAGAAGCGAGTGCGGAATCAAGGCGATAGGCGCCCGGGGGAATGAGAGCACGCAGGAGACTGTAAACGCGATCCCATGCGGTAAAGATCTGACTGTGGGCGATGGTTTTGATCGTACCGCCAGCGCGGTCGATGGCAACGCGGTCAGTGGCCGCCACACCGAGATCATCAGTGCCGGCGCCCACGGACTCCAGGGCCTTCAATAGAGCTGGGTGGGTGACAATACCCGCGCCGCGACCGGAAAGTTCCACGGCGGAGCGCTCGAAAACCACCACCTCCCAGCCTGCTCGCATCAGCGCCGCGGCGCAAAACAGTCCGCCGACGGACCCGCCGCAAATGATTGCCTTCAACCCAAAACTCCCCCGAAAGAGACTGCGTGGAGCCTATCCGTGAGGGGAGAGACCCGCAATGCGTCGTGAGGGCTGGGGCTTCGTCAGTTGAGGGCGGGGGCAAGGGCGCTGAGGCGACCTTTGCCAAAGACGAGGGGGGTCGTGTCCCAATGGTCGTAGCGCTCCACCCGACCCAGGAAGATCTCATGGTCGCCGCCCGGATAGACGGCCCAGTTCCGGCATTCGAAAACCGCCACCGCGCCATCCAGAACTGGGATCCCGTCGATCCCCGGCCGCCAGTCAATCCCGGCGAAGCGGTCGCCCGTTGCCGTGGAAAAGTGCCGGCAGAGGGGCTCTTGCTCGGCCGCCAACACGTTTACCGCGAACGCGCCGTGTGCCTTGAATGAAGAAAGGCTGGACGCACGGGTGGTGAGCGACCAGAGAATCAGCGGCGGGTCCACCGATACAGAATTGAACGAACTTACCGTCAACCCGATAGGCGCACCCTCACTTCCAAGGGTCGTAACGATGGCAACCCCCGTCGGGAAACAGCCCAGGGCACGGCGTAATTCCCGTGGATCGATGGTCGATTTTTGAGTGCCGGTCGCGTTCATGGCGTTCCCAAACATGCCAGTTCGCCATGAGAAATACCGCGGACAGGCATTATGTCGAATTATGATATATCATCTGCTGCATCGGAAATTCTAATGTGATGATCGCCGCCGTAGCGGACCGGCTGTCGCCCTAAGGCATCAGCAAGGATGACCCGGTGGTGGTTGCAGCTTCCAGGGCCTCATGGGCTGCAGGCGCTTCGTTAAGGGGCCAACGCTGACCGATGTGGGGCTTGATCACACCCTCAGCCGTAAGGCGCAGCACTTCGCCTGCGGAGTATTGGAAGTCCGCATCTGTGCCTACGTAATTTGCGAGCGTCGGCCGGCAGAAATAGAGCGAGCCCTTGTACTGGAGGAGGCTGGGTTTTACGGCCGGTGCTTCGCCGGTGGTGGCGCCGAAAGAGAAGAAGTAACCGCGCGGGCGCAAAGCGTTGATGGACGCCTCAAACGTTGCTGCGCCCACCGAATCGTAGACGACGGAGACACCCTCACCGTCGGTGAGTTCGCGCGTCCTTGCGGCGATGTCTTCTGTCTTGCGATCGATGGCAGCGTCATAGCCAAGACCTAAGATGGCTTCGCAGTTAGCTCGCCCTGACGTCACGCCAATCATCCGAACACCCAGATGACGCGCCCACTGCCCGGCGATTTGGCCCACCCCGCCGGACGCCGCGTAGAACAACACCGTGTCCTTCGGCGTGAGCGAATAGGCGCGGTTCAGCAAATACTCGGCGGTCATACCCTTCAACAACACCGCCGCCGCAGTCTCGTCATCAATGCCTTCCGGGATTTTCGCGACCCGGGAGGCCTTGATAACCCGGCGGACCGCATAGGCGCCGAGAGCCGGGCCGTAGACCACGCGGTCGCCAACCGAAACGGTATCGACCCCCGGTCCCACACTGGCGATGCGGCCGGCCGCCTCCAGCCCAATGCCGCTGGGTAGGTCGAGCTTGTAGGCGCCCGAACGCTGGTAGACGTCCATGTAGTTCACACCAATGGCGCTGTGCTCCACCAGCACCTCCCCTTCGGCGGGTTCAGCCAAATCGACGTCCTCCATGCGCATCACGCTGGGTGCGCCCTGCTGATGAAGAATGATCCCGCGGGTTTTCATGGGTAGTAACTTTCCTGATGGTGGCGTTCGGCCGAATGAATAGCTTGATTGCTATACTTTCCCCGGTGACAAACCTACCATCAATGGCAAAAGCGCATCACCTGTCGGCCAAATTCCTAAAGCGTGGCTATCGAATCGCGCGGGTTTCTTGGCGAGGACACGAAGCTATCGGGGAGGAAACTATGAAGACCAGGATGATGATTGTCTCCATCGCAGCGGCGGTCGGGCTTGCCACCTCGGCCGCTGCCGACGAGATCACGCTGCGCATCGGGTCGGGCCATCCGCCGGGTGTCGTCTATGCCGGTTTGATGCAGACTTACTTCCAACCCGAATTCAAAAAACGGGTGGAAGAGCGCACCGACCATACGATCAACTATGTGGAAGGCTATTCCGGGTCGATCGTAAAGGTCACGGAAGTCCTGGAAGGTGTTCAGGACGGTATTTTAGACATCGGTGGGTACTGTTTTTGCTTCGAGCCGTCGAACCTGCCGCTCCACGCTTTCCAGGTGATGCTCCCCTTCGGAACAATGAATCCCGAGCAAAGCCTCAAGGTCGCGCAAGATGTCTATAAAGAAGTCCCCTATCTCCAAAATGTCTTTGAGGAGAAGTTTAACCAAAAACTCCTCTCGCGGATCGCAGATGGCGGATATAATCTTGGCACGTCCTTTGAGTGGAACGACCTTGCTGGCCTGAAGGGACAGAAGATCGCCGGCGCGGGCCTCAACCTGAATTGGCTTGAAGGTGCCGGGATCGTGCCCGTGCAATCGTCCCTCGCCACTGCCTACACGGAGATGAAAACCAACGTCTACGAGGGCTGGATCATGTTCCCGTCGGCGTGGGTGAACCTTAAACTCTACGAGCCCGGGCCTTACTATACTTTAATCGGCTTTGGCTCCATTACTTGGCACGGTCTCACCATCAACATGGACACCTATAACGACCTGCCCGACGATGTGCGCGAAATCCTACTGGAGGTGGCCGCTGAATACGAACAGCAGACCGGCAGCGTGAACCTTTCGGAGTACGACCGGTACATTGATGAGTTGCGTGGGCTCATCACCGTGTCTCAGATCGACCCTGCGGTTCGGGAAAATTGGGCCAAGTCCCTGGCCGAGTGGCCGCAAAGCGTGGCGGCAGAGCTTGATGCGCAAGGGCTTCCGGCTTCGCAGGTCCTCAACTTGACCCTCGATGCGGCCGAGAAAAACGGCTACCAATGGCCGGTGCGATACGAGGTGAAAGGCGCTGAGTGAAACCCACTAGGGCGCGCTTGCTCGATCAACAGGAGCGTCCATGGGGCTGGTGAAGGTCAGCGATTGGCTTACCAAAACGCTGATGGTTCTGGCCGCTCTGTGGGCGTTCGTCTTGTGCTTCTTCATCCTCGCTGAAATCATCTCCCGAGCGATGAACATGCCGCTTCAGGGGACAAAGGAGATCATCGCCAATTCGGTGGTGATGATCGTCTTCCTGCAGCTCGGTTTTGCGGTCCGAAGCCGGTCGATGCTCTCAGCGGACTTCCTGATCGGCGCCCTCGGACCGCGAGCCCGCCGCTACATTGCCGCCTTTGGCTACCTTCTCGGTATTGTCTTTTTCGCAATCCTCGCCAACGCGGCCATCGACCCCGCGCTGCGCTCTTTCGCCAATGGTGAGTTCGATGGCGAGGGCGCGCTGCGCGTTCCGGTGTGGCCCGCCCGCTTCATGATCATAGCCGGCTCCGCCCTCGCAGCCGTCAACTATGCGATCCTCGCGGTGGTGGAATTCTTCGATCTACACGTCAACGAGCCCGCCCTGTGAAACAGACTTTCGTTGCGATAAAGCTGCGAGACGGCGGGCATTAGATGTTCGACATTGGAACCGTCGGCATACTCGTTGCGATGCTCCTTGGGCTTGTTGTGCTCGGCGTTCACGTGGCTGTCGCGCTGGGCCTCACCAGCATGGTCGGCCTTTACCTCACCACGGGCAAATGGCGCATCGTTGAGGCAACCCTTGCCTCAACGTCCGCCGAAGCGCTGCGAGATTTCACCTTCGCTGTCATCCCGCTCTTCATGCTGATGGGAGAGTTCATCGCCCGATCCGGCGCAATTACCGACATCTATACAGCCATCAACCGATCGATCGGTAAGCTACCGGGTCGGCTCGCAGTGGCCACTATTATCGGCAACACGATCTTTTCGTTTGTGACGGGTGTCTCCATTGCATCCGCTGCCGCCTTCTCCCGCATCGCCTATCCAGAAATGAAGGCACGCGGCTACGGGCGGGGCTTCGCATTGGGTGCCATTGCCGGCTCTTCGTGCCTTGGCATGCTGATACCACCGTCAGTCTTGATGATCGTTTGGGGCATCCTGACTGAACAATCCATCGGTCGGCTTTTCTTGGCCGGCGTGCTGCCCGGGGTCCTGATGGCTGCGATGTTTCTCACCTACGCCATTGGTGCGGCCGTGGTGCGACCCGAGCTTGCCGGCGGCGGACTGCCCGACGCTCCCGCAAAAACCGGCAGCAGCGAAATCATGACGAGAGTTCCCCTCGCCCAGGCCTTTACCAGCATAGGCGGCATCTTCGCGATCATCGCGGCGGTGCTGGGCGGCATCTGGTTCGGCATATTTACACCCACGGAAGGAGCCGGTGCAGGCGCCGCGCTCGCCCTTCTGTTCGCGTTCTCCAAAGGGATGCGCGGCTCCGGGCTTTTGGCGGCAATCTTCTCCGTGGGCAAAACCGCAGCGCCGATCCTCATCCTACTTCTGATGGCAGCGCTCTACTCCCGAACCCTCGCCATGACCGGTGTGACGAGCGGTATCCAATCATTCTTTTTGGAAAGCGGTTTATCGCCCTACACCATCTTGGCGCTGATGGTGCTCGTCTGGTTCGTGCTTGGAATGGTGATCGATTCCATCTCGATCATGCTTCTCACCGTGCCGATCTTCGAGCCCCTCGCCACCGCGCTTGGCTTTGACCGCACGGCTTTCGCGGTGGTTGGCATTCTCGCCATCGAGGCAGGGCTTCTCACGCCGCCCTTCGGCCTCCTCGTCTACACGGTCAAAGCGGCCATTGAAGACCCTAATGTCGGCGTCCAGCAGATTTTCATCAGTTCAGTGCCCTACTGGCTGATAATGCTCGCTGGGATCATATTGATCCTGGCCTTCCCCGCCATTGCGAACTATCTCCCCGACCTCTTGTTCTGACGACAACGACGAAGGTTTGCCATGCCCGCCTATTGGGTCGCCCGCTCCCGCATCGACGATCCCATCCGTTACAAGCTTTACACCGATCGTGTGCCGAAAATCATTGCCAAGTACGGCGGCAAGGTGCTGGCGCGGGGGGGCAAGTATCGAATTTTGGAAGGACCTGAGGTGTTTCACCGGTTCGTGGTGATCGAGTTCCCATCCATGGCCGAGGCCGTGGACTGCCATGGCTCTGAGGAATACCAGGACGCTGCGCAAAATCGTAGAGACGGCGGCGGCATCGTAGAGCTCATCATCGTGGAAGGCGGTGACGCAACGAGCTAGCCGTGAGCCTTTGCGGTCAAACCCGGAGGCGGTAGCTTTCCGGGATCCAGCGGTATTCGCCGCCAATGCGTTCCACGAATCCAATCCCCGGAAAGGGCATGTGGAACCCAATAACAGGCACATCGTCGGTGGCTACCCAGTCAAGGATCCGCGTGCGCGTCGCGATAGCTTCATCCTTCAGATCGTCGAAACCCACCTGCCATTCGGGCTTACCCACCGAGAACACAAAGTGGTTCGCAACGTCACCCCAGAGAAGAAGCGAGCGGTTGCCACTTTCGATCATGAAGGACATGTGACCCACCGAATGTCCGTAAGACTCCACCGCGGTAATACCGGAAACCACGCTATCACCCGGCTCGAGGAAAGTGGTTTTTTCGGCAAGCGGCGGAACGGTTTTTAAGAAGAGCTCTCTGTTCTGCGCCCGCTGCGGCGGGATTTTCTCGCCCGATGACCACCCGTCGTACTCCACACGGCCAATGGCATAGCGGGCGTTGGGAAAGGCGGGCTTATCGCCATCCCAGAGTCCGGCGATGTGATCAGGGTGGCTGTGCGTGATGACAACGATGTCCACCGCGTCCGGGCTGTAGCCAGCTTCCAGCATCCGCTCACGCAACTTTCCAGCGCCCCGCTCGGCGCCCATGGCACCAAGGCCGGTATCGAAGAGCACGAGGGCGTTTTCTGTATTGACGAGCACGGGGATGAAAACATGCTCGAAACGGTCGGCAGGCATCCGCCGCGCGACAGCGTACTCACAGAACGTTTCCTTGGTCTGATCGTGCCCGAAAATCGGATGGATGCCGTCGTTTACGCCGCTGCCCTCAAGTACGGCCGTCACCTCAAATTCGCCCAGCGCGATTCGGTGGTGGGTTGCGCGCGCGTCGCCCAAGCGAGTTGCCGTCATCGAAACTACCTTCTCTTCCTCGCGGTGTTCGCGCTCAAACGGCGGACGCCGCGAATAGTTGAATGCTGATAATAACGCGCGAAACTGGAACAGTCAGACCTGTCGGTCGTTTCAGTCGAGCAACGCCAAAATATTTAGGCGGCACGAAGGTCGCTGTCGAAGAGTTCGAGCAGCTTGCCATCAAAGGACGCGCGGGTGACCTCCACCTCCGGCCTGGTTACTCGCGCAAAGGCGCTGCGTTCTGTTTCCGACAGCTCGATCACCTCGACCCCATCCGCCCGGAGCGCCTCCCTGCAGACGGTGTCGTCGTCCTGGGCAAAACGTCGCTGCGCCGTCGTTGCCTCGCGGACAGCACGCTCCACCGCCGCGCGTAGCTCTGGCGCCCAGCTACTCACCACGTCCTTGTTGAAAAGGACCATGGCTACGCCGAGGAGGTGCCGGGTGAGTGTGACGTGCCGGTGGGTTTCGTGGAGACCAAAGTTGTAAATGTTAGTGAGCGGGTTTTCCTGCGCATCCACTCGGCCGGTGCGCACCGCTTCGGGAAGGTCGCGCACGTCGATGGCTTGGGGCACGAAGCCAAGCGCGCGGAAAACCCGTTGATGGTCTTCGTTGGCAAGCGTGCGGATTTTTTGGTTGGCGCAATCGGCCGGTGTGCGAATGGGCGTGCGGCTTGAGATGTGGCGCAGTCCGTTGTCCCAATAGCCGAGCACTGCGTAGCCCGTTTCTGCCTCCACTTCACTCTTGAGCCGCGCTCCGAGTTGACCGTCGAGCACCGCGTAGGCACGCCGTCGATCCGGAACCACGAAGTGTTGGTCGAAAAGCCCCAGTGCGGGAACACGCTTGGCAAGATAACTGGACGAAAAGTAACATCCGTCGAGATCACCCGCCTCAGTCATCGACAAGAGATCGGCGGCTTTGTGTCCGCGGGCCACAATGTTCTCGTCGAACAAGATCTTTGCAGCACCTCCGCTTTCGCGGGCAGCAGCTTCTGCGAGGACGCGCCCGCCTCTGGTGTGAACGGACTTCTCGCCCTGGTATCCCCCGAACCGAAGCTCCACTGTCATCCCACCAACTCGCGCATCAGCTCTTCGGGATCGGGGGGCAATGCCACCGCCTCACCACGCTTTGCGGAAAGATCCATGGCCATTGTCAGAAGGAGATTGCGGTGGCCATCCTGAGCGCTCGCATGGGGGGTTTTGGCGCCGTTGTAAAGCCGCTGGTACCAAGCGTTCGTTTCCTCACGCATGGGCCCCCACAACTGGTCAATGTGGAGATCGCCCGGCGGGTAGCTTGTCAAAAATTCCACATGTCGGTCTGGTGCCTTGTACCCTTCCGGCGCGTATCCGGCCCCCTGGGCAACGTTTGTTGCCATCACAAGGTCCCGGTGGGTGTCTTCTATATCGATGACGCCTTGCGAGCCGACGATCCCAATTTCGATACCGTAAACCGCTCCTGGCCACACTTCCGGCAGTGCCCACGAAATATTCATGGAGAATAGTGTTCCGTCGTCCATGGTAAAAATGCCGAGCGTGGAATCCTTAGTACCCCATTCGCCGAGCACCTTGTCCGTGGATTTTGCATAGACGCTGACCGGTGTTTTGCCCTCCATCAACCACATAGACATGTCGAGGCTGTGGGTGCCGGACACCACCATGGGCGTGAGCGTTGCACGTTCCTGGGTGCGTTGAACGGTGGCAATGGGGACCATGCGGTTCATGAATGCGCGGGTGACGACGGTATGAACGTCGCCGATTTGGCCGGTGATCAAGCGCTCCTTCACGGCAAGGAATCGACGTCGAAAACGCTGCGTGTAGCCGATCACTGCATCGACATCCGCATCTTCGATGGCGGAAAGTATTTTCGCCGACTGTATAGCATCTGTCGCCAGCGGTTTTTCGATAAAAAGATCGTGGCCACGCTCAACGGCAAGCATGGTCGGCTCAAAGTGGAAGTTCTCGTCCGTGGCGATAATGGTTGCGGTGACTTCTGGTCTCGCGAGAAGCTCGCGGAAGTCCTTTGTAAAAAATTCCGCCCCAATATCTTGAGAGAGTTTTTCGCCGATATCGGCCTTGAGGTCGCAAAGGCCGATCCAGCCAACGCCCGGATACTCTCTGGCAAGAACGCCGCGGATCCGCCCGATGGTCCCACACCCGACGATGGCAAGGCCGATCTCTTTTTTCGCTGAAGCCATGGTGCCTCTCTAGTTGGCGCGCGCGGACACTGCGGTGCGCCGACCACTGGTGACCGCGCGCAAAACGCCTTCGATGACGACGAGTGCAACCGCAATCATGAGGAAGGTGCCGATCCATTGGGAGAGGATGAAACCCAGGGATTTCCCCTCAAATACAAGGAGCGAGCGCCGCAGGTTTTCGTCGGCAAGCGGAGCAAGTATTACACCGAGAACCACCGGCGCAACGGGGAAGCGGAAGACCGTGAAGAGCCATCCCATGATGCCCGCAGCAAACATGATCCATACGTCGAACATGGAAAGTTTGACGGCATAGGCGCCAATTACACAGACCGGCAAGATAAGCGGCATCAATATCCCACGCGGCAAGCTGAAGAGTTTGACGCATGGGCCGATAAGTGCAAACGCAGCCACATACATCATCATATTGGCAATGATGAGGGCAGCATAGATAAAGTATATCAGCCCCGGATGATCAATCTCGATGGTCGGTCCCACCACGACGTTTTTGAGTGTGAGGGCCGCGAGAAGCGCCGCCGCCGCAGCATTGCCTGGAATGCCCAGCGCAAGCGTCGGAAGCATCGAGCCGCCAATGTTCGCGTTGTTTGCTGTCTCTGAGCAGACGAGGGCTTCGTAGCTCCCTTTCCCCCATTTCGCTTTTTCCACAGGCTTCGCCCTGCGCCTGCCAATATCGTAGGCCAGAAACGAAGCGACGTTCGCCCCAGCGCCCGGGATCGCACCGATGAAGGTGCCAAGAATACCGGACCGCACCGCCGATGGGGCGAAGCGCTTGAGAAGGCCGAGCTGTGGAAATACACGCCCCACCTCAGAGGGAATAGTCGGCATGTCCTTGGCGGGTAGTGTCCGCAAGATTTCGGCAAGGCCGAACAGGCCAATGAGGACAGCAACGTACGAAATTCCATCGAAAAGTGCGAATGTGCCAAAGCTAAAACGCGGTACGGCGTGGATGGAATCCAGTCCGACAAATGCAATGAGCATTCCGATCCAACCAGCAATCCAGCCCTTCAGCGGCATCGAGCCCGCCGCCATGGAACCGGCAACCATAATACCGATCACCGCAAGCCAGAACATCTCCCAACTCTTGAAATTGAGGGCGAATGCTAGGATCAGAGGAATGAGGGTGATGAGAAGGAGTATGCCAATCCCACCGCCGATGAAGGAGGCGGCGATGGCCATGCCGAGTGCTTGCCCGCCCTCACCACGCTGGGCGAGTTGGTGCCCTTCGATCATCGTCGGCACCGCGTCGGGCGTCCCCGGAATATTGATGAGGACTGCAGAAATCGCACCGCCGAATACGCTACCTGTGTAAACGCCAAGCATAAATGAGATGGCAACATCCTGGGACATCCCAGCCGAGAGGCCGATCAGAAGGCCCATCGCCATGGTCGTGGAGAGCCCAGGAAGCGCACCCCAGATAATGCCAATACATACGCCAAACAGCGTCATCACCAGAAGCGATGGGGAAAGGGCAAGTAGCAAACCATCGATCATGGATGTATACCCAAACCCGCGCGAGCAGCTTGGTGTTCGCCACGAGATACATTGCGCGCTGATTCGGTGGCACCGAATAGATTGAAGAGTGTCTTGCCCAATGGGCCAGCAAATTCTTTGAGCCGATCAGGCTGTGCCTGAAACCGACTACATCTTCGCTCAAAGCCGCGCCCGATGGCGTTCACAACTGCACAAGCCCGCCGACCAACGTTCGGCGCACAAAATAAACTTGATCGTGTTTGACACAGCGGGTGACGTTGCATGATCAAAACGTGCCTGGCAGTGGGATGTTAAACACCTTCTGAAAGATGATGGAGAGTGCAAGCGTCCATACCACTGAGATTAAGCAAGTAATCCAAATTGGACCGCGCCATGACAGATGAATGATCACTGCCAGCGTGATGATGGTGGCCGGCTCGAATGCTGATATGGAGTATCGAGCACCGCCGACTACGACATCATACTGGAACGCCATCAACTGAAGCGCCGCGATATAGATGGCGACCGCGCCAGCGAGGGCGAGGGATCGCAAGTCAGTGGGGATATCGCGGTCGGCGAACGCCGCGGCGTGTATTCCCGCGCGTCGCCGAGCCACAGCAGAAGCGCCGAGCCCGAGCGCCATCAAAAAGAGCGAAGCGGCCACGAGGAACGGCAAAAGACCAGGCGCTGTGACAAGATCGCCAGGGACAGGAAGAGCCACCGAACCCGCCATTACAGCAATGGAAAGCGCAACCAAGAAGGCGGTGGCGATCAAGTCGAGGGTGGGCGAGGCATACCCTGCACCTGCCTCTTCACCCTCGAACTGCACGTCATCCTTCGCGCTGTCGCTCACCGTCTCAATTCCGTAACCCTACGCTTTGCCGCCTGATTTGGCTGCAAAGCCAGGAAGGTCAAGAGACTAGGAACCGGCCTTGATCGGGGGCGGCGTGTAGCCTTGGGGCGGCCACCAACTGTCAAAGTCTTCGGGCTTTGGAAGCCCAAGCTCTTCTGCAGATTTCACTTCCGCGCCAATCTGAGCTTGGTGCTTGTTGAAAATGTCGACCGTTATGGCTTCCATCTTTGCACCTTCGCGGTCGGCCTCCTCACCGATCTTGATATCCGACTGGAAGAACTTGGATTCAAGTAGTTCATTGAAACCCTCAGAGCTTGCCGCCGCCACAAAGGCATCTGCTAGCTCTTGTAAGACTTCCGGTGGAAGATCGCGCTTCACCATGAAATTGTACGTAGCACCGACCGGAAGAATCTTCTTCGCCTCTGGAAGGACGGTCGCGATTGAAGGAAGCACCGTCCCATCATCCAACGTAATATCTTCAAGGCCGGTGTGGGCAAGGTTACGAAGCTCTCCGGCGCGAATAAGATCGATATGTTCATGCAAACCACCACCGGCGATGTCTGTCTCGCCTTGCAGCCCGGCCAGGGTTGCAGGTTTTCCACCCTTATAGGGAACGTATTTGAGTTCAACACCGGCGATATTCGCAATGATCAGCGCTAGTTCGTGCCAGACACCGCCGGTACCGGATGTCGATATCGTAAGTTCACCCGGTCGCTCTTTTGCGGCTTCAATGACATCGTTGAGGGTTTGATAGGGGCTGTCTGCACGCACCGACCAAGAAGCCAGCGCATTGCCCGCCTTGAACGGTAACCAATCTTCCCATGGAACGAAATCGGCGTGACCGAGCACGCGCACGAAGCGGTTGTAGTTGGCACCACCGAGGACCGTGTAGCCATCGGGCCTCGCGGCACCCACGAACTGGGTCGCCACACCGCCGACAGCACCTGGCCGATTCACTACGTTAATGGTCCATCCCTTCGCGTTCGCCATCTCCTCGGCCAGCTTGCGCATGATCGTGTCCGTGCCGCCACCGGCGGAATACATGACAACGATCGTAATCGGCCGCTGTGGGTATTCCGCCGCCAAGGCGAGATTTGGCATCACAATTTGCAGGCCAACAGTACCTGCCGCGGCACCAACAACGAACGCGCGCCGGTCAACGCCCCTGTGTTTATCGGTCATGACGTTCTCCCTGTTACTCATCTTCTATTGCGTCTTCACCACACCCGATACTTAGCTTTTTGAGTTTGGCGGGTGGTAGTTTCGGATCTCGATAAAGTCGGTAACGCGCTGTTCGATGTCAGTTTCCATCAACGCATTCCAACGGTTGTTAAAGCCAAAAAGTGCAATAACAGCGCCGATCTCCACCACCTGAGCTTGACTGAAATGCTTATGCAATTCCGCCATATCTTCCGGCGTCGCATAGGACGGGCACTGCCCCCCCGTAACAGCAACGCGCAACGCGGCCTTCTCCGCAGCAGAAAAGACATCGCTGTTCTCAAACTCCCACAAAGCCTCAAGTTTCTCAGTCGGTACGCCATTGTCGGCGCCGTTTTTAAAAGTGTGCGCGGAGCAATACTGGCATCCGTTCGCGAGGCTCGTTACGTGCGCCACCATCCACCGAAGCGCGGGATCGACCGTCCCGTCCGGATTTCGAACCACTGCACGGATCAGTTCAAGCACCGCCTTGGCGATTTCTGGACGGTGCGACAGCGTGAGCATGGAATTGGCGACAAATCCGGTCGCCGACGCGAGCCAGGCGATGTCATCCTGCGCGTCTTTGGTATTTTCCAGGCCTAGCGGTGCCACATACGGCATCGGGCCCTCCCCGTGGCATTGAATTTTTCCCGTTGCCCACCGCTATTGGATCGACCGAAGCAGCGCCAATCAGCGTGTCTGAACCGCGCCATCGCTAAACCTGATGGCGTCAAATAAAATTCTATTTGCCCGCGCCCCTCTACCATTGCGCTGAACTCAGGGCAGAGGCACATCGTTGACATGGTGCGGAACATCATAGCCGCGTTGAGTGGCCGGTCGTTCGGCAATGCGAACATACCAATCTCGAACGTTGGGGTAGTCGTTAAGATCTACTTCTTGCCACTCGAAGCGTGATGCCCACGGCCAGCACGCCATATCGGTTATCGAATATTCGCCGCGACCATCTCCGGCAATAAAGTCACGGGATGCAAGCTGCCCGTCCAACACCGTGTAAAGGCGGTTTGCTTCCTTTGAATACCTCTCCTCCGAGTAGGCTGACTTACCTTTGTTGTACTTTACAAAGTGATGGACTTGACCAAGAATTGGCCCAAGACCACCCATCTGCCACATCAACCACTCGATAGCCTGCCCACGAGCACCACCTGACGGCAAAAACCGACCATGCTTATCAGCCAAATGGAGCATGATCGCGCCGCTCTCCATCATCGTCATTCCTGAGTCGCGATCGACGATAGCGGGGATTTTGTTGTTAGGTGATACCTTCAAGAATTCCGGATCGTGCTGCTCGCCTTTGGTGATATCGATGGCATGGACCTGATACTCTAAACCGAGTTCTTCCAATAGAATCGAGACCTTACGGCCATTGGGCGTCGTCCACGTGTAGAGATCGATCATTTCTGGTTCCGTCGCTAGAGAGCATCTTCGCGGGTCAATGTCGCGCTGACTGACTTTAGATGTGCGCGCATGGCGTCCTGAGCAGCGGCCCGATCACGTCTTTCAAGGGCCGCGACGATGGCATCGTGCTCACCGAACGAGTGGTAACTCGCGGGCGGCCCACCTCGTGGAACGTCAAGCCGCGCCCAAACGACGGAGACTCGAACCGCATTGACGATGCGATGAAGTTCCTCAAGAAGCGCGTTCCGGGCCGCTTTTGCGATGGTTTCGTGGAACCGGGCGTCAAGATCTTCATACGCTTCCCAAGTTCCGGACGATCGCATCTCGCTCGCCAAACTGCGCACGCGGGCAAGCTGGTGTGGTGCTGCATGGATTGCGGCCATCCCGGCCAGTTGGGGTTCTAGGGCGAGCCGCGCCATCATTGCTTCGTGGGGACTAGTGCGCGCGACCAGCGCAGCCATGTCTGTGCTCTGGTTCTTGCCACTTGCCTCGGCCAGATAAGTCCCCCGCCCCACTTGCCGCTCGATATCGCCGTTCGCTTCCATGATGGTGAGTGCCTTGCGCAATTCGGCGCGAGAAATTCCGAGCGCATTTGAGAGCGCCCGTTCCGGAGGAAGACGATCACCGGGCTCAAGCCCCGTGTCGCGCAGGAAATCGCGCAAGCCAGCCAGCGTTATCGCCACCATAAAGCTAGGACCAAATTGGTTTACCAATTAGCGATGAAACGTGTGTGGAGACGCTACTCTTGAAAAAACCACGAGGCAAGACGCACAGTTGCATTTACTATCAGGCTCAATAGGGATAAGTTCCAAACAGAGCACCAACCCGCTCTAATTGGTTGGCCAATTTGGTGCGTGTGATGATCGATTCTCGATGGGTTGGCCAACTCATTGAGAGATGGCGGCGAGGTAGCGCTTGATGACCAAAGTCAATGCCGACCAAAACGCTAGAAGTGGCGAGACAAATTCAGTCGGTATGCAGGTTCCGGCCAGCATGAAGGCCTGGGTGCTCGGCGATCCAGACGAACTTTTACTCGTCGATAAACCTGTGCCGGTCCCCGGACGGGCCGAAGCACTCGTGCGCATCGATGCGGTGGCGATCTGCGCCACCGACCTTGAGGTGATCAGCTATGGCACACCAGCGCTCATTGAAGGCGGCAAACCATTCAACAAAGGGTTCACACCCGGGCATGAGTACATGGGGACCATCGCAGCACTCGGCCCTGGTGTCGATGAGTTTGCGGTTGGAGACCGGGTCACGGTAGAGATCCATGCAGGATGCGGGCAATGTAAGCGATGCCGCATGGGCATGTATACATCGTGCCACAACTATGGCCTTAACTATGGCGATAAGAATAAGGGACATCGCGCCAACGGCTTCACAACAAATGGCGGCTTCGCGCAATTCGCCATCAACAATGTGAACACTATGATTAAAGTGCCCGACGAAATGGGCGATGAAGAAGCTACACTCGTCGTCACCGCGGGCACATCGATGTATGGTCTGACCGAGTTGGGCGGATTGGTGGCGGGCGAAAGCGTTGTGGTGATTGGCCCCGGCCCCATCGGCCTCCTCGCCGTGGCGGTGGCGAAGTCCCTTGGGGCGTCACCGGTCATCCTTGTGGGAACGCGGGAAAACCGCAATCGCATCGGATTGGAACTCGGTGCCGACATGACCATCGACGCAAGAAAAGAAGATGTTGTCGGCCGAGTCCGGGAGGTCACCGGCGGCAAGGGGGCTGACTATGTGATCGACGCCGCCGGCAATGAAACCACCGTGAACCAGGCGGTGCACATGACCAATCGCGGGGGGCGGGTGTGCTTGGCCGCCTTTCCCAAAGAACCGGTGCCGTTCGACATTGGATATCTCGCGGTCAATAACATTTATCTTTATGGGATTCGCGGAGAAGGTCGTTCGGCGACTCACCGCGCGATGGCCTTCATGGCGCAAAAGCGCTTTGACGCCACCAAAATCCACACCCACACATTCCCGATGGAGCAACTCGAAACGGCCCTAAAGTATGCACGCGAGCGCATCGACGATGCGATTAAGGTGGTTGTTTCCACCCGCAGGTCGGCAGCGTTGGCACAGGCCGCTGAATAGGGCGAGGAGGGAGCGTTATGACAAAAGCGCACCGTGGGATTTACGCGGCCGCCGTTACACCCTTCCATGCCGACGGTTCGGTAGACCAAGAAAAATTGATAGCATATTGCCGTTACTTGTTATCAGAGGGTGGCTGCGATGGTGTTGCCCCCACAGGGACGACCGGCGAGGGAAACTCCATCGCGTTTGGTGACCGACTTGCCCTTCCCTCAGCGTTTGCAAAAGCAGGCTTACCGGCCAATCGAGTCGTCTTTGGGACCGGCTCTTCATCAATCGCCGATGCCATCAAACTCACCAATGCATCGCTGGAGGCGGGTTTCAATAACGTTCTCATACTACCACCTTTTTACTACAAAAACCAATCAGATGAAGGGATTTACTCGGCATTTGCACAACTGATTAATGATGTCGGTAACGGTGATTTACGGATTTATCTCTACCACTTCCCTCAAATGTCTTTGTTACCGTTTTCTGTTGAACTGGTGCTTCGCCTAAAGCGCGACTTCGGTCAAGTCATCGCAGGGCTAAAGGATTCCAGTGGCGACTTTTCCCAATCAAAGGCGTTTGCCGAAGCGACCGGCGGCGTGAATGACAACTTCGATGTTTATCCCTCCAGCGAGGCATTTGTCTTCGACGCCCTTGCCGTCGGTTGCGCCGGGATCATTTCTGGCTCCACAAATGCTTTTGCAAACAAAGTGCAAGCGGCATTGGCAGCAAGCAACTCAGAACAAGATACAGCCATGGCAGCCGTGAAAGCAGCTCGGGAGACTGCCGCTAAATATCCATTGATGTCAGCTATGAAGCAGGTTGAAGCCTGGCGTACCGGAGACGAGAGCTGGACACGCATGGCTCCACCACTTCTGCCGCTCACGTCGCAGCAGAAGACACAATTCAAGAGCGACCTTGCCGCGCTTGAAGCGTCCATAGAGCAAACCGCATGACAGCACACAAATTTGCGTTGGCGCCCCATGAGATCAACGCATAGCCGAAAGGAACAACGAAATGTCCGCGCCAGCGAAGACTTCTGACCACATCCAGACGGCGGGCGATAAGTCCGTATTTGATGGCTGGCCGGAGGGTCTTTACAAAGACATGATCGCAAATGAATTCAGCGGCGTAGTCGGCTCCACCCTCGTGTCTGAGACCGACCAGCTCCGTGTGTGGCATTTACGCTTGCCACCCGGATATCGCTGTCCCTTCCATCGCCACGTCAACCCGTACTTCTGGTCCTGTCTCACCAATGGCAAAGCGCGCGGATATTTTTCGAATGGCACGGTTCGTGACACTGAACATCACGCCGGAGAGACCAAGCACTTCCACTATGGCGAAGGCGAATACATGCTACATTCAGTGGAAAATATTGGTGAGACCGAGCTTATATTCACGACTGTCGAATTCATTGACGGACCCAATGATGCCCTGAAAATTCCTGATGAGGTACGCTTGGTCCATCCGCCCGCAAAGGCAGCCTGAAGATGGTCAAGGCCGTCTTTAGATTTGAACGTTCCCATCAGTTCTTATGATTGTTGGCACAAATCGACCGCGCCTAGTGTTTATTTCTCACTATGCTGCGAGCATACCGGCATACTCCGCCCCGCAATGCCAGAAGTGTCAAACTAATTGGTATCGTAGATAGGAGCACAATGGAAACGCAACCTCTTTGTGCTCTTCAACAAGCACCATGAGACAGGTGGAAGCAGCTGTCATTGGTACTGGTTGGTGCGGGGGCATCCGCGCAGAGACGCTCGCAAAAACTGCACTTTGCGACAAGCTCCACATTTGTGAAATTCGCCCTGACCGGCTGGCGGAGGTGAAAGCACTTACTCGGCCCGCCACAGCAACCATGGATTACCGTGAAATTGTTGAAAATGGCGACGTCTCAGTCGTCTACATATCGACGACGCCAGAGGGAACGCACTACCCTATCGCGCGAGACTGCCTGAAGGCTGGTAAACACGTCCTCCTCGAAAAACCCATAGCCCTAGAGTTTTGGGAAGCAGACGAGTTGATTGCTCTCGCAGAGCGTGGTGGGCTCAAATTCACAATCGGTTACTCTCAACGCTTTAACCCGAAGATTGCTTACGCAAAAAAAGCTATATCTACCGGTCAACTTGGTCAAATCGTTAATGTAATGGTGAGCCGCCACCTTTCTCGAAGTTTGGGTAAAAAGATCGCGAGCAGAGTAAAGCTATCCCCTGCCGCGATGGAGTCGACCCATGATTTGGATTTCGTTTTTTGGCTTCTTGCGCCAGCTAAACCCATAAAGATCTACTCCCAAGGTGCATACGGTTTTATGAAGGATGTCAACGGCTCCTATGACTGCATGTGGAGCACTGTCTCGATGGACGATGGCTCGCTGGTGGTCATCGGCGGTGGATGGAACCTACCGCCAAGTTTTCCAAACTATTGTGGAACTTGGATAGAAATTACAGGCACGGAAGGCGCGCTCATCCTTGATGATACATCCCGCGATAATTGGATGAATACTGTGACTGAGAGTACCTTTTTTCCAATGTCAACCATGCCGGGCGAACATGTGGACGACGTCTTTGCTGGCCAAATGGGCCCTGAAACAATTCATTTTTTGGAATCTGTCATCCTCGATCGCCCACCGATGGTCGATGTGCGGCATGCACGCATGGTCATGGAGACTTATTGCGCGGCGGATGTTTCCGCGGAAGTCGGCGAACCAGTCGCGTTACCTATGTCTAATCTTGCGATCACGCAACTCGCAGAATTGAAGGCCGCGCGGTAATATGTTTTTGCTCGGTACAGGCATCGTCAAATTAAGTTATCTAGGTACCGTTTTTGCACGAATTCCTGATAGAATAGACCTCTCCAGAGACACATTTGGTTTCGCCGAGAGCGCCAGAAACCAGGCAACGTTTCTGGAAGTCGCTTTAAAGGATCTTCTATAATGTCAATCCTACAAGAAAATTGTCTCTGCGCCGGCCATATCTTGAATATAGATGGTTTTCCCCTCTTTTCTACATACTTACCCTATGTATTATTTTCTAAAGTTAGTAGAATTGATTTAAAAAGTGAAGGATTCCAACAATTCTCCATAAAATACGATAATGTCGCCAAATATTTGACCGTTACTTCGACATGAAAACGGTCGGGCTTTTTGGCCTTGGTCTAATAGGTATGGCGATATCCGAACGTTGCCTTGACGCAGGATACGCTGTGGTTGGGCACGATCCTAACGCGGAGAGGAGGACGGTGTTTGCGCAGGCAGGGGGCATTTTATCTGAGCCACACGACGTCTGGGGTGCCGGTATTGTAATCGCAGCAGTATTCGATACTAATCAGCTTGCGTCTTTAATTGAACACGCGCCATCTGGGACCGAAAATCTCCTTGTGGCGATGAGTACCTGCGACCCATCCCGTATGGCGACGCTGGAAACTACCGCAGCTCAAAAATCCATCAGCCTCGTGGAAGCACCGATTTCCGGAACCAGCGAGGCAATGCGGGCGGGACGGGCAACGCTCTTTTTAGCTGGTTCCACTTCGTCGCTTGAGCGCTTTTTGCCGTTTCTGCCTGTGCTTTGCAAGGCACATTTTTATACTGGGCCAATTGGTAATGGAAACCGCACAAAGCTTGCGATTAATTTGATTCTCGGGATTAACCGAGCTGCCCTAGCAGAAGGATTATTGTTTGCTGAACATCTTGGCCTTGAAAGCGAAGATTTTCTTTCTCTGGCTAAGCAATCGGCAGCTTACTCGTCGGTGATGGACGGCAAGGGGAGCAAGATGGTTTCGCGCGCGTTTCAACCGCTTGGCCGCATCAGTCAATCACGTAAGGACTTTGGACTTATTAGAGATACGGCGACCAAGATTGGGATTTCACGCTTACCGTTCGCTGAACTCTACCTTGCCATGATGGACGATTGTGTGTCAGCTGGGGAGCAAGATTTAGACAACGCCGCAATCATTAACGCCATCGAACGCGTTGCGGTACCTTTGCGAAGCACCCCGTCTTGACGACCTGGAAAGGCGGTTTAGATCAAAGCGATTACAGCTATTGTGCTATTTTGAAAGCAAAAATAAGCAAAATTGGCAGCGTGAGGAATGTTAGGATCGTGGAACACACTACAAGACCAGCAACTTTTTCAGGGGCTTGACCATAGCGCTCTGCAAATACATAGGTAACGACAGCTGCTGGCATTGCAGAAAGCAGAAAGAGTGTGGCGGCCTCAACGCCATCGAGATTAAATACGAGGATAACCACCATTCCAGCGCCTGCACCAACTGAGAGTCGCACAACGGCCAGAAACGCAGAGGTGAAAAGATCGGCGACCCGCAACCGCGCAAGCGCTCCACCGAGCATCAAAAGCATTACGGGAATGACCATACCTCCGAGGATGTGGGTTGTTTCCGCGATTATTGCGGGAGGGACTATCTCGAGGAACTTTACTGCGATCGAGGTCATCACCGACCAGAGAAGTGGTTCCGTTGCAATTGCTCGCCAATTCGCACGGCCTACAATGAATATTGGGACTACGACGTATTGAGTGAGAGCGATAACGAAGAAGAACGCAACTCCGATCGACAAACCATCCTGCGAAAAAGCGAACAGCACCACCGGCAACCCGGCGTTACCCGAATTCGGCAATGTGAGCGGCGGAAGATATGCACGAAGAGGCAATCGAAGCGCCCTAAGAATTGCTGCGGCAACACCTCCTCCTATCAACACTACCGCAACAGCACATCCAGCCATTCTCAAAAGATCATCCGTTGGCAATTCGGTTCGCGTCAGCGAAGAAAATACCAACGACGGTGTACCGATCCACATCACCAAACGGGTCAGACTACCTGGGTGAAATCCTCTACCAGTCGCTTCCATTGCGTAACCCAACCCCGCGATCAAAAAGATCGGTGCAATGATGTTCAGTATTTCTGTGTTCATCAGGCCGTTCCCACCAAACAGCAATTAATTCCGAAGACTAAAAACACATCATCCGAACTATCTCGATCTTCTGACAAATTTATTTTTTCCCGTCAACATAAACATATAAGTCATTTTAGATTGCAAAACTGGATATCTGCATCTATTTACACGAGTATTTACTTTCAAAACCGTTCAGATAATTCTTATCCTATAGCTTGTTATCGTGTTTTGACGAGGAGCAAATAGGGGATGAGGAGGATGCTATCACGCCTGTCAGCACAAGCTTGGCTCGTTGGTACACTCTTTGTCATATCGTCGTCTGCATTACTGTTTACCAATGCCCTCATAGCTAAGCCAAAGGTTCTATTCGGCCGCTCGCTTAGTCCCATCGAACCTACTCTGTTCCCGTCTATTATCCTGACACTACTTGTCCTTCTTTGCACCATTTATCTATTTACGAATAGAAATAGACTTTTGGAGTCGTCTACTAGTAGAAATTATGCTAGCGCATTCAAAACGATAAGATTTTTTATTATTCTTGTTGTTTACGCAGTTACAATGATTCCGTTTGGTTTTTTGATTTCTTCCGCTGTTGCGATGTCATCGATCGCACTCATCGCCGGAAATCGGTCACTTGTGCAAATTTTTGCACTTTCTATCATCTCGCCAATCACGATCTATTTGGTTGCGACGCGCGGGCTGGCGGTCTCGCTTCCCGAGCTCAGCCCCATCGAGTTTGCGTATGCATGGATTCTAGATCGGTGATGCGGCGTCCCTCAACGAAAGTGCTCAAAAGTGCTGGCTGAATTCAGCGAAGGGCTCGTCATGGCAATGCGCCTTGATACCTTCGCATTAATGGCCATCGGACTATTTGCTGGCATGCTTGTCGGAGCATTGCCAGGGTTTACGACGTTGATGGCGATGGCAATCTTGCTGCCGATCTCATTTTTCCTCGATCCAATCGTCGGTATCCCTTTCCTCCTGGGGATCTATAAAGGTGGAATATTTGGTGGCTCTATCCCCGCAATTCTTGTGTCTATGCCGGGGACCGGAGCCGCAATCGCTACGTCCATTGATGGCTACAAACTCACCCAGAAAGGCCAATCTCGAAAGGCGCTCGATATTGCGCTTTTCTCTTCGGTTATTGGAGACACCGCGAGCGACGTATTTACCATATTAATGATATTCCCGATCGCCCTGCTCGTGATGCAGTTTGGCCCCCCAGAGCTCTTTTCTGTGCTCCTTTTGAGTCTTGTTATTATCGTCGTAACGGCCGGCAAAAACCCCATCAAAGGATTGATCATGATGTTCGCGGGCCTCTGGCTCGCACAAATTGGCACCGATCCCATTGGTGGCGTGGAGCGATTCACTTTTGGTCTCTTTGATCTCAAGTCAGGAATTCCGCTCCTTCCTATGCTCATTGGTTTATTTGCGCTGCCTGAGATCGTCTATGCGCTCATGCGCTCGGGAGAAGTTCAGAGTCTTGCCAAACTCGTCGGTGCGCGATTGACACTCTCAGAGTTTCGGCGTTGTCTTCCAACCATCCGACGGTCGACGATTATTGGCGCAGGTATAGGCATAATTCCTGGGTTAGGCCAAGTGGTTGCGGCAATGATGGGATATTCGGCCGCAAAGAACGCCTCTACCCATCCGGAGACCTTTGGTGAAGGTGAAATCGAAGGCGTTGCCGCTGCTGAGGCGGCCAACAACGCCGTAAATGGACCGACGCTCGTACCGCTGCTCACCCTCGGCATCCCTGGTGACAACGTAACCGCAATACTCCTGGGTGCGTTCGTAGCCCAAGGTTTGCGACCAGGTCCGCAACTCTTCGATGAGCAAGGTTCAACGGTATTCGCCATCCTGATCGCTATGGTTATCGCCAATCTGATGTTCGTAATCATCGGTTATCTGACAATTCCGATTTTTGCGCGCATTGTAACCATCAAAACATCTTTGCTTATTCCCCTTGTCATTTTATTCGCGTTCGCGGGGGCATATGTTTTTCGCTCCGATGCGGTCGACCTTCTAATGCTTGTCGGATTTGGCGCCATCGGTCTGCTGGCGCGTGCGGCGCGGTTTGAGATCATGCCCCTCGTAATGGGCTTCATTTTGGGTGGCCCCCTTGAGTACGCGCTTGGACAGACGGTCGCGATGGCCGGCACCGAGCCGCTAAAGTTTCTTTTCACCGAACGATTGGGAATGCTCTTCGTTCTCCTCGCAACTCCGGTCGTCGGTGGGCTTTTGTGGAAGCGAATGCAATCTGTCTCGGCGTGACGACGAATGAAACATAACCTCGGAGGAAATCATGAGACGTAGAACTGTTGCTAAGATATTAGTCGCGACTTGTGCGACTGTACTCGCACTTGGTGTTCCTGCTTTCGCGGACTACCCTGAAAAGCCAATCACGCTGGTCATTCCCCTTGGCGCCGGAGGCTCACACGACCTCAACGCCCGTGTCATCACCTCGACCATACCGCAGTATCTCGGCCAGGCAATGATTGTCAGGCTGAGCCCGGGTGCGGGCGGTCAGAAAGGAACACAAGAAGTCGCCAACTCTGAAGCTGATGGCTACACCCTGCTCTTTTCGCACAATTACGTTGATATGCTTCAGCAGCACGTGGAAAATCTCCCATACGATCCCAAGGCTGATTTCGTGCCCGTGGCGAGGGTGAACTACGCGCCTATCGCTGTTGTCGTGCGCGCTGATAGCCCCTACGCAACGTTTCAAGACCTGATCGAAGCTGCAAAAACTAACCCAGGCAGCGTTAGAATGGCTCACTCGGGGAATTGGGGGGCGCTTTTCGTTCCCGCTGCACAAATCATGAAAGAAAGTGGCGCAGTATTCAATCTGGTTCCTTACCAGGGCGGTGGTCCTGCCATGCAAGCGCTCCTCTCCGGCGATGCTGATGTAACTATGGGTTTTCCGGCGACCATCGGCTCGCTGCTCGATGGAGGGAAAATTCGGGTCCTGGCGTCGGCTGGCCCAGAACGAATTTACGATGACGTGCCGACCTTTGCAGAAGCCGGAATAGAGGGCGACATCGGCTTCATGCACCGCGTGGTATTGGCTCCTGCCGGCATACCTCAGGAGGCGTTGAGTAAGCTTGAAGGTGCTTTCCAGGCGCTTCAAGAAGACAAAACGTATACACGAATGATGGGTCGACTTGGCGAAAATACCGATCTTCTCACTGGCGACGACTACCAGACGATACGAGACGAGCAAGACAGCGCATATAAAGCTCTGGTTGACTCCATCACTCAGTAGCTTTTTTTGGTAGCCAAGTTTTCAGTCTTGGCTACCGCAACCTTATCGAGGTAGTCGTGCCCAATCGCTTTGGCCCGCGCGGTGTTTTCGCGGTCATGATTCCGTTGCAGAACGCGAACATGCAGCCTGAGTACGAGGCGATGCGGCCGTCCGGGGTAAGCAATCAGATCTATCGGTTTGATCTCTCGAACCCGGACGACGTGCCACAGGCGATGCTGCGCGCTCTTCCGGGCGCGCGGCTTTGTTTTCCAGACGTTATCATTTGCGGCAACTCGGTGGAAATGCGCGGGTGGTCGGTAGGGCGGCACGCCATCTATCGAGAAGACGTGGCAAACGCGGTTCCAGATATTGCCACCGTCACGGCGACGGATGCGTGCGAGGCCGCGCTCAGGACCGTGGGTGCGGAACGAATAGCGATTTTGTCGCCCATGTCTTCGGTCCACGCGCAAAGCGTTGTAGAATACTACGCTAGTCTCGACTTCGATGTGGTTGGTTCTACGTCGCTCAACGTTCCAGTTCCTGAAGAGATCATCAATGTGCCCGTCGAGGCGGTGCGCAAAGCGTTTGCGCGCCTGGACAGTCTTGAAGTGGATACCTTCCTTCACGTAGGTGGCGCACTGGGAATCGTAGACATGATTGACAGTCTCGAAGATGAACTCAACCGCCCTGTGATCTCCGTAAACGCCGCAACCTACTGGTATGCGCTGCGGTGCCATGGCATAGACGATCATCTTGACCGGGGTGGACGCATTACGCGTTTGTCGCTTGCCGATGAATATTTTCCAAAGGAGAAGTCATGAAGATAAAGGAAAAGCCAATCTGGACCTTTCGAATTCACGGCCGCCAGATATCGAAGACCAAGTCCACGGCTGCGGCGCGGGACGTCGCAATGGTCATCGATGAGCCCATTGAGCGTGGCGGCACCAACGAAGGTCCAATGCCCGTAGAGATGGTCATGGCGGGGCTTTCAGGATGTACTCACGTTATTTCCAATAAACTCGCCGCGGCAAATGGTGTGATCATCTCTGACATGGACATCGAAGTCATCACCACGATGGATAGCCGCGGAACCCGGCTTATAGAGCCGATTGACGTTCCCTTCCCGGAAGTAACGATCAAGATCAATGCGACAATGGATGGCCCTACCGAAGGTATCGACGCGGTTGTAACAAAGCTGCGGGAACACTGCGCGGTCTCGAAAATGTTACGCCAATCCGGCAGCCTGATACGCGAAGACTGGACGGTTAACGGTAGCACTTGGCGTGCCGCCGCGTAGCCTCAATGCGTTTTCACCTATGGCAAGCTATTGGCGAAATACCCTGGATTTAGCTCTGAACGCTCTGCCAGCGGACCGGTTGGATTGTCGAACAACCAGACCGATGACTCGCATCGAAGCCGCCACTTGCCTTTTACCTTGCGCGATATCCGCTAACACCTGGTCGCAGCGGAGATGGATGCGGCCACTTCCGCCACCCTTTCGGCATTGTTCCTCGCGACGGAACCGTCTGAATTCCAGATGGAATTTTCAAAACCTACCCGCGCCTTAACGCCGCGTTCCGCCGCATACGTCAAACAGCGCGTTTCAGTACTTCCGAAGGCACAAAGCATCACATCAAACGCAAGGGTGCCCTCGTATGCCGAGATGATCTTCAAAAAAGGATCAAGATCTTTCGGGTTGCTTTCCATTAAATCGCCGTAGCGACCAATTGTAATTTGCAATAGGTGAGTGTCGCCGGGAATTATTCCGGAATTGATTTTATCAATCAAGAAAGTCAGTTCACGAGGACTGTACGCAATGTGCTGGACGTCTATGCCTTCCGCACGTGCAAAATGATAAAGGGTCTTCCCCTCATCTAAGTCTTCCGGGCTTGAAAGGAGTTCGCGCAATGCCACCGAGACGTGCCTTGGACGCAGCGTGCGGATCATCTCGCGCTGTTCTGCAGGCGAGTAGCGGCCTCCAGCCTCGCTCGTGACTTGCACATAAAGGTCGGGCACTGCTGCTTTGAGCGCGTGGATGGCCTCCTGGTAGCGGCCCACATCGATTGAGTGCCGGCCATCCTCCTCGCGAACGTGAAGGTGAAGACCCTTGGCGCCAGCTTCATGGCAAGCCACAGCGGCATTGACAATCTCGTCAAGTGTAATGGGGATTGCGGGATGGTCGGCCTTCATGCGGCGGGCGCCGGTGGGCGAAACCATTAGGTTGGGCAGGGGCGCCGGCGCGCTCATGCGAGTGATGCCACTTCGACGGTACGTCGATCTTCCGCGGAAATTGCGATGGCCTCTAACACCTCGATGTTGTGCACCATCTCCTCGGTCGTAAACGGATAGCTTGCTTCGCCGCAGGCTGCTGCACGAAATGCGTCAAGGTTCTGAACCACCGCGTCCTCCCACTCGAACACCTGCACTTGGTTGTCCTGACCGGTTCTGGCGATCTCGTAGGTGACTTTTCCGCCGGGAGTGTCGGGATGGCTTTGGTTGCGGACCTCAACCCATGCATTCGTCCCAAAGACGTGGGTGCGAATAAAATGTGGTGTGTGGAGTATAGCAGACAGCGTTGCTGTCATGCCGGCCTCAAATCCAAGCTGTACGGTTACCACGTCGCCGGTTTCCCAGCCAAGTGAACGTGATGCGGTGATAGCTTGCACGGTTCGCACCGGACCAAAGTAAGAAATGAAGAGGTCGGTGAGGTGGATGCCCATACCTGTCATCCCCGCCGCAGGACATACCGCCTTTTTGGTCCTCCAGTCGTCAGGCGGAACGTTGATGAGCTTATCGTGGGAGAATGCGGCTTCGGCGTGCATGATGGTTCCGAGATCACCGACCTCTATGGCTTTCCTCAGCACCCGCAAAGCAGGTTCGAAACGCCGCTCATGGCCGATGCCAAGTTGCACGCCTGCCTCCCTTACCGCAGCGACCGACCGACGCGCGCTTGCCGCAGTCAGACCGAGAGGTTTTTCGCAGAAGACGTGCTTCCCGGCGCGGGCACAGGCGATCACCTGCTCTTCGTGTACAAGGTTTGGCGTGGTGAGGATCACCGCGTCGATGTCTGAATTGAGCGCGGCATCAAAGTCTGAATAAAGGTTATAGCCCGCGGATTGGATCGCATCCCGTTGCTCGAGCTGCGGTTCGACCACACCGCCCAATATCATCTGCGGATGATCAGCAACGCGCACCGCCACGTGGCGGCCCCACCAACCGAACCCTGCCACAGCCACCTTGAATTCACCCGGTCCGGTGCAAGAAGCCTTGCGGCCAGCGCTGGCAAGGTCGGCATCCATTTCAGCCCTCCGCTTTCGGCCTTGTTCCCCCTATGCTCGCTTATCCGCAGCATGGCGTTCAACAATACTCATAAATGGTGATATACGTGATCCGATATGCTGATAGCGGCTGCACAGGGTGGAGATCATGGGGTGAAATTGCAGCATTTGAAGTACTTCGTTGCCGTCTATGAGGAGGGTTCCTTCTCGGCGGGCGCGCAGCGCGTGCATGCAACGCAATCCGGGCTATCCATGCACGTAAAGCAGCTGGAGGACCGTTTTCAGGTGCGGCTCCTCAACAGGAGTTCCACCGGCGTCACCCCCACTGAGGCGGGTCGCCGGTTTTATGGCGATGCCGTCAACGCATTGCGGGCGGCGGCGGATGCGGAAGCCACCTTGCGCGGCCTCTCTGGCGCGCTGTGCGGCCACTTGCGTGTCGGTCTGATGCCCACCTTCACCCGCGCGGTGCTGGGTCCTGCTTTGCTCGCCTTTTCCAAGGCGCATCCGAACGTACGAGTGTCCGTGACCGAAGCGTTCTCCAGTACGCTGTCCCAGCAAGTCGTCATGGGGCAGCTCGACTTTGCCGTGGTTCCCGCCTTTGACAGCGACCTAAACCTTTCGGCCACGCGCATGGGGGTGGATCGCGAATACTTAATGGTTGCCGCCGACAGCACCCTCAAATTCGGAGGTGAAGCGGTACTTGCCGCACTCCCACCCCTCAGCGTCGTTTTGCCCAGCAGGGAGAACTCGCGCAGACGAAAGATTGACACCTACTTGAAGGCGAATTCGATCGCAGTGCGCGACACCATCGAGCTGGACGCCATGTTCGCGACGCTTGATCTGGTGTCGCGCTCGGAATGGGTAACGATCCTGCCGGGAATCTTGTGCATACCCGATCGGGACGGACAGCGTCGCCGAGTTGCACCCCTCGCCGAACCAAGTCTTTCGGTCGAATACATGCGCATCGAGCCAAGATCTGCCCCCCTTGGTCCGGTGGGCATCGCATTTTATGAAACGCTCAAAGCAGAACTCGACCGCGCCCTCGATCGCGTTCCGTTTAGCGAGCCTGTTGCCGCACAGTAATTTTTGTACCAGCCGGTGATGGTGTCTTGTAGACGCCACCCATCGCGGACTGATCACGCCAAAGTAAAGTCTGGCGTGTACCGCAGACTTGAGTGCGACGGCGTTTTCGCGATTTGCAGGACCCGGTACGAACCGGCTTCCAGACTAGCCGGATTTGAAAGGCGGGCCCCGGGACGTGCATTCGCCCATCTCGCGCAACGTCCCTCGCCTTTCTCCGCGGTCCGAGTCCGAAGAGCTGGGCAATTTCAGAGGGCTGGAACGCAAGCCAGCCCCGCCATTACGATCCGCTACTTCTTGCCAAACCGCCCCCGCCGGACGCCGGTGGAACGACGCTCTGCCCTGCGCGATGTGGCAGTGGACTTGCCCCGCGGCTGCTTGCTGGCCACCGGCCTCGGCCGCGACCTTGCTCCGGCCGCCGTCTTGACCAATTCCGTTGTTGGCGCTGGCGAAGGGGTGAGATCAGGCTCAGGCGGTGCAGATCGCGTGGCCGGCGCTGTGGCCTTTTGCGTTGGAGCCTTGGCTCCCGCACCCTTGGTCTTTGTTCCTTTCGCTGCCTTTACCGGCGCAGTCGCCTTAGGGGCAGCAGTCGCCTTACGAGCTGCTTTCGCCTTGGGGGCAGCAGTCGCTTTCGGAGCCGCAGTCGCTTTGGGGGCCGCTTTCGCACGAGTTGTCGCCGCTTCAGCTTTTGCCTTGGGGGCGGCTTTGCTCGTCGGCGGTGCCTTGGTCGCAGCAGATTTTTTACGAGATGAGGCGGCGGTCGCTTCCTTCCGCGGGGCCGACTTTGCGGCGGCTGGTTTCGCAGGTGACGACTTTGCCCGTTTCGTCTTCGCGGCTGACGCCTTGCCCGGCATTGCTTCCGGCGCTTTTGTTTTGGCTTCGGCAGCCTTCGTCACATTCTTTTTGGACGGGGGCGATTTAGCTGCCGGTGGTTTTGCCGCTGCTGCTTTTGTCGGAGCGGATTTTGATGCTGCCCGCCGAGACGCGGTTACCCGTGCCGTTGGTTTGGCCTCATCGGATTTGCGGCGCGGCCCATAGCCTTTGAACTTTTCAACCACACGGGCGATTTCGGCATCAGAAAGAACAACCGGCTCACCCGACTGCAACGCGACCACGTATTGGTGGGCAAGCGTTTCCATCTCCACCGCCAGCCACAGGGCTCTTGAAAGATCCGACCCGCAAGCGATCATGCCGTGGTTCGCAAGGATGCACCCCAGGCGGTCCTCCAGCGCGTTCACCACGTGCTCGGATAACTTTTGGGTGCCGTAGGTGGCGTAAGGGGCGCATCGAATAGAAGGCCCGCCTACGGCTGCGATCATGTAGTGCACGGCCGGGATCGGTTTGTTCAAAATCGACAAACCGCTGAGGTGGATCGGATGGGCGTGGACGACAGCATTCACATCCGGTCGGGCTGCCAAGATGTCGCGGTGGAATCGCCATTCCGAAGACGGCGTGTGCGGACCCTTTGACTTTCCGTCCATCCGTAGATGGATAATATCTTCTGGGGCCATCGTATCATAGGCAAGTCCCGATGGCGTAATCAGCAAACCATCGGCCCAGCGCGCCGAAACATTTCCGGACGTGCCTTGATTGATGCCCTTTGTTTCCATGGCGCGGCAGGTGCGGATGATCTCGCCGCGCAGCGCACGCTCGGCATCATTCATTGTTCTGTTCCTTGATCCACAGGGTTGAGTATGGCCTGCGCACTCGCCTGATCTGTCACCAACTCCGTGATGAGACCGTGTTGCAAGAGAGCCCGCAGTACTGGGACCTTGGTCGCACCACCGGAAACCATCACACGTTTATTTATGGTGACGATTTCATCGGGGCGCGTGCCGAGGACCCGGTCATTAATGGGGTGATCTACGATTGTAGCATGGCAGTCAACGTAGTGACCAAGAAAATTACCAATTGCGCCGGCGCTACGCACACTATTGAGCTGTTCTGCGTCGATCAGACCGGCCTGTCTTATGGTACCACTATCAAGACCGCCCACGCTGAAGAGCGCAACGTCAGCGCCCTGCGCCCGTTCTTTGATGTCCACAACGAGCGGCTGTGATTCAATGGCCTTACGAACTTTTGCGCTGTCGCAGATCAACGGGCCCGGCATGTAAAAACATTCGGCATGGAGCCTGTGCGCAAGCGCTGTCGCCGCCTCGAATGCATCGATGGAGGAGCGGCGGGTCAGCGAACCCAACATCGCGACCACGGCGGCCCGCGGAAGAGGGCGTTCCGGCATGGCCGACGCAAGCGCGCGCAAGGTCATCCCCCACCCAACACCTATGGTCGAACCATCGACCAGTTGAGGGCCAAGTATTTCAGCGGCCACATCGCCAAGTATTTCGGCATTCGCTGCATCGTCCGCCAGGCCGAGAACCACGTGCGCGTCGTCTAACCCAAAGACGCTCTTAAGCCGTTCTTCCAGCTCGATGTTTTCCGCCAGTTTAGAAGTAACAGTTATTCGAACGATACCGCGACGGCGCGCTTCGGCGAGCTGCCTATTCACGCGCACGCGCGTGATACCCAGTCGCGCTGCCACCTCTTGCTGCGTCAATCCGAGCCGGTAGTAGCACCACGCAACGCGCACGGTAAGCTGCTCCGACAAGTCGTCGCCCGCGTCGTCGTGGGTCCTATGGGAGAATTCACGCTCGGCCATCTTCCAGCAAACACTACTCCAAGTGGCGTGTGGAACAAATGATCTTGCCACGGAAAAATTGTCTTCTATTGTTCCAGCGTGTCCGGCGGCCACGAGAAGCCGCGGCGCTGACGGAGGACGGAGTTGCAGCGGAGCGCGCAACGAGGCGGCGGCAACCAGATGGGCATTTTGTCGGGCGGTGGCAAGGCGGCTCGATCCGGCGGATATATTTCCGACAGCCCGTGGCTTTGGCTTGCGCCGCTCGTTTTGATGCTCCTGGTCTTCGCGCTCTACCCGCTTTTTTACAATATTTGGTTGTCGTTCCACGAATTCGTGCCCCGCGAACGGGGCTTGGCCTATGTGGGCACGGAAAACTGGCAGCGACTGTTCAATGACCCGCGCATGTGGGGCGCCTTGTGGGTCACGCTCGCCTATACCGGCGCGTGCCTGGCTATTCAGGTCATCCTGGGGATGGCGATCGCCCTGCTCCTTGACAGCGACGACAAAGGATTTGGTCTCCTGCGCGCCATATTGACCCTTACGCTTGTCATTCCACCCGCCATCACCGGAATGATGTTCTTGCTGATGGAAGATGCCCAATTCGGGCTCATCCCATTTACTCTGCGGGCGCTGGGTTTGATGGCCCCGACGGGACAAATACTGGCTGACCCGAGCCGCGCGCTCGCAGGGGTCATGCTTGCCGACATATGGCAATGGACGCCGTTTATGGTGTTGATCTTCGTCGCAGGCTTGCGGGCATTGCCGCGCGATCCGTTTGAATCGGCCATGATAGACGGCGCGAACCCGCTCCAGGTCTTTGTTCGCCTCACCTTGCCAATGATGTGGAAGGTGATCGCGATCGCGGTCTTGATCCGCGGCATCGACCTCTTCCGGACGTTTGATTACGTCTACGTCATGACATCTGGCGGGCCGGGGACAGCCACCTATACCTTGTCTCTTTATGCCTGGCAGCAAACCTTTTCCTTCATCAAATGGGGCTATGGGGCATCCATCAGTTTGTTTGCGCTCTTTATCATCGTCGTTGCAGCGAACATCTTCGTCTACTTTGCCCGACTGAGATGGTAACGCGATGACCATGAGCCCGCTTCAACGTGTAATTCGAGCGCTTGCCGCTTGGCTTGTGGTCGCACTATTCGCCTTTCCAATTTATTACTGGATAACCGTTGCCTTTAAGCCGGACAAGGATGTTTTCGCCATTCCACCGAAACTTGCCAATTTCGACTGGTCTTTTCAGTCGTTTGAAGAAGTATTTGGCATATCGTTCGGCTTTGAAAGGGGACTTGAGGTCCTGCCCGGCGGCGGGAATTTCTACATGTTGCCGCGACTTTACGATTCCATCATCGTCGCCGTTTTCTCTACGGCGCTGTGCGTGGTGATCGCAACTCTTGCGGCCTATGGTCTTTCACGCATGCGCATTCGCGGCCAGCACCATTTCGTCTTCTGGGTCCTGTCCACCCGGATGATGCCCCCGGTCGCCGTCGCGATTCCGATGTTCTTTATTTATAAGAATTTCGGCCTCCTAGACACCTACACCGGCGTGGTTCTGATCCACACATTGATGAACCTTCCCCTCGCGGTGCTGCTCCTAAAAAGCTTTTTCGACGACATCCCCACCGAGATCGACGAAGCCGCCCTCATCGATGGTGCGTCGCGCATCACCATCTTCCGAAAAATTGTTCTGCCCATGGCGGTAGGTGGGATCGCGGCGACAGCTGTGTTGTGCTTCATCTTTTCGTGGACGGAGTTCTTGTTCGTGCTGACGCTCACCCAAACGAGCCTAAAAACCGTGCCGGTGGTGTCGTCGACCTTCGTCACATCCACCGGTACCGCCTGGGGCAACATGGCCGCGCTGGGCGTTGCTGCGATCTTGCCGGCGTTCATCTTCATCCTGCTCGTGCAACGCAATTTGGTGCGCGGGCTTACCCTCGGCTCGCTCAAGCAATGAGCGGCCGCTCTCAAAGCGCAGGCCGATCCTGCGCCAAACAATCCTAATGAACTCACCAAGGGAGGTCTCAACCCATGAACCCACATGACCGCAAGCTTTGGCTCGCCTCGTTGGCGGACCGCTTCGCCCGCGGCCAGATGGATCGCCGCTCGTTCCTGCGCGCGTCTGCTAAGCTCGGGCTCGGGGCTGGCGCCCTTGCCGCCGGCTCACACCTTGCCGCGCGTTCTGGCATGGGTTTCATTCAGCCCGCCGCCGCCCAAGACATTGAGTGGAAGGGCGACATGATGAACTGGCTGCGCGACGTCTCCAAGCCGTTCGCCGGCCAGACGGTGCGTCTCGCCACAGAATCGACACCCCCCTCAAATGCCATCAACTCGGCACTGAAACCCTACTTTGAGGAAGCCACCGGCATTATCGTCGAAATCGAGACGCTGCCGCTGGAGCAGGTTCTGCAGAAACTTACCCTCGACGTCGCCTCCGGCCTAGGCACTTACGACCTTTACTACCTCGACCAGTCTTGGATGGCAGCCTTCTCCGGGGATGTCGTCGATCCCCGCGAAAAGTATGCGTCGAACAAAGAACTGGCGATGCCCAACTACAACTTCGACGACTTCTTGAAAGCGCTCGTCGACGGCATTTCCATGTACGATGGTGTCATGGTGGGCGTGCCCTACGACATTCCCATCTTCATCCAGATGTACCGCAAGGACGTATTCGAAGAGCTTGGCCTCCAACCAGCGACGACGATGCAGCAGTTCCTAGACAACGCTAAGGCCATCCAAGCGGCGAAGGGACCCAGCATCTACGGCACCACCGGGCAGATGAAGTCCGGGCACTACTCGCTGGAGTGCGACTGGACCGCTTGGCTTTGGGGTCACGGCGGCTCGATCTTCGGCCCTGACAAAAAGTTCACCGGCAACGATGAGCAAGGCATCGAAGCCATGAATTACTGGGTCGAGCTGAAGAAGAATATGCCCGAGGCGGTCACCACCTGGACGTGGGATGGCCAAGGTCAATCGGTGGCGCAGGGGATTGCCGGCACCGTCCTTTCCTGGGGTGAGTTCTTCCCGTCCTGGGATAACCCGGAAAGTTCGAACGTCTCCGGCCTCATGGAGGCAACCGTGCCGCCGGCGGCCAACGCGCTGCGGACGGTCAATGAAACGGGTTTTGGCGAAATCCCGGGCGTCGGCCACCAGGGTGGCTCTTCCCTCGCGGTCTCCAAATACGCCAAGAGCCCCGACGCGGCGTGGCTTTTCGCTCAGTGGGCAACCTCGCCGGAGACCCAGGTTTGGATCACCGCGCTGGGCGGCGGCACGGGCCCGACCCGATCCTCCGCCTACGACGACCCGCGCGTCAAAGCCAACGCCAAACCGGGCATTGCGGGGACCACGCGTCACCTCGACGCCGTGCGCGAAACCATCGCGGACCACATGGGATCCGAGCCCGACCTGCCGGAATGGGCGGAGCTGTCCAACGACACGATCCCAGTAGAGTTGGGCCGTTTCTTCGCCGGCGAATACACGAGCCCCAAATCGGCGATGGATTCCATCAAGGAAAAAGTCGACAGCATCGTGAAATCCTGACGCAAGAATAAGGGGGGTGGGCCCACCGGCCCGCTCCCACCCCTTAAACGCCAGCGGAGCGCTTGGTGTCCGACCCCCTCGTCATCGGTATCGATTCTTCCACCACCGCCACGAAGGCCATCGCCTTTGACGCGCGCGGTCGATTCGTCCGTGAAGGCCGTGCGCCCATCGAGATGAGCAATCCGCGTCTGGGCTATTTCGAGCAGGACACCCGCGATTGGTGGCGCTCTACGGCGCAGGCGCTGCGGGACTGCCTTGGCGATCTCGACCCCTCCGCCGTTGCCGCGGTCGCCATCAGCAATCAGCGCGAAACCCTCGGCGTCTTCGATGAAAACAACGAGCCCCTTTGCCCGGCCCTTTTGTGGCTCGATGAGCGCGCCCGTGTGGAAGTGCATGAGTTGGCGCAGAAGGTAGGCGAAGATCGCATCCACGAAATTACGGGGCGGATGCCGGACCTGACCCCGGCGGTGTGCAGAATGCTTTGGGTGCTCAAGCACGCCCCCGAAACCGCCAAACGGCTCGGCAAATTCGCCGACGTTCAGTCGTACCTGGTCCACTGCCTCGCCGGTGGGCCGCTGCGGACCGGTTGGCCGAGTGCTGATCCCCTGGGCGTATTTGATCTTGTCCAAAAGGACTGGTCAGCGCCGCTCCTCGACGCGCTGGGGATCACGGCGGAGAATTTGCCCCAAGCCCACCCGCCGGGAACGGAACTGGGCCGCGTTTCCGCCGCAGCCGCCGCCGAAACCGGACTTCGGAAAGGCACGCCCGTCATAGCAGGCGGCGGCGACGGTCAGCTGGCGGGGCTCGGAACCCGCTGCACCTCGCCGGAGCGCGCCTACATTAACCTCGGCACCGCGGTGGTCTCCGGCGTCTGGTCGCAAAAATACCTCTTCAACCGCGCTTGGCGCACTGAAATTGCTGGCCAAGGCGATGGCTATATTCTGGAGAATTGCCTGCGTTCCGGGACTTTTTTGGTCGACTGGTTTGTGGATCAATTCGTGCCCGGCGGCCGCACCGATCCGGACGTCTATCAACGCCTAGAAGCGGAAGCCATCAAAATTCCCATCGGGTCGGACGGCGTGATGGTGCTTCCCTACTGGTCGGGCGTGATGGACCCGCACTGGAACGTCGATGCCCGCGGCGTCATCATCGGGCTGAGCGCAAGCCACCACCCGGTCCACATCTATCGGGCGGTCCTGGAAGCCATCACCCTAGATCAAGTGCGCCGCACCCGCACCATGGAGGGTGCCATGGGTAGCGCCGTGGATCACTATGTGGCCATCGGCGGCGGTGCGGCGAGCCCGCTCTGGCGCCAGATGCTCGCGGATGCATCGGGCAAACCCGTCCTCGTCTCCTCCACCAACGAAGCCTCCGCGCTGGGCGCTGCGATGATCGCCGCTGCGGGCGCCGGTCTTTATCCATCCATCGTGGATGCCGCCCACGCCATGGCAGGCGATGCGGAACCGGTGGCCCCCAATCCGGCGGTCTCGGAGCGCTACGAGCGACTTCTTGAAATTTACGAGCCGCTCTACGGCGCCACCGAGGCCACCAACCGGCAACTCGTGGCCTTTGCCGCAGAGGGTGGTGCCTGATGGAGCGTGCCGGCGGGGTCATCGACGAGCTTTTGAATGGCACCTGGGCCGACCCATCGGACGGTCAGCGCTACGGTATTCCCGTGGAAGATATCGCCATCGCTCCGAGCCTTGCAGGCGAAGAGGCCGCGTTGGTGCGCGCCAGGCACAACGGCAAGCGGCTCACGGTGGTGCACGATCCCTTCACCCGTAAAGCCCTCGGGAGCCGCGTCCTTGATGCCCTCAAGGCGGACGGCGGCAGTGTTGAAGAATTCGTTTGGGCCAACCCGCGCTGCACCACCGATGGCGTCCATGAGCTGTCCGAAGCAACGGCAGGGGCCGAAGCGCTGGTGGCCGTTGGTTCCGGCACGGTCTCAGACAGCGCCAAGTACGCCACCTACTTGGATGGGCGCGAATACTCTGTGTTCGCCACCTCCCCCATGAACGCCTACACGACACCCACCGCATCCGTATCCAGCGGCGGCATGAAAACCTCCATCACCTGCCACAGCGCGAAGGGCGTCTTCTTCGACCTTGAGGTCCTTGGAAAGTGCCCGCAGCGACTGGTTTCTGCCGCGTTCGCCGATGTCATCTGCCGCACCACCGCCCAGTGCGACTGGCTGCTCTCCCACCTTCTGTTTGAGACCGCCTATGTCGACGTCCCCTATAAGCTCATGGCGGTGGATGAAGACAGGATGATCAAGTGCGCCGCCGCCATCCGCGCTGGCGACCCCCAGGCGCTGGCCACCCTCACACGGGTGAGCGCGCTGATGGGGCTTTCCACGTCCTTCACCGGCACCACCCATGTGGGCTCCATGGCCGAGCATATGATTTCCCACAGCATCGATATGTTCGCGTCCGATCACGACGGCGCCCATCCCGGCACCTCCCACGGCGAGCAGGTGGGGGTGGCGACGCTCACCATGAGCCGTTTGCAAAACACGCTGCTACGCCAGGACACGGCCCCACGCGTAAACCCGACCGACGTTCCCCAGCCCCGCCTTGCCGAAACCTACGGCGCGAAGATGGCTCAGACGATGGTCGATGCCACCGCCAAGAAGGCACTGAACGAAGAAGGCGCGGAACGCCTTAGCGCTCGTTTGGATGAGACTTGGGACGAGCTGCGCAAAGAACTCCTTGGGGTGACGCGCCCAGCCGAAGAGATCGAGGCCGCCATGGAAGAAGCTGGCTGCCAGCGCACCGGCCGCGACCTTGGCCTTTCGCCAGCGTTCTATCGCCAGGCGGTGCGCGATGCCCGCTTCATCCGCGACCGATACTCCTTCCTTGATCTTGCCGACGATGCCGGTGCGCTCGCGCCCTTCGTTGAAACGCAGCACTGACGTTACGTTCGTCGTTTAAGAGGCCCGCGCATGTCTACAGTCGAGTATGAACGCGTCGCCAAAAATTACGGTTCGGTGGCCGTGATGGAAGACATCAGCTTCCAGATCGCCGATCACAGCTTCGTGGTTCTGCTCGGCCCTTCCGGTTGCGGCAAGACGACCCTGTTGCGGATGACGGCGGGCCTTGAAACGATTACTGCCGGCGAAATTCGCATCGCCGGACGGCGCATGAACGGCGTCCACCCCCGGGACCGTGACATTGCGATGGTGTTCCAGACCTATGCGCTTTATCCGCAGATGTCGGTGTTCGACAACATCGCCTTTGCTCTCCAAATCCGCGGTATTCGCAAGTCGGAAATTCGCGAAAAAGTGGACTGGGCCGCCGAGATTCTCGATCTGAAGCCTCTGTTAAAGCGCAAGCCTGCCGCCCTTTCCGGCGGACAGCGCCAGCGTGTTGCCATGGGCCGTGCCCTCGTGCGCGATCCCCAGGTGTTCTTGTTCGACGAGCCCCTGTCCAATCTCGACGCCAAGCTGCGCGCGCAAATGCGCTACGAAATACGCCGCATTCACGACCGTCTTGATGCCACCACCGTCTACGTCACCCACGATCAAGTGGAGGCGATGACCATGGCCGATGAGATCGTCGTCATGCGCGGCGGCGAGATCATGCAAAAAGGCTCCCCTGACGAAGTCTACGACCAACCGGCGAACCTCTTCGTAGCGGACTTCATCGGCTCGCCCGCCATCAACCTTCTGCACGGGAAAACCGAGGGCGGCGAAGCCGCGACTGTCCGAGTCGGGACGACACAGCTTCCGGTGGCCGACATTGCTGCGGGGCCCGGTCGCGATGTGGTCTATGGCGTTCGTCCGGTGGATATCGCCCTTGCCGAAGACGGTCCCGTAAAGGGCGAGGTCCTCCTTGCGGAAACCACCGGAAGCGAAACGCTCCTTCACGTGGATCTGGAGGGAGAAGAGCTTCGCGTCGTCCTTCCGGAGCGCCGGCGCCTCAGCCGCGGGGAAACAGTGCACCTTTCCATCGATCCGTCGAAGGTCCACGTGTTCGACGCGGCGAGCGAGGACCGGCTTCGCTAGTGGCAGAGATCCTCATCCTTGGCGCGGGCGTCATGGGGAGCGCGCTCACCGTGCCGGCGGCGGACAACGGCCACCGCATAACCCTTGCCGCAACACCGAAAGACCATGCGATCCTCAAAGCGCTCGAGAGCGACGCCGGCGCCCACCCTCGGCTCGGAGCGCCCATTTCGCCGGCCGTGCGCGTCGTCGATGCGGCGGCGATCAGCCCGCATGAGGCCCAGGCGGCCGACCTTGTGGTGGTGGGTGTCTCGACGCCAGGGATCCCCTGGGCAGCGGCCGAACTTGCCAGGCTGAGGCCGACCGGAACGTTGGCGCTCGTCACCAAAGGCTTGGTGGCCAATCCGGGCAGCGTACCCTTTACGTTTGCCGATGCGCTCCCAGAGCTGGTGGCCTCCCATGGCGTCCCGGTTCCTCGCAATCTTGTCGGGATCGGGGGACCTTGCATCGCCCGCGAGGTGGCGGAGCGCCGGCCGTCTGCCACCATCTACGGCTCGGCCAATATTGCGGCAGCCCGCCATGCGAAAGAGCTTTTGGAAGCACCCTACTACCGCGTCAGTGTGTCCGAAGATGCCGTCGGTCTTGAAGCGTGCGCGGCCCTCAAAAATTTCTTCGCCATCGGGGTCAGCTCCATGTTGTCCCGACACCAGCGTGACGGTGTGTCGCTCAAAAACCCACTGGCCGCCGCGTTCCAGCAGGCGCTTGATGAAATGGCGGTATTGGCCGAATGGCTCGGCGGAACGCGCCAGACCGCCTATGGTCTTGCGGGTGTGGGCGATCTGCACGTCACCGTGGGCGGCGGCAGAAACAGCCGGCTGGGCAAGTTTCTGGGCGAGGGCATGACGGTCAAGGAAGCACTTACCGGTCCCCTTGCAGGCGAGACCGTTGAAGGGGTGGATGTCGGTCGGGTGCTGGCCCCCTACCTCAACACGAGTGAGGACGGCCTCGACCCGGCGCAATTCCCCCTCGCGGCGGCGCTAACGTCGGCCATCGTCGACGGCGGTGAACTTCACTACGAGGCGGCATCCTCGGCCCAACATCTTTATCGGCGCGTGGAAGCGTCGGGCACGGAGACAGCGAAATGAGCGAAAACAAAGTCAAACGCATCGGAATCGGTTGCGATCATCTCGGTGTCGAACTCAAGAACACGCTGCGGGATCACCTCCTCGAACAGGGGATCACGGTGACGGATATGGGCGTTAACGGCGAAGAGCCCGTGGACTATCCCGACATGGGTGCGGCTTTGGCCCGGGAACTGGCGGGGGGCGCGTTCGAACGGGGCATTCTGGTTTGCGGTACGGGTGCCGGCATGGCAATCGCCGCCAACAAGGTTCCGGGCGTTCGGGCGGTCTGTGTCACCGACCCCTATACTGCAGAACGGGCTATTGCATCCAATAATGCTCAGGTCATTACGTTCGGGGCGCAGATCACCGGCGCCTCCGTGGCGAAGATGCTGACTGACATCTACTTAAAGAACGAGTTCGGTGGTGGCCGCTCAGCGCCCAAGGTCGCAAAACTCGAAGCTTTAGACGAGCAGCGATAGTCGCGCAGAAAGACAAAAAATAGACTGCCGGTTTGCAAAAATTTGTTGATATCTTCGCTTGCCTCGAATGAAGAACTATGGATGGCAATATTCGTGCTGATTTTAATGTCACGAGCATTTCTGACAAAGATATTTTATGAAATTGAAACGGCAAAGATCAAGTGTATATCATTTTACAAAAGCCACATTGCGTCAGCCATAATTAGAAAATTGCTAGAATATCATCGTTGAACATCGTGCAAGCTGCGAAAAAGCTCCTTCGGCTATAACTTCGCCTGGAAAGTCTAGGTCTGGAGCGGGACCGTGCGGCTGATCAGCGGTTTGCCAATTTGGTTGAAGATGACGGTGATCTCCGCCGTGACAATGGCGGCGGCAGTTTCCGCGATTCTTTACTATACCACTGCTAGCCTCTCCCCCGACGTCGCCCACGCCGCTCACGAAGTAAACGCCACGGGCCTGCGGGTCGCATCGACGCTTTTGATTGAGCGGATGGACGGCGTAAAGGTTGTGGATCATGACGGCGGGGTCGCGGCCATCGTTGTCGACACTTGGTCGGACTTTGCCGCCGACACCGGCGCCAACCACAGCTTTGTGGATGCTGTGGCCCAAATGACCGGGGGAACGGCCAGCATCTTTGGGTTCGACCCGAACCAAAGTGGCTTCGTCGACCGCACCACAACCGTCCGAAACGCCGAAGAAGAACGTGCCCTTGGCAGCTACCTGGGTGAAGCACATCTCGCCTACGCGGCGATCATGGACGCCGAAACCCACTCGGCCACCGAGGTGATACTCGGCATCTCCTACGAAACAGTCTACGTCCCAATTCTTTCAGACAATTCGCAAGTACCGACGTCCGCGAGCGGCGTTGCCGGTATATTGCGCGTGGGCATTCCCACCGCGGCGCTGCAAGCTGGCGGCGCCAAAAACAAGATCGCACTTTTCGCCATCAGCGCCTTTTGCGTGCTGGTCGCCGCCGCCATTACCGGGCTTTTGTCCTTCCGGATGCTGAAACCGCTCGGCAAATCTGCCCGACAAATGCGCGCCATTGCCGACGGCGAGAGAGTTAACGTCACAATCACACACCATGACGAGTTCGGCGTCATGCAAGAGGCCCTCGCGAGATTGGCAAAGGTGGCCCAGGCTGCCTTCAGGCATGGGCAGGTGGTCCGCCAGTCAACCCAGCCCATCGTCACCGCGCAGGCATGGGACAGCTCGCCCATCGATTTTGCGAACGATGCGGCAAAGGATCTGATCTTCGCGGTGCGCGAGGAGGGTGCCAGACTCGCCGAACCCGAGGAAGGTACGCCGTTGAGCGCCCTTCATCCGCGTCCGGACGTGTTGGCGGCAGCACTGGCAGATCCCGACAATCTCCCTTTCAGGGATCGGACGAAGACTGGCGGCGAAACACTGGTCTACGCCGTCGAGGCGTTGTGGGATCGCGACGGAAACCACACCGGCGCCATGCTAACGCTCACCTCCACTACCGACGAGGAACGCACGGCTGATCAGTTCGAGACGGACGTGGCTTCGCTCCTGGGCAACGTCAATTCGGCAGTGCTCACCCTCAACAACCGCATTGCTCGTCTCGAAAATTCGGCCCGCTCAGGCCTTGCCGATGCCGCCGAGGTGACACGGGTTGCCAATGACTCCTCCACCGCCATTCAGACCGTCGTGGCCGCCATCGAGGAGCTGACAGGCTCCTTCGCCGAAGTGTCGCAGCGCATCGGCGAAAACTCCCGCATTGCCGAGGAGGCAGCAAAGGCCACAGCGAACGCGTCGGCGACGGCCAAAGGTCTGGAAGAAGCGAGCAAACGCATTTCCGAGGTCGTCGGCCTCATTGCTGACGTTGCCGCCCAAACCAAGCTTCTAGCCCTCAATGCGACCATCGAGGCGAGCCACGCGGGCGAAGCGGGACGCGGATTCGCCGTCGTTGCCGGGGAGGTCAAGGGCCTGGCCCAACGGGCCGCAAACGCCACCGACGAAATATCGAAGGAGGTGGAGCGCGTTACCACTGCCGGGGATGCGCTGCTGTCGGCAGTGCACAACGTGCAAACAGCCATCAGCAAGGTCGGCGAGGTGAGCACTGCCGTGGCGGGCGCCGTGGAAGAGCAACAGACCACCGCTTCTGAGATTACCGAGACAGTGGTCCGCGTGGCAGAAGGCGCCAAGCAGGTGTGCTCGCTTGCGGAAAGTGTCACCACGTCTTCAGGCCGCACCGGTGCTGCGGTGGACGAAGTGTCTAGCCTTGCTGCCGAGCTCGACAGCACCGGCCGCGAGCTAAAATCCCGCGCCGACCGCTTCCTTGAAAAAGTCCGACACGCCGCCTGACCCCAATACTACATAACAAGCGCTGTGCGCTAAAGCGCGGTTCAGCGACTTGGAATCATGTTGCAGCTCGGACCGCGCGGTGAAACACGAACTTAGAGCACGTCATGCGATCGCATGATTGCGCAATAGGCTCTGGCGCTGAAAAACTTGCCTCTGTCGACCTCACGTTGCAGCGAACGGCAAGGCGCCGCATCGGGGGCAGCGCCGCGCTTTGTTGATCAGCCGGTAGGGACGAAGACGCTGAGCGGGTCTTTCGAGCGGGGCGTATCCACGGGTCCTCTTGCGCTACGCCCGCCCGTTCAAGGCGACAAGCCGTGGGTCAAATGTCGTCGTCAATCTCGGCGAGGAGACCCGCCATCAAGCGTGTGCGCATGGCAAGGCTCTCCACCTCGATGTACTCGTTCAGGGTGTGCACGAACTCCCCATCAAGACCCAGCCCGTCAAGGGTCGCGATGCCAAGCGCACCCGTGAAGTTGGCGTCGGAGCCACCGCCTGCACTGGCGTGGGTGAGGGTAATTCCCATACCGGCGGCCACCTGCCGCGCGCGGTCAAAAAGGCGCATCGTGCCCTCGCCGCGCTCCCAAACCGGCCGCACCACACTCTGGGTCACCTCAAAGGAGGTGTCATCGCCGAGGTCGCGCGAAAGCGCCATGATGCGCGCCGTACCGGCATCAAGATCGGACTGGCGCTTGGCCATGGACAATGCTTCGGCGTGACAGATGGTGGGAACGCAGTTCACCCATTGACCGCCCCGAACGACGCCGACGCTAAACGTACAGTCCTCGCTCGTCATATTTTCTATGACCGGGATTTGCTCCGCCATGACCCGCACCGCCGAGCGCCCGGCCTTTAGGCGAATGCCCGCGTGGCTCGCGCGTCCGTGGGCCGCCAAGTGATAGCGCGCAATGGCGTAGCGCCCAGTGACGACGGCGGGCTCAGTCATCAAGCCGGGCTCCGGCACGAGCACGGCGCGGTGCTTCCTGGCCTCTTCCTCGATGAGGTTCCGGGTGCCGGGTGTCCCGATTTCTTCGTCGCTGGTGAGGAGCACAGTGACGGGTAGCGTCGTCTCAACACCCGCGTTCCGGACTTGGCGCACCGCCTCGAACGCGGCGTAGGTCCCGCCTTTCATGTCGCAAAGCCCGGGACCCGTACAGCGGTCACCATCCCGCTTGAAGGGGAGTTTTTCCAAGGTGCCATGGGGGTGAACGGTGTCGAGATGGGCAAGAATGAGTATCCCCGGCTCCCCCGCCCGCGGATGGGGAAATGTGGCGCGCAGGCAGTCCCCTAGGCCAGGCGGGCCCGCAATGGCTTCCACGCTCGCACCGAGCGCGGCAAGGTGCTTTCCGGCAATCCCCACCATGCGTGTGACCGCCGGTGGGTCATAGGTGGGGCTCTCGCATTCAATCCACGGCCTTAGCCCGGCGAGCATGCCGTCCACATCGATGGGGAGCGCGTTGACGTCCATGCCTCAAAACTCCTTGCGGGTCGATCCTCTGGAAGTGGGCTTGCCGTCGATACGGCCGTGCACACCGCCGCCGAACGGCCGTGCAGAGCCCGCCGCAGCAAAGCGATGGCCCATTTGCTGCTCGCGCCAAAGGGTGTAGAGGCCAGCCGCTACGACGATGGCAGCGCCGAGCAACATCACTCGGTCGGGCACATCACCAAAAAACAGGTAGCCCACCCCAAGAGCAAAGAGCAGCACCGTGTAGCGGAACGGTGCCACCGCACTGATCTCACCGGTACGCACGGCCAAGACATTGGTGAAGTAGGCAGCAAACACAAAGGTACCGGCCGCCAACATATAGCCGAGGTGAAGCCCATCCACCGGCCGCCAGCCCTCAAAGGGAATGACGACCGCCGCGCCCACTGTGATGAGGATTGCCGACATGAGGCTCGCAAAGACTGTCGGCGTCCTGCGGCTCATGGCCCGCGTCCCAAGGTCGCGAACGGTCATGAAGACCACCGCTATGACAGCGGCGATCGCGTAGACATCAAACCCCGCCGTGCCGGGGCGCAAGATGATCAGCATCCCGATGAAGCCAACGCCGATGGCCGACCAACGCCGCCATCCCACCCGCTCGCCAAGGATCGTGGCAGCGGCCATCGTCACCGCCAGAGGCGCTGCCTGTAGCACTGCCGTTGCGTTGGCGATGGGCATGTGGGCCAGCGCCACCATGAACGAACCCGTGGCGAATATCTCGCCGACTGCACGCAACGCTAGCGGTCCACGCTCGCCCCGCGCGGGCACGTAACGCCATGCGCCGGTGTAAAGTGCCGCCGCCAGCAAAATGACTGTCGCCACACATCCCCGCATGAATAACGCTTGGGAAACCCCGAGCTGCTCAAAGCTCAGCTTCATGAAGCCGTCGTTGAGGTTAAACGCGCCCATCGAAACCATCATGAGAAGGGATCCGCGCGCGTTCTTGGATAGCATCAGCCGTCTGAAGAGCGCTCGCGCAACTCACGCCTTCGCATGGGCATGGCGTCGATGGTGGAAAAAAGATCCACCGCGTTGATGGGCGCATTGCGGCTTAGCTTAGCGCCACCGTCCAGACCGACGAGCACCACGCGAAACTGGTCGTCCGGCACGCGAAACCGCTGCCGCAACTCCCGCGCCCTGGCACCCGGCGCGGGAGCGCCGTAGGCGGCGTAAACGCGATCGCTCTCAACGATGTAAACGGCAAGCCGCCGTTCCTTCAGTTCGTCTCCAAGGTCGGCGAGAATGGTTGTCTGGCGCGACAACAGTGGTTCTTCGCCAGAAGGCGTGAAGATGAGGAGCGGGCGATACTCCCACCGCACGGAAGACAGGCCATCGGCCGCAAGGTCGTGCCGTTCGGCGTCCATCAGCACCCCACCACAAATCGCAAGAAGCACCAATAATGCACGGATCACGAAGCTCGTTCCATGGCCTTCAAGATGGCGTCGGTCATCCCATCGGTGGAGAGGGCGGGACCGCCGTCGGCAATATCTGCCGTGCGCGCGCCGTCCTCAAGGGCGGACGAGATGGCGTTGTCCAGGAGGTGCGCTTCCTCCGCCATGCCGAAGGAATAGTGTAGCGCCATCGCGAAGGAGCCGATCATCGCGATCGGATTGGCAGCGCCCTGCCCGGCGATGTCAGGCGCCGCGCCATGCACCGGCTCATAAAGCGCCCGCCGGCGATGGGTGCGCGTGTCGATGGCGCCCAGCGAGGCAGAGGGAAGCATGCCCAGCGACCCGGTCAACTCCGCGGCAATGTCGGAGAGCATGTCGCCAAACAGGTTGTCGCAGACAATGACGTCGAACTGCTTTGGGGCGCGCACCAGTTGCATCGCGCCAGCATCAGCGAGCATGTGATCAAGGGAAATGTCACTGTTGCCATCGCGGTGCACTGCATCCAGGACTTCGCGCCACAAAACGCCGGTCTTCATGACGTTTCGCTTTTCCATGGACGTCACACGGCAGGAGCGGGTGCGGGCAAGATCAAACGCCGCGCGAGCGATACGGTCGATCTCGAACGTATCGTAGACCTGGGTGTCGATGGCGCGTTTTTGACCGTTGCCGATATCTTCGATGGTCTTCGGCTCGCCAAAGTAAACGCCGCCCGTCAGTTCGCGCACGATAACGATGTCGAGGCCTTCCACCGCCTCCCGCTTCAGCGACGACGCATCGGCCAGCGCCGGGTAGCAGATGGCCGGGCGAAGGTTGGCAAAGAGATCGAAATGCTTGCGAAGGCGAAGCAAACCCGCCTCGGGGCGCAGGTCATAGGCAAGGTCGTCAAATTGCGGCCCGCCGACGGCGCCGAGCAAAATTGCATCGGCCGCTTCGGCTTTCTGAAGGGTCGCATCCGAGAGCGGTGCGCCTTCCTCTTGAACCGCAATGCCGCCCACAAGGCCATGCTCCAGCTCAAAGCCCGCACCGCGCGCGTTGAAAAAGGCGATGACCCGCTCGGTGGCCGTCATGACTTCCGGACCAATGCCGTCACCGGCCAGGAGGAGGACTGAGGGCATCGTTTTGGTACTCTTTCTTCAGGATTTGGTCGGATCGACGCTAGAGGGTCGCGTCGGTGGGTCGTTTTACAAACAAGAGCAGCATACCGAGAACGATCATGCCGGCCCCGAACAGTTCTGCAGCGTACTGATGCGTCCAAGACCGCTGCCGAGCAAGAGCTTTCCGGCGCCCGCCGCAAGACTGCCCCAGGGGCCGCGCTCCATGCCGTGGGTGAGAGCCAATAGGTTGTTGAGTCCAAAAGCGACGTGGATGGCGAAGCAGGCTGGAATGAAGAAGGCGAGATCCATGGGCGCTCCTTGGCCGGCCCATCCCACGTCGCCTAACTAGCGTCAACCTTGGCCAAACCCGGCCCGCGCCGCCGCCTCGCAGCGGTTAGAGGATAGCGGCGAATTTCGCCGGATCGACGTTGGCGCCACAAAGGAGGACACCCACCCGCTCATCGGGGGCAGGCTTATAGGCACCCGACAAAAGGGCGGCGAATGCCGCCGCGCCGCCAGGTTCGGTGACCAGACGCGCCTCTTTCCAAAGGACGCCGCACGCCGCCAAGATTTCTGCGTCGCTCACCAGGACCACCTCGGCGACGTGCTCCTTGGCGATGGGAAAGTTCAGATCCCCCGTCCGCTGTGCGCCCAAGGAATCCGCCGCGATACTATCGATCTCCACGTTCACAGGGGCCCCAGCCTCGAGCGCGGCGTGGAGGCACCGGGCCCCCTCCGGCTCGACGCCGACCACCTTCACCCGCCCCTTGAACCAAGCGGCAATACCGGTGATGAGGCCTGCCCCTCCAGCGGCCACCAGGACGGTGTCCAGGCCCGCTGTTTGGGCCTCCCACTCTGCGCCAATGGTGCCCTGGCCTGCCACGGTGAGGGGAGCGTCGTAGGCGTGGATGCTGATGGCGCCGGATCGCCTTTGGTAGTCTTCACACGCGGCAAGGGCATCGGCATACCGTGCGCCACCGATGGTGACGTCGGCGCCAGCCGCCTCGATGATGGCGAGCTTGGCAGGGCTCGCAATCTCCGGCACGAAGATCGCTGCTTTGTGACCCAGGCGCTGGGCGGCATAGGCCACGGCCGCCCCGTGATTGCCCCCGGACGCAGCGGCGACACCAGCCGGCGGAACGTCGACCGAAAGCAGCGTGTTGAATGCGCCGCGGGCCTTGAAAGAGCCCGTCGCCTGCAAGAACTCGAGCTTGAGTTCGCAGTTGACCGAACCCCGGAGGGCAACAACGGGCGTGCGCACCACGAACGGGGCGATGCGGTCCGCGGCTTCTAAAATCAATTCTCTCCGGAAAGGCGACATGTCGGTCATGGTTTTTTCGGAGCTTTCCTTAGGGCAGCAACGCGATGATTGCGCGGACAATAAGTTGTACGCCCACGACCGTGAGCAAGAACTTCAAACCCCAGCCGAGGGTTTTTTCGGGGAGGCGGTCCAGGAGGCGCTTCCCCATTAGGGTGCCTAAAAAGCCGGAGCCTATCATGGCAGTCACAAGCGGGAGCCATCGGGCAAAGGCAAAGCCCAGCAGCGCGAAGGCACCGACCTTGAGGAGGTGCTGCACGGTCATCGCCGCGCCGTTGGTGGCGACCAACACGCGGTGCGGCAGTTGGGCCTGACGCAGGAGCGCCATGACGAACGGCCCCGTGGCGCCAACGAACATGGTGAGGATCGTCGCGCCCAATCCGCCCGTGAAAAGGACAGCCCGTTCGCCCCGTCCAAGCGGCGGAAGTTTGATCCAAGTACTCACCGACACGAACACACCGATGAAGAGTAGCAGCACCGTTTCGGGCAAATCGGTCACCAGCACCGCCCCAATGAGAGCGCCCATCGCTGCCCCCACCGTGAACGGCCCGATGAGGCGCAAGTCCACATCGCGGGCCAGCACCAGGCTCCGGCCGGCATTGGAGCCCAACTGCACCGCCCCGTGCACCGGTATGAGGGCGGCCACCGGAACGAAGAACGTCATCGCCGCCAAAAGGACCATCCCGCCACCGATCCCTAAGGCCGCCGTCAGGGCGCTGGTAAAAACGCTGAGGAGCACGAGGAAGAGGGCGCTCGCCGCGTCAATGCCCGGGGGAAGAAGCGCCGTCAGGGACAAGGATTGGCGTTGGCGCGTTGGATGGTGTCGATGGCGTCCAGAAGGTCGGGCGAGAGCGTGATCTCCGCTGCATCGATGACGGTATTCAGCTGGTCCGTGGAGGTGGCCCCCACGATGACGCTCGCCATAAAGGGGCGCGACAGGGCAAAGGCCATCGCCATTTGCGCAGGGACCATTCCTGCCTCTTCGGCGAGCACCACATAGCTGTCGATGGTCGCCGTGGCGCCCGGGCCCTCGTAGCGCTGCAGACGATTGAAGAGCGTTTTGCGAGCGCCTTCCGGCAGGGCGCCGTTGCGGTATTTCCCCGTCAGATAGCCTTGGGCAAGGGCGGAATAGGCTAGAAGCGAGACGCCTTCGCGCAGGCACGCTTCGGCAAGGTTGGTCTCAAAGGAGCGGTTGACCAGGCTGTAAGCGTTCTGGATCGAGGAGATGCGCGGGCCATGGCCGGCTTCAGCGGCAGCCAGCCAGGTCATGACGCCCCAGGCGGACTCGTTGGAAACGCCGATATGCAAGACCTTTCCCGCCTGGACAAGCTTGTCCAGCGCCTGGAGAGTTTCGCCGATGGGCGTTTCGTCTTCGGCAACCTCGGGAACCTTGAACACCGTCGGGTTGGATCCGAAACCGGACACGATCCGATCGGGCCAATGCACCTGATATAGGTCGATGCGATCCGTCCGCAGGCGCCTCAAACTACCTTCCACCGCCTCCGCGACGTCCTTTGCGATGAGGCGAGCCGGGCGCTTATCGGCCCGGTACCAGGTGTTTTGGCTCCGCCCCACCACCTTCGTGGCAAGGACGATCTTGTTGCGAGCGCCTCGATCGGCAAGCCAGTTGCCAATGATGGTCTCGGTGCGGCCAGCGGTCTCGGCCCGGGGCGGGATGGGATAAAGCTCCGCCGCGTCAAACAGATCGATCCCTCGCTCGAGGGCAAGGTCCATCTGGGCAAAGCCCTCGTCCTCGGTGTTTTGCTCACCGAAGGTCATGGTTCCGAGCGAAAGCGCACTGACACTGAGGCCGGTGCGGCCGAGCGGGCGGTGCTCCATGGGGAAAATCCTGCCGGAAGGGTAGCGACTGCGTTGCGAGCGCCGACTTAGCGCGGTTGCGCCCTGCCGGCAAAGCCCGAACCGAAGCGGGCAAGCGCTTTGTCCATCGCAATGAAAATCAGTGCAACCACCGAAAATGCGCTCATCAGCATGACCGCGCTCTTGATGGAGCCCCACCAGCCGAGCGCCGGAGCGTTCACGAACCAGTAGGGGTAGCTTCCCTCAAAGGCACCGCGGATCAGAATGTAGACGCCATAAATTCCCCCTTGCAGCGCCCCCCAGCCAAAATGCTTGAACTTCAAAGCGCCGTGCTTGGCGCTGAGGAAGGCAAGGGCACTCAAGGTGGGCATCGCCGCGTGCAGCATGTCCTGGGCCAGATGCACGTGGAACGGCGCCGGCTCGTAGCGAAATTTCAGGAGCGTGTAGTAGACCGTCCCGGTGATCACGAGGGGCGGCACGGCGAAGAGCCATACGCGCATGTCCGTAAACCACGACTTTGGCGCAATGGCCGCTGCCGCCATCACCACGGTGACCGTGACGTTGCTCCAGATGGTGAACTGACGCACGAGGCGCCACAGGGCATCGAGGACCGTTTTACCCTCGGCCAGAAACTCTCCGATGGTGATGGCGGATTGGAGCCCGAGCGCGAAAACGCCGACGATGGCGGCCAGGGTCGTGAAAATGCGCACGGCTCCTACGCCGCCCCGTCGGCGGCGCGGGCAACCAACTCGCGCACTTTGGGAAGGATGTTTTGCACCATCACCGCAACCCCCTCCGCGGTGGGGTGAATGCCGTCGGGAAGGTTGAGCGCGGGGTTCGCCGCCACCCCTTCCAGGAAAAATGGATAGAAAACGATGTCTCGCGAGGAAAGATCGGCAAACACTTTGGCAAAGGCCGCGCCATAGTCTTCGCCGAGGTTCGGCGGAGCGAGCATGCCAGCAACCAAGACGGGAAGGCCGCGCTCGTCCAGGCGGTCGAGGATCGCGGTCAAGTTGGCCTGGGTCGTTTCTGGGGCAAGGCCGCGCAGGGCATCATTTCCCCCAAGCGCGACGATCACCGCGTCTGCTTCCTCCCCCACAGACCAGTCGAGACGGGACAGCCCACCGCTGGTGGTGTCGCCGGAAACGCCCGCGTCGAGCACTTTGACGTCGAGCCCCTCCCCCTGAAGCGCCTCTTCCAGTTGCGCCGGAAAACCGGCACCCGGAGCGAGCTGAAAGCCGGCGGTGAGACTGTCGCCGAGGGCAACGATAGTGAGGGGCTCTGCCCGTCCAGCAGAAAGACCCACAAGGGTGAGGAGGATCGCAAGAACTATCCGCATGGGCCGCTCCACCACTGACCTGCACCAATGTGACCGACCCATGGACCGCGTCAACAGCCGACGGATGCAGGGCTCCGGTTTCGGCGCTCAAGCCCGGCGCCGATGGCTTCCACAAAACGCCGAGCGGCAGCGCCAGGGTCGGGTGCCGCGGTGATGGGCCGCCCGACCACGAGAATGTCGGCCCCCGCTTCAATGGCGGCATCCGGCGTCGCAATCCGTTTCTGGTCGCCGGCCGTGTCGCTCTCAAGGCGGACCCCTGGCGTGATCACCAACAGGCCCGAACTGTGCGCCGCAGGCGCTTCCTTCGGGGAGCACACGAGAGCGTCAACCCCGAGCGCCGCAGCATCGCCAATGCGCTTTGCGACCAGGTCCGCCGAAGACGTCGCATATCCTGCCCGCAACAAATCCCCATCGTCGAGGGACGTGAGGACCGTGACAGCGACGATTTTAAGGCCCGGCGGGCGCGCCGCCACGGCAGCTTCAAGCGCCTGGGGATAGGCGTGAACGGTGAGGTAGTCCGCGCCCAGCGCGCCCGCCGATCGCACCGCTCCGGCGACGGTGTTGGCGATGTCGAGGAGCTTCATGTCCAAAAAAACGCTGCGGCCGGCCGCGGCAAGCTCTGCGGCGAGCCCCAAACCGCCCGCCATCGCGAATTCTAGGCCAATTTTATAGATCCCCACCGACCCTTCGGTGGCGAGGATGAGCGCTTCGGCCTTTTTCCTGTCAGTGACGTCCAGGGCGAGGCACAAACGGCTGTGGGCATGGGGGAAATGCATACGGCGGAAGGAATAGCATGATTCGTCGATGCAAAAACGCGGCTGACACCGCCGACGCCGTGCCTTAAACAGGCGCGCGTTATGACCCAAATGCCCAACCGCCGCGCGAGCATCACCCGGCAGACCAACGAAACCGCGATCAATGCGTCCGTCGACCTCGACGGCGGAACGTCTTCCATGGCCACCGGGGTGGGCTTTTTCGACCACATGCTGGACCAGCTCGCCCACCACTCCGGCATAGGCATGAAGATCGAAGCCGAAGGCGACACCCACATCGACGACCACCACACGGTGGAAGATGTGGGGATCGCGTTGGGGCAAGCCATCCTTGAGGCGCTGGGCGACAAACGCGGCATCGCCCGCTACGCCCATGCGTTCCTTCCCATGGACGAGGCGCTGACGCGGGTGGCGCTCGACATCTCCGGTCGCCCCTTCATGGTGTTCCGCACCGATTTCCAGACCGACAAGATCGGAACCTTCGACACTCAGCTGGTGCGCGAGTTCTTCACTGCATTGGCGATCAACGGTCGCCTCACCCTTCACATCGAGACGCTCTATGGTGAAAACGATCATCATATTGCCGAAAGTTGCTTCAAAGGCGTCGGACGCGCACTGCGGGGTGCGGTGGCGTTTTCAGGCGACGGTGGCTTGCCCTCCACCAAGGGCACGCTCTGAACAAAGCAGCCAGAACGCGGCGAAGGAGTAGACGCCATGGCAGTTTGGACAGTGTGGGAGCACGATAAGTTCACCGGCGACCAGCGGGCGGAGCGGGCGATCTTTGTGCGCGACAGCTTTTCGTTCTTCGCCTTCCTCTTCGGTCCCCTGTGGTTGCTGAGCCACGGGATGTTCGTCGTGCTGATCGCCTATCTGGTGGTGTTCGGCGCGGCAAACGGGGCAGCTGTCGCATTCCTGGGGGAAAACGCGGCCGGATCGGTCTCGCTTCTCCTCACGCTTTGGTTTGGGTTCGAGGCAAGAAGCCTGCGCCGTTGGGCGTTGGCGCGCAGGGGTTGGCAACTGGTCGCCGTGGTGGAAGGCCGGCGGTTCGAGACCGCTGAACGCCGATACTATAACGATCGCTTTGCCCCGCCCCCACCGCCAAGCAAGCCAAACCCGCAAACCCCTTATGCGCCGTGGGGCACACGCCCGACGCCTCCCGTCCTGGGGTTATTTCCCGAGGGGCCGCGGTGAGTGTCGTCATCATCGACTACGGCTCGGGCAACCTGAGGTCCGCCCAGAAGGCGTTCCAAAGGGCCGCCCGCGAGCGCGGTTTCAGCGGCGACATCGTGGTCTCGGCCAACCCTGAAGAAGTGGGCGCAGCAGATCGCGTCGTCCTACCGGGCGTGGGTGCCTTTGCCGACTGCATGGCGGGGCTCAACGATACGCCGGGCATGGTGCAGGCGTTCACGGAAGCCGTGCGTGATCGTGCGGTTCCGATGCTGGGGGTGTGCGTGGGTATGCAGCTTCTGGCAACCCGTGGCTTGGAGCACAAAGTCGCCAAGGGGTTCGATTGGATTGCTGGCGATGTGCGCCGGCTGGAGCCTGCTCACGCGACGCAAAAAATTCCCCACATGGGATGGAACGTCATTCGCGAGGTTCGCCCCCATCCGGTGCTCGCCGGCATACCAACGGGCGACAACGGCTGGCACGCCTATTTTGTGCACTCCTACGTCATCGAACCGGAGCAGTCTGACGCCGTGCTTGCCCGTTCCGATCACGGTGAGCCCTTCGCGGCGGTGGTCGGAGACGCCAATATCGTCGGCACCCAGTTCCACCCGGAAAAAAGCCAAAAACTCGGCCTTGCGCTCATCGGAAATTTTTTGGAGTGGTCGCCGTGATCCTGTTTCCGGCGATCGACCTGAAAGACGGGCGCTGCGTTCGGCTGGAGCAGGGCGAAATGGACCGCGCCACAGTCTTCGATGGAAGCCCTGGGGAGACCGCTGCCCGCTTTGCAAAGCTTGGCTTTTTGTGGCTCCACGTGGTGGACCTTAACGGCGCGTTCGAAGGCGGCAGCCGCAACGCGTCGGCGGTGTCAGACATTCTCAAAAACACCGATCGCCCGGTCCAGCTCGGCGGCGGCATCCGCACCATGGCGGCCATAGAGGGTTGGCTTTCACGCGGGGTGAGCCGAGTGATCCTCGGCACCGCAGCGGCGCGCAACCCTGACCTCGTGCGCGAGGCGGCACGGGCTTTTCCGGAGCAGGTGGTGGTGGGGATCGATGCGCGAAACGGGCGGGTTTCGGTGGAGGGCTGGGCGGACGCCACAGACCTTGCCGCGAGCGAACTTGCCCAGCGCTACGAGGGCGCGGGTGTTGCTGCGATCGTCCACACCGACATTGGACGCGATGGCATGCTGAGCGGGCTCAACCTTTCTGAAACGCTCAAAATTGCCACAGAAGTCTCCGTGCCGCTGATCGCGTCGGGCGGTTTCTCGGGCATGGACGACATTGCCCGCCTCGCCCAGCCGGATGCTGCGACATTGGAGGGCGCAATCCTCGGCCGGGCGCTCTATGACGGGCGAGTTGACGCAAGCGCAGCGCTGGCCGCAACCGGGGCGGGAGCTACCTCGTGCTGAAAAAGCGGGTGATACCTTGCCTCGATGTGGCCGAGGGACGCGTGGTAAAAGGCGTCAGATTTCAAAACCTCATTGACGCGGGGGATCCCGTGGAGGCCGCCCAAGCCTACGACGCCGCCGGAGCGGACGAACTCACATTCCTTGATATTACCGCGAGCCATGAGGAGCGCTCGATCCTCCTTGATGTGGTGGGCCGCACCGCCGAGTGCTGTTTCATGCCCCTCACCGTGGGTGGCGGCGTGCGGGAGATCGGCGACATTCGTGCCCTCCTCCTGGCCGGAGCGGACAAGGTGTCCATCAACACCGCGGCAGTGCGCGAGCCCACCTTCGTGGCGAAAGCGTCAGAAAAATTCGGCGCCCAATGCATCGTCGTCGCCATCGACGCCAAACGGGTGGAGCTGGGTCGATGGGAGATTTTCACCCATGGCGGGCGCCGGCCGACGGGCATAGATGCCGTGGCGTTCGCCCGCCAGATGGCCGAGTTCGGGGCCGGTGAAATCCTCCTCACCTCCATGGATGCGGACGGCACCAAGGAAGGCTTTGACAATCACCTCAACCGCGCCGTCGCCGATGCCGTGACCATCCCCGTGATCGCGTCCGGAGGCGCCGGTACCCTCGACCATCTGGTGGATGCCGTGCGGGAGGGGGGTGCGGAAGCCGTGCTTGCAGCGTCCATTTTCCACTTCGGCACCTTCACCATAGCCGACGCGAAGACCCACATGCACAGGGCCGGTATTCCGGTCCGCCTCGATGGGCTCGGTGAGGAAATGGCCCATGGCTGACTTTTCCGTGGAAGCCCTTGAAGCCATCGTGCACGACCGCCTGAAAAACGAGGCCGCAAAATCCTACACCCGGGAGCTGGCGGCCAAAGGCGTCGACAAATGCGCGGAAAAATTTGGCGAAGAAGCCGTCGAGACGGTCATCGCTGCTGTAAAGGGCGAAAAATCAGCGCTTAACGCAGAAGCCGCCGATGTGGTCTTTCACCTTACCGTGCTTCTTGCAGTGAGCGGCCTCACGTGGGCAGATGTGTTCGCAGAACTGTCGCAACGCACCGGGCAATCCGGACTTGAGGAGAAGGCGAGCCGCCCCCTTAGGCCATGACACCACGAAGCAGGAAATACCATGGACGCCCGGCTTGACGGAACGGGCGCGCCGCCCGGCGCCCCAGATGATTTCGGCCCATTCCACGTCTTCTCGGAAATCGATTGGGCAGAGCTGCGTGCCGATCAGCCCATGCCCCTGTCGGTGGACGAAGTCGTCGCCCTCCAGGGCTTTAACGACCGCGTGGAGCCGGAGCAGGTGGAGACCATCTACCTGCCTGTATCGCGCCTCCTCACCTACTACGTGTCGGCCACCCAAAATCTTCACCAGGCGACGCACAACTTTCTTGGCCGCGACGATGCGGCTGTTCCCTTCATCATCGGCATCGCCGGCTCGGTCGCGGTGGGCAAGACCACCACGGCGAAACTTCTCCAGGAGCTGATCCGACGCTGGCCGAACCAGCCAAAGGTGGATCTTGTCACCACCGACGGCTTTTTGTGGCCCAACGCTCATCTGGAATCCCAAGGGATCATGAACCGAAAGGGTTTTCCGGAGAGCTACGACGTCCACGCCCTCATAAAATTCCTGCGGGACATCAAAGCCGGCGAGCCGTGCGTGACCGCCCCGGTCTACTCCCACCTCACCTACGATCGGGTGCCCGGCAAACTCCTCACCATCGATCAGCCGGACATCCTCATCGTGGAAGGCCTTAACGTCCTCCAGACAACCCGGCTGTCCTTCGAGCGGCCCCGCGTGCCGTTCGTTTCGGACTTCTTTGATTTCTCCATCTATCTGGACGCGGCCGAAGATGATTTGGAGCGCTGGTACATTACCCGTTTCAAGCGCCTGCAGCAGCGTCGCTTTACCGATCCTCGCTCATACTTTCATAAGTTCGCCCACCTCTCGGACGGCGAAGCCGAAAACACCGCGCTTGGACTTTGGCAGAGTATAAACCTCAAAAACCTGCGGGAGAATGTGGGGCCCACGAAGCTTCGCGCCGACCTTGTGCTGGCCAAAGACTCTGAACATCGCATCACCAAGGTCGCACTTCGGCGCATCTGAAGAGGGGGCGCGGTGCTAGATTTCGGGCCCTTTTGTTACCTTGATGTGCAGAAGACCGGTTCAACCTTCATCGGTGCTTTTCTGCGAAAACATATAAAGCTACCGGCAGGCCAAACCATCAGGCATGGTAGCATCAAAGAAAACGTAACGGCAGAAAGTAAGTTTTACTTTATCTCTGTTAGAAATCCCCTATCCCAATATGGCAGCCTTTACAGGTTCGGGAGAAAGCGCCGCGGACGGTTCGCCGAACTCGTGCGACAGAACCCTGAAGTCGATCGCCTCTACGCAGGGAATGGCGAACTCTTTTCGGACTGGTTGCGTTTCGTTCTAGCGCCGGAAAATGCCGAACTGTTGGGATACATGTTCTGTCGTGAAAACGCGGAGGTCTATGGCTTTCAAACCTTTCGGTTCCTATCGCTCGCACTCCCAAAGCCAAAGGGACTGATGAGGAGGATGCAGACCCGCCAAGACGTCGTGCGAATCTATCGAAGGCGAAAACTCCCGCGCGCTTTCGTGCGTCAGGAACGGCTCTCAGAAGACCTTATGGAGCTTTGCCGAGGTCCGCTAAGACCGTTTCTCATCGACGTCGATGCCGCCACGGACGATTTGCTCGCTTCACAACCCACCAACACATCGCCGGCCATACCATTGCGGCTCGATGAAGACGCCCGGCAGCGGCTCATCCAGGCCGAATGGTTCCTCTACAACGAGATCGGCTATGAGCGTCCCGCAGGTCCAGGTGAAGGCGCGGGGGCGGGGGCCGGGGCCGGCGGCGAAAACGAAGCCACTACTCCAGCGTAACGTTCGCGGCCCCTTTCAGGTCACCAAATTCATAGGTTGCATCCACCACGCCCGGCGCGGCGAGCTGAAAGCGCCCAAGGGAACCGAGGCTTAGAACATCGCCTTTTTTGAGCGCCATACCGCGCGAGTTTGTGGCCTGAGCAACCCAAAGCACCGCGTCCAGGGGGTGACCGAGGAGCGCCGTTGCGGGCGCTTCGGCGACCACCGCTCCGTCCAGCAAGAGCTGCCCGCTCGAACCGGCTAGGCTTTCCGCCGTCATGCCCGTCGTGGCGATGGGTTCACCGACGATGCCGAACCGGGCCCCAGCGTTCATCGCCTGAACCAGCGGACCGGTGATCGCAGCCCCTTTGGCCGCCATCAGGTCGCCCAGTTCAATGAATGGGATCACGGCGTCGATCCCAGCAAGGGCTTCTTCCCGCGTTTGTGCCTCGCCCAGCGCCGGATCGGCCACCCGTACCAGGAGATCAAGCTCGAAAATGAGCCGCGCCCCATCGTCCACCTTCACGGTAGCGCCACTGTCGAGGAGCATTTTTTCTAGGAAAATCCCCAACACCGGCCCGTCTAGGCCCAACTGTTTTTGCGCGCCCTCCGATGTAGCAGCGGCCTTATAACCCACCACCTCGCCCAGCTGCGGCTTCAGCGCTTTCAAAAGGGCGTCCTGGTGGCATGCGCCATCGGCAATGGTGGTGATGGTCTCGGCCGCCTTAGACGCCTCTTCGAAGGGCTCGCCGGCAAGAAATGCAGCCGCAAAAGGGACTGCGAAGTTATACTGTCCGCAGGAGGTCTGAGCGCTCACCGGATTTGGTGCGGCGAGGGCGAATGAAAGTGTCGCGGCAACTATTGCGAGGCGCACAAAAATCCTTTCCGGCGCGCCTCAGGCAGCCTCCAAGAGCGCCGATGGCTGGTAGTTGAGGATTGGCGCCAGCCAGCGCTCCGCCTCCGCCACATCCCAACCCTTGCGCCTTGCGTAATCCTCCACCTGATCGCGCTCTATTTTGCCTATGCCGAAATAGAAACTGTCATGGTGGGAGAAGTAAAGGCCCGAAACGGATGAGGCCGGCCACATGGCGCAGCTCTCTGTGAGCGCGACCCCGGTGCGTTCCTCCGCTTCCAGGAGGGAAAACAAAGTGCGTTTTTCTGTATGATCGGGTTGGGCGGGGTAGCCAGGCGCGGGACGAATACCGGCGTAGTGCTCGGCGATAAGTTCCTCGCAGCTGAGGTTTTCGTTAGCCCCGTAGCCCCAAAACTCGCGCCGCACGATGAGGTGAGCGTATTCCGCGAACGCTTCGGCAAGCCTATCGGACAACGATTGGCAAAGGATTTTGCCGTAGTCATCTCCGGCAGCGTCGAAGCGCGCCGCCACCTCCTGTTCACCGATGCCGGCAGTCACACAGAACCCGCCCAAGAAGTCGTCAGGCCCGCCAATGGGTGCGATGAAGTCCGAAAGCGCCACATTTGCCCGGTCACCGGCGCGAGCGATTTGCTGTCGAAGGGTATGAAAGCGTGTGAGTTCCGCCCCGTCACCGCCGTAAAGCACAATGTCGTCGCCGTCGGATTGGGCGCGCCAAAGACCTAAAACCCCTTTGGCTTCAAGCCACTCGCCCCGCACCATGTCGTCCAGCATCGCCTTCGCATCGCTGAAGAGGGAGCGCGCTGCCTCGCCGTAGCGCTTGTCATCGAGCACCCGCGGATAAGCGCCCTTGATCTCCCAGGCCGAGAAGAACGGCGTCCAGTCAATGTAGGGAACCAAAGTGGCGAGCGGCACTGAGATGGACCGAAGCCCGATGGCTTTAGGCGCCGGCGGTGCGTAGTTGGCCCAATCGATGGCGAACCGATTGCCCCTCGCCTCGGCAATGGAAAGGCGCTTCTTTTCGGTCTGGCCGCGCAGGTAGCGCTCCGCCACGCTTTTATATTCGGCAGCCACCTCGGACTGGTAGGCGGCGCGGTCGCCCATCAGCCGTGAACAAACCCCCACCGCGCGGGACGCATCGGTGACGTAGACCGTTTGCCCGGCCTTGTAGTTGGGATGGATTTTGACCGCTGTATGGATCTTTGAGGTCGTGGCACCGCCAATCAAAAGCGGGCGGTCAAAGCCGGTGCGTTCCATCTCGGCGGCCACGTGACACATCTCATCGAGGGACGGTGTGATGAGCCCGGAAAGGCCTATGATATCAACCTCCTCCTTCTGCGCGGTTTCTAAGATGGTGGTGGCGGGAACCATCACGCCAAGGTCAATGACATCATAGTTGTTGCACTGAAGGACGACGCCAACGATGTTTTTGCCGATGTCGTGGACGTCTCCCTTCACAGTGGCAAGGAGCACTTTTCCCGCCACCGAACGGGCATTGCCTTCCTTTTCGGCCTCCATGAACGGCAGAAGGTAGGCCACCGCCTGTTTCATGACCCGGGCCGACTTCACCACCTGGGGCAGGAACATCTTTCCCGCACCAAACAGATCGCCAACCACGTTCATGCCGTCCATCAACGGCCCTTCGATCACCTCCAGGGGACGGCTTGCCGCCTGGCGCGCTTCTTCCACGTCGGCCTCGATGAACTCGGTGATCCCGTGCACGAGGGCATGGCGCAGGCGCGAGCGCACCGGTTCTTCCCGCCACGTGAGGTCGGTCTTGCGTTTGGCGCCCTCGCCGCCCTTCCAGCGATCGGCAGCATCAAGCAGACGTTCCGTGGCGTCGGATCGACGGTTGAGGACCACATCCTCGCAAAGCTCGCGAAGCTCGCTGTCCAGATCGTCGTATACGGCGAGCTGTCCGGCGTTGACGATCCCCATGTCCATGCCCGCCTTGATGGCATGGTAAAGGAACACGGAGTGCATCGCCTCGCGCACTTGATTGTTGCCGCGGAACGAGAAGGAAAGGTTCGACACTCCGCCGGAGACATGGGCGCCAGGACAGTGCTCCCGGATCCAACGCGTGGCTTCGATAAACGCGACACCGTAGTCGTTGTGCTCTTCAATACCCGTCGCAACGGCAAAGATATTGGGATCGAAGATGATGTCTTCCGGCGCGATGCCGGCCGTTTGCGTAAGGAGTTTGTAGGAGCGCGCGCAAATCTGCGTTTTGCGCTCAAAACTGTCGGCCTGGCCGTCTTCGTCAAAGGCCATCACCACCACCGCGGCACCGTAGCGACGCACGAGGGAGGCTTGCTCCAGGAAGAGCTCTTCGCCCTCCTTGAGCGAAATGGAATTCACGACAGCCTTGCCCTGGACCTGGCGCAGACCCTCCTCGATGACCTCCCACTTGGAGCTGTCCACCATAACGGGCACGCGCGCGATGTCGGGTTCGCTCGCCACGAGCTTTAAAAAGGTGGCCATCGCCTCTTTGGAATCGAGCAACCCCTCATCCATGTTGACGTCGATGATTTGGGCGCCGTTCTCCACCTGATCGCGAGCCACCTCCAGCGCGGTAGCGTAGTCGCCTTCCTTGATGAGCTTGCGAAAACGCGCCGAGCCCGTGACGTTCGTGCGTTCGCCCACATTGACGAACGGAATATCTTTGGTGAGCGCGAAGGGTTCCAGACCCGACAGCTGCATCACCGTGCGCGGCTCGGGCAGTCGACGCGGCGGGATATCGGCCACCACCTCGCGCAGCGCTGCGATGTGTTCTGGGGTCGTGCCGCAACAGCCGCCGACGATGTTGAGAAGGCCCGCTTCGCCAAACCCGCGGAGCTGCCCCGCCATGAATTCCGGGCTCTCGTCGTATTCGCCCATCTCGTTGGGAAGGCCTGCGTTGGGATAAACGCAAATGAGCGTCCCTGCGACCCGAGACAGTTCGTCCGCGTGCGCGCGCATTTCGGCCGCTCCCAACGCGCAGTTGAGACCCACCGAGAAGGGATCCGCATGGCGCACCGAATTCCAGAATGCGGTCGGCGTTTGACCTGACAACGTCCGACCCGAGCGGTCTGTAATGGTTCCCGAAATCATCAGCGGAACGCGCTTCAGACCGGCCGCGAAGAGACCCTCAATGCCGAAGATCGCGGCCTTCGCATTGAGCGTGTCGAAGATGGTCTCCACCAAAATCACGTCCGCCCCCCCTTCGACGAGGGCGCGGGCGGCTTCGGCGTAGGCGTCGGCCATTTCCTGGAAGGTGACGGCCCTGAATCCCGGATCGTTGACGTCCGGTGAAATGGAAAGGGTACGATTGGTGGGCCCGATGGCGCCGGCGACGTAGCGTTTCAGGCCGGTTTCGTCGGTTACCTGATCGGCCGCCGCCCGCGCCAAACGCGCGCCGGCGAAATTGAGATCGTATACGCGGTCTTCCAGGGCGTAGTCCGCCTGGGCAATGCGCGTGGAGGAGAAGGTGTTCGTGGCGACAATATCCGCGCCTGCCCGAAGATAGGCGCAGTGGATTTCCTTCACGGTCGCCGGCTGGGTAAGCACCAAAAGGTCGTTGTTGCCCTTCTGGGGCGCATCCGTGTGAATTGCGCGGTCCTGGCCAGCGGCGACGAAATCGTCTTCGCCAAAACGTTCCGCCTGGATCATGGTGCCCATGGCACCGTCCATAATGAGAATCCGGCGCTGCGCTTCCCGCGCGAGATCGTAGGTCATTCTAAAATAGCCCCTCGCGCTATGCGGCAGCCGCGAAGGAACCGTCGCTGCGCAAGCCCAGAAGATGGCAAAGCGCGAACACCAGTTCGTGGCGGTTCATCGTATAAAAGTGGAAACGGTCCACCCCGCGCTCCATCAGATCAAAGACCTGCTCCGCGGCGACGGCGGCCGCCACCAGGCGGCGGGTTTCCGGTTCGTCTTCGAGCCCCTCAAAGCGATGTTCCAGCTCCAGCGGGATCGAAGCACCGCACATGCCCGCAAAGCGCTTCACCTGGGCAAAGGAGTGGATGGGGACAATGCCCGGCACCACGGGAACGCTGATCCCCCGGCTCGCGACCCGCTCCCGGTAGCTGTCAAATAGGGAATTTTCGAAGAAAAACTGCGTGATGGCCCGGTCGGCACCCGCATCCACCTTGCGGGCCAGATTGTCGATGTCCTCGTTCCAATCTGCCGAGTCCGGATGGCACTCTGGATAAGCCGAAACGGAGACTTCAAAGGGTGCAATCGCCTTGATGCCGGCCACCAATTCGGCGCTTGTCTGGTAGCCGTCAGGATGGGCGCGGTAAGGCGTTCCGGGGCCTTCGGGCATGTCACCGCGCAGCGCAACGATGTGGCGGACGCCCGCGTTCCAGTAATCCTCGACCACCGCGTCGATCTCCGCGCGGCGCGCGCCCACGCAGGTGAGGTGTGCAGCGGGCTTTAAAGGCGTTTCATCTACGATGCGCTTCACCGTGCGGTGGGTGCGCTCGCGCGTTGTGCCCCCAGCGCCATAGGTCACCGACACGAACTCCGGCGCGAGGGGGCCAAGACGCTCAATGGTGGACCATAGGTTGGCCTCCATCGCCTCGCTCTTGGGCGGAAAAAACTCAAATGAAACAGCAGGAAGTGTCATGCGAAGGCTCCTTCGCTTTGGCGCAAGTCGTCGGTGATGACGCGGCGGTCTTGGGCAAGCCAAATGGTGACGGTCAACTCGGTATTGCCGCCGGAAAGGTCGGTCACGGCAGCGCTCTCCAGCTCAGCAGCGCGCAGCCACTCGGCCATCTCCACCCGACCTATCCCGAGCCTTCGATGCTGGGCCTCAGTGCGCAGGGCTTCTAGCGCGTGGGGGGCGAGATCCACCACCAGCAGCCGGCCGCCGGGCGCAAGGGTGCGGGCCGCCTCAGCAATCGCCCGGGCCGGATCGTCGAGGAAGTGAAGAACTTGGTGGATGACCACAAGGTCGAAAGCATTGCGGGGCTGCGTCAACGCGTAAACGTCGTCCTGGGCAACGCGTGCGTTGGCGATTCCGGTCGCCTCAAGGTTGGCGCGCGCCACAGCGAGCATCGCAGCGCTGGCATCGACACCGATCGCCCGATGGGCACGGCTCGCCAGGAGCCGCAACATTTTTCCCGTGCCGGTGCCCACATCGAGGAGGGCTCCAATGGGCGCCGCCCCCACGAGGCGGTCGATCTCCGCCTCCACTTCCTGGTCAGGAACGTGCATGGCACCGACCCGATCCCAGCTGGCAGCGTTGGCGGCAAAATAGTTGGCTGCCGCGTCCGCGTTGGTGCGCCGGGTGGCTTCGCGACGCTCAAGATCGCGGTCGCGCACGGTGTCGTCGGTCGCAAGCAACCCCAAAATTGCCGCGGCCGGGCGAACGCCATGCTCACCGTCGGCCAACCGATAGTAAGCCCACGCGCCTTCGGTCGAGCGGGTGACCAGGCCCGCGTCCGCCAACAGTTTTAGGTGACGGGAGATGCGCGGCTGGGACTGACCAAGAATTGTGGTGAGATCTTTGACCGTGAGTTCCGTGCCGTCGAGGAGGGTCAAGATCCGCAGCCGCGTGGTTTCGCCAGCCGCGCGTAATGCGGTCACGAGGCTATCGTGGCCAAATTTCGGCAGCGAGCGATCTGACATCAGCGGAAATCCCCATATAAAGATTTCTTTATAGCTTTATTGTGTGCCGAAGCCCCCGTGTCAACCGAGCACGGGCTAAACTCTGCGCCGATTGGCGGCGGCGAAAGGCTGAGGGAAGCCTCAGTGTTCTTTTGGCCAGGGCGCCGCCGGATCTGATTGGATTAGGTCGGCGTGCTGTCCCTCGGGTGTTCCCGGATCATCCTGGCGACCGTTGTTTCGCACCGGTCGAATGATGCTTTCCCTCGCCGCCGCAGGGGCGCAGCGTCTGTCGGACGTAGGGCGCCATGGGGAAAGTTCGCCTGCCGTTTTCGCTAAAGCCGGTTTGCGGCCTTTCGCCAGAAAGTCCGGGGGGTGATGGCACCATGACCGGTCATGTGGTGTCAGGCTACCGCGTTGCTTGAGCGATGGGGAGCACCGTGGTGGCAAGCTGCCTACTGGGCCGCAGGCAGCGCAGCGCCGTGAGTGGAGCCAGTGCTTGGGCTATCTAAAAATCGAATCCCTCGCCACAAAAGCGGGACACCATCACGACCGGATGAATGCCCTAGCTCCGCGGCCGAGCGTAGACGGTGATGCGCACGCCGGTGAAACGCTCGGTGTCGAGCCAGGCATTGTCGGCGGCAAAGCCGCGCGGCGCACCCAGGAAGCCGTTTGTGAGCAAAACTCCGGTCTTCGACGCGTTCTCGCGGTCCGGCGGGACGAGTTCGGAAAACGCACCGTCCTTAATGCCTCTGCCGTCTGCGATCAGCAGCGGGCTCGCCCCGCGCAAGGGCGAAAGGGCAGCCTTCTTTATGGGTGCAGGTGCGATGGCAGCGTCGGTGGAGCGGCCTGTAGCGATCTCCCGCACGGCATCACCCGCCGGTTGAAGCAATCCGCGGGGAACCAGAGCGGCGGCGGACGTTTGGGCTGAGGCCGCGGCGAGATCATCGCGCCCATCGCCCGCATAACCCAGAGCATCCGTGCCGGCATCGGTGGCAATGCCCAAAATTTCAGGGCGCTGCGGCGGTAGTGCCGCCACCTCAAAGGGCGCTTGCGCCTCAGCCTCTGCCGGCACGCTCGCAGGGGCGCGCAGCTCGCGAGGCGCCTGCCGCGGCACGGGCGCCGGTGCCGACGCCGCGGAGGGCTGGTCGGTGAGAAGCTGTCCGATGGCATCGTCCTTGTCTTGCGGCGGAGACCCGCTCGCACCGTCCACAGCCACCGACGTGAGCGGCGCATCGGGCAGCGCCACGGGCGTAACATTCACTTCCACATCGTCGTTGCGTCTGAAACGACCAATGAGGCCACCCAACGACGCGCCTGGGAGCTGACGGAAAAAGCCGCCGCCTTCCTTGGCCTCGTCGTTTCCGGTTGCCACTGGACCCAGCGAAGCGGTGCGGACCTTAACGGGCTCGTCCTTGGGCTCGGGCTTTGCCGGCTTAGCCACCGTCTTCTGCTTCAAAACCCTATTACGCGGCTCTTCGGCGGCCGCCACCGCGCGTCCGGACCCGCCAAATCCGAACAGCGAGCGCCCGCCGCCGCGGTTGCTCAGCGAGGCGAGCTTGCCGGCTTTCTCAGCCTTCTGGGCCGCGGCATACCCTTTCAAAGGCTTGCCGTTGGAAGGCAGGTGCAGCGTTTTCCCGTTGGGGAAAAGGCGCGCCAGCTGGGAACGGGACATGCGCGGCCAGCTTCTCACCCGCCCAGTGTCGAAGTGAACGAAGGGACTACCGGAGCGGGGATAGTAGCCGACCCCACCCACCTGGCGACGCATCCCGGCGGCACGCACCTTGGCGAGCTTTGCGCCTGGAATGAAAAAATCCATGGCCTTCCCGACCATGTGCTGGGAATTGCGAGCCACACCGCGCGAACGCCGGCGAAGCATGGAATTGGTGGCCGGCGATCGGTAAGCCGATACCACGTGGATGGTCTTGCCACCCACCTCCTGCTGTACCTCCCAGAGAAGGTCGAAGAGTTCCGGATCCATCTTGGTGGATTCGTTGCGCCGCCAGTCGCGCAAGAAGCTATTGAGGTCCCGCAGGCCGGACGGCACGTAGCGACCGTTGCGCTTGTAGACGACTTTGATCTTCTCTTTGGTGTGCGTGAAGTAGAGTTCGAGGGTCCGCGACCGGGCAGCCGCGTCGGACACCGGGAGCGCCATCGTCATCGCGGCGGCAGCGCTAATGGCTAGGAAACACCACCGCAATCGGTAGGCTTGTGCGCGACCACCCATGGCTCGCGACCTGGCAAGCCAGCCCTCGGATGCCTGCCCCGGCAAACGGGCACGCCGCATGCGCGCGAACGAAGCGCTCGCCAAATCACAAAAGCGCGCAAACGCACGCTCCGCGCGACGCAGGGACCGCGCGAAAAATTGCCCAGGGGACGAAACTAATTCCAACAAGCCGCCCCCTGTCGAACCCATGGCCAGGGCACGTCGATTCATGGACGCACTGCCGCTGTCTACAAGCAGACTCTTGCCCGAGCCTTAACCGATAACAGACAGACAAAAAAGAGCGCGCGGAGGGCCTCCCCCAGCTGTGTCATCGATGCAACACCTGCGATGTGCCCTTTCCGCTCGTTGCGGCCCGGCTGAATGTTTGGCTGGTCTGTGGCTTTGGGCCCCGGCGCGCCAGAGCAGGTCACACGATCATGCGATCGCATGACCTGCTCTAAGATCTTGTCTTTCCGCGCGGTTCAGGTCGCAACATGATTCCATGTGGCTGAAACGCGCTCTAAAGGCCCAGCGCACGCCGGGTGCGGCGGTCATAGCCGTAGACGTCTGCGAACTGCACCAGCGAGCCGTCCGCAGCAACCTCTCGGGTGAAGTAGGTGAGGTGCACCGGAATATGGGCATCGAGCTTGAGATGGCGATTGCCCCGACCCACCAGGCCTTTGAGCTTCCCCCCCGATAGGTCCGCCTCCCCCTCTAACAGCGCGTCGGCAAACTCGAAGGGCTGATCGACCCGCACGCAGCCGTGGGAGTACGCGCGGCGGGCGCGCTTAAACAGATGCTTCGTGGGTGTGTCGTGGAGGTAGACGGCGTGCTTGTTGGGAAACATGAATTTCACCGCGCCAAGGGCGTTGCCCCGCCCCGGTCTTTGGCGAATTCGAACGTTGCGAAGCGTGCCCCTGTTCCACGAAATCGACGATGGACTGACCACCCGGCCCCGATGGACCACCTCGTATCCCCGCCGCGAAAAGTACCCGGCCGGGTTCTTTTGAATGCCCCCCAACATTTCCTTGGACGCAATGGAGAACGGCACATTCCAATAGGGATTGACCACAATGTGCTCGATCTCGTCAGAGAATATGGGGGTCGGGTTCCCCGGCTTTCCGACGATCACGCGGCCTTCGTAGGCCGTGCCTCCGTGCTTGGCGACCCGGACGCGGTAGGCGGGCACGTTCACCACCACGTGGCGATCGCCCAGTTCACGGGGCAGCCAGCGCCAGCGCTCCATGTTCGAGATGATTTCCGCGCTGGGATCTTCCCCTACACCATTGTCGAGCACCGAGATGGTGCGGGGGCCGACGATCCCGTCAGCCCGAAGGCCGTGCTCCGTCTGAAAGGCTCGCACCGCGCGATCGAGGCGCTCATCAAATCGTGTGGGATCGGTGCCGCGCCGCACCGTGGCATTGAGCCGGCTGCGTAAGGCGGCAATTCGCGGGCCTTTAGAACCCCGACGCAGGCTCTTTCCTGCGCCCACCGGCACGCGCTGGTCTTCGCCCCGGTCAAGGGCCTGCGCCAACTTTCCACGAAGCGCCTGGAATTGAGGGTGCTGCGGGTGGAGTTCGTCAAGGACAGCAGCCACGTCGCGGCTTCGCGCCAGACGCCGCAGGAAACGCAACTCGTCAAGTTGTGGTGGATCGATGGTCATGATCGGGGAAATGGACCGCGGCACCACTCTTCCTGACATGGCGTGATGGGCGTAGCGCAGCGCCGCCTCAGTGAGGGCTAGGTCGAACGCAGCGTCCGACAGATCGCCGCGCTGCACGGCATAGTCGGCCGGGTCAAATCCATCGAGATCCGCGTCGGCGAGCCGCGACCGAAGGGCCTTGGCGCGCCGCTCGGTCCAGATGGGCTCAAATCCGCGACCTTCGTAAAGCTGCGCCACCGCTAGGCTCACATCGACCGTCGCCTCACGCCGAATCGCTTCCCGGGGCGTCAGGACGGGCAGGTCCACCATGCGTTGTGCCGAGAGGCCCGCGAGGATCGTCCCGCGCTCGGGCGCAAGGCGCGGCAACGGAACCTCCGCGAAGGCTTGT
>JBCCYN010000002.1:0-83716 GCA_039189655.1 Pseudomonadota bacterium | reverse complement strand
GGCCGCGACTATGTGGATCCGCAAGACGTACGCGCCATCATCGCGGACGTGATGCGGCACCGGCTGGGCCTTACCTACGAGGCCCAGGGTGAGGGCATTTCGGCGGACGCCGTAACGGCCGAAATCGTGCGTCAGGTGGCCCTGCCATGATCATGGGCTCCACCGAGGGAACATCGCGGCAGGAGGCCTGACCAGATGGCGCAGGCCGCCCTGCCCGCCCGCCTGCGCACAGGCACAGCGCCCGCTGCGACACCTGGACCAACGGTAGACCCACGCGTCAGCGTCACGTTGGAGCACCTAAGGGCACTGGAAGGACAGGCGCGCGGCCTCAGCTTTTTGCCACGTCAACCGGCCCGCTCGGTCCTTAACGGCCGCCACGCATCACGGTTGCGCGGTCGAGGGCTCAATTTTGAGGAGTTGCGGGACTATCTTCCCGGCGACGATATTCGCGCGATTGACTGGAAGGTGACTGCGCGCACCGGCCGGCCCCATGTGCGCGTCATGACCGAAGAACGCGACCGGCCAGCCCTCATCGTGGTGGATCAGCGCATGAGCATGTTCTTCGGCTCAACGCTCCACATGAAATCGGTCACCGCGGCGGAGGCGGCTGCATTCGCCGCATTCCGAATTCTGGCGCAGGGTGACCGCGTGGGAGGTATCGTGTTCGGCGACGCCACCCTCGCAGAAATTCGCCCCCAGCGTAGCCGACCTGCATTGAATCGCTTCCTGACCGCCCTCAGCGATGCCAACGGACGTCTCCGCGCCGATGCACCCGCGGTCGATCCCATTGGTCTTACTCGGGTTTTGCGGGCGGTGGCCCGGATCGCACCACGCAATCACCTCATCATCGTGCTCAGTGACTTTGACGGTATCGATGATGAAACCGAACGCGTCGTCTCTGGTCTTGGAAGGCGTAACGACCTTATCCTTGTGACCGTAACTGACCCGATGGCAGCAGACCTTCCGAAAGGAATGCGCGTCGTCGTCTCGGACGGGGAACTACAAGCCGACATCGACACCGACGCCCCCGGCCCCCGCCGCGGGCTCGCCGCGTTGCTGGCAAAGGGGCGCCTTGCGCAGGTGCTCGACTGGCAACGGCGCTTCGGTGTCCCGATTCTGCCCCTTTCCGCCGGCGAGGAAACACTGCTGCAGATGCGACGCCTGATGGGCCTGCCGCCAAGATGAACGAAGACGGCGCAGCAATGGCGGCCGACGCGCCACCGGAAAATCTCGTCGATCTCATCGGCGGTCTGATCGAACCACCCCCGCCTGCACCCATCCCGCTCACGCCGCAGACATGGGGGTGGGCTGCGCTTGCGATCCTTGCAATTTGTCTCATCGGTTGGGTGGTCCATCGCTACGCCGCGCACCGTCGCGCCAATGCGTACCGCCGAGCAGCCCTCGACGCGGTTCTGCGCGCGCAAACCTCGTCAGACATTGCGCAAATCGTCCGCCAGGCAGCACTCACAGCCTATCCACGACCGGATGTGGCGAACCTCGTCGGCACAGAGTGGATCGCGTTTCTCGATCGCACGGGCAGCGATGACTTCCCCGCCATCGCCGGCAAGGAAATGTACCTTGCACCCTACCGCAACGAGGCCGCGCCCCCGTCCCCACAGCTCAGGAAGGCTGCGGAGGGTTGGTTGCGAACCCATCGGGCATCCGAGCGTTCGCAGCGCGGGCGTACCCTGAAGGAGGCGGACGCGTGATATCGCTCGCCGCCCCCTGGTTGCTTCTTTTGTTGCCGCTGCCTCTTCTCGTTTGGCGCTTCCTGCCGCCGCACCGGGAACGCGAAGCAGCGTTGCGCTTTCCGTTCTTCCGGCGCATGGCTGAAGCGGCAGGCGCAACGCCGCGCCCTGGCGCGATCGTGCTGTCGCGCCCACGGATTTCCATGGTGGCGGCAAGTCTGTGCTGGGTGCTCATCGTCTTGGCCCTTACGGAGCCCGAGCGGGTTGGCGCACCCGTGCTCATGGAAAAGGCCGCGCGGGACGTCGTGCTCGCCATCGATATTTCCGGCTCCATGGACACGAAAGACTTCCTGACACCGGAAGGCGAGCGCAAACAGCGCCTTGCGGCCGTGCGCGATGTGGTCAAAGCGTTCGTGGAAGGGCGGGACGGAGACCGTATGGCGCTCATCGTCTTCGGCTCGGCCGCATACCTTCAGACGCCGCTCACGGATGACCTTTCCACCATCTCCGAACTCCTTGACCGCACCGAGGTCGGCATGGCCGGCCCGCACACCGCGCTCGGCGATTCCATCGGCCTTGCCATACGCACCTTTGAGGCCAGCGACATCGACCAACGCCTCCTCATCCTGCTCTCGGACGGGTCCGACACCGCAAGCCGCATGAGCCCGGTGAACGCCGCCGAGATTGCCGCAGACCGTGGGGTCGAGGTTTTCACCATCGGCGTCGGTGATCCCGATGCTACCGGCGAAGCCCGCGTCGATCTTGCCACACTACAGATCATCGCGAGCCGCACCGGTGGCGAATACTTCTTCGCTGAAGATGAAGGTGCCCTTGAGGCGGTCTACGATCGCATTGACGCCCTTGCGCCACGCGAAGTGGAAACACTTTCCTATCGCCCGCGCCAATCGCTGGCATGGGTGCCCCTTGCCCTTGCAACCCTCCTGGGAACCGCCACCGCCGCTCTGCTCTACCTCGGTGCAAAGCGGCATCGACGCAAACGCCCCGGTGTGATCGCGCAGCGCGAGACAACGGCATGAGCGAGCTCAGCTTCTTCGCCGAGGCATTCCACTTTCTGCGTCCTTGGTTTTTGCTGCTCCTCCCCGTGATCGCCGGCCTTTGGTGGGCAGTGCGGCGCGCAGGGCGCACACGCGACGTCGGGGCTGCCGCCATCGCCCCACATCTGCGTGCGGCGCTCACGGTCGGCCAAGGCCAGCGGCGGCGCGTTCGACCCATCGATGGCGTTGCGCTGGTTCTCGTCCTCGGCACCCTGGGGGCGGCTGGACCGACCTGGTCCCGAGAGGCGGACCCATTCGCGGCCCAATCGGCTCCGGCCGTGGTGGTGTTTTCCGTCACGCCGTCCATGGAAAATGGCGACGTTCCCCCATCGCGCTTGGAGCGCGGCAAGCAGAAGATTCGCGACTTTCTGGATCTGCGCGCTGGTGCGCGCACTGCGCTGGTGGCCTACGCTGGCAGCGCCCACGGGGTTTTACCCATGACGGAAGATGCGCAGGTGATGGTGCCCTACTTGGAGGGCCTCACGCCAGAAATCATGCCACGCGAAGGTGCTGTCGCAGCCGACGCACTGGCGCTCGCCGAAACCCTTTTGGCTCAGGAGTCGTCGCCTGGCGGCATCTTGTTCGTGACCGACGCCATCGACCCTGTAGACGTGCCGGCCCTTGATCGCAGTGCCTATCCCATTGCGGTGCTCGCGGTGCTCCCCGAAGGCACCCGCGACCGTGGGCTCGACGCCATCAAGGGAACCGTGATCCCCGCTACCCCTGACGCTGCGGACATTCGCAGGATCGACGCTCTCCTCAATGCTGCCTACCGCCGTGCGCAGCTCAACGATGCCGACCAACCCTGGAACGACCGCGCCCATTGGTTGGCTTGGCCGGCTGCAATTCTCCTTCTCTTCTGGTTCCGCCGCGGATGGACCATGCGTTGGGCCATCATTGCTGGGCTTGCGGTTCCCCTTGCCATGCCCGGCCCTGCGCAGGCGGACGGTATTGCCGATTGGTTCTTCACCCCCGACCAACAAGGCCGGCTCGCCGTGGAGGATCGAAAGTTCAAACGTGCGGCCGAGCTGTTTGTCGACCCGCTCTGGCGCGGCTACGCCCTTTACCGTGATGGCCAGTATGAAGCCGCCGTTGGGGTCTTGAACCGCTTGGACACCGCCGAGGCGGCGTTCATTCAAGGAATGGCGCACATCAAGTCACGGGGCTATCGCGAAGGGGTTCGCAGTTTTCAGACGGCGCTGGAACGGGACCCCGACTACCCCGGCGCGGCGCAAAACCTGGAACAAGCCCGAAAGATCGTCGACTACATCGAACGGGTGCGAACCCAATCTGACACTGGAGAAGAGGCCGGCATCGGCGCGGACGAAGTGGTGTTCGACAACGAGAGCGGTGCCGGCGCCGACACGCAAATGGACGTGCCACAAGACGAAACAGGGAACGCCCTCCTCACTGCCGACCAGTGGATGAACACGGTGGACACGCGAACCGAAGACTTTCTGCGGATCCGCTTCGCTCTGGAGGACGCACGCAGCACCAACGAGGCGCAGGCCGGACGAACTTCGGAAAGTAGCCGGGGGATGACGGCGCCACCATCTGAGGAAAGCCCGCAACCGCGGGGAGAAACTCAATGATGCGCTCCGCTGCCTTCCTTGCCCTCCTCGTATTTGCCGCGCCGGTTCTGCCAGAGGCGCAGGACACCGACGCCGAAAAGGTTCCCTTGGTGCCCTTGCTTCGGGTCGAGTTCCCTGAGACCGAAGCCATTCCCGGTCAATCCCTCAGCCTGCGGATGACGGTGCTTGTCCCGACGTTCATGCCCAAGCCTCCCGTCTGGCCGACCCTTGAGGCGGCCAATCTTCTCGTGCGTCTGCCGGAGCGGTCCACGAACCCCACGTCGGAACGCATCGACGGAGAGACCTGGTCCGGACTAACGCGGAACTTCCGGGTTTCTCCCATGGTGCCGGGGCAGTTTTCCATCCAGCCGCAACAGGTCATCGTGACCTGGAGAGACCCGACATCCGGGGCGGAAAACAAGACGACACTCACCACCCAACCCATCGCCTTTACCGGCATGATTCCGGAGGGTGCCGAAAGTCTTGACCCGTTCATAGCGGCGAACGATTTGACGCTCACGCAGGAGATCGAAGGAAAACCCGTCGACATGGTCCCCGGCGACAGCGTCACACGGACCATAACGGCTTCCATCGAAGGCGCTTCGCCGATGTTTCTCCCGCGCCTCCAACCCCAACCAAACCTTTCAGGCGTTGCTGCCTACCCAGATGAGCCCATCCTAAACCAGCACGACGCGCGGGGCCTTCTGACCGGAACGCGCGTCGAGCGTGTGAGCTACGTGGCCGAGGGCGGTGGTGGAGGTGTCGTGCCGGAAATCACGCTCAAATGGTTCGACATCGATGACAAGACGGTCAAAACCGCCCGGGTGGATGGTCTGGAGTTTTCCGTGGAAGGCCCGCCCGCCACGCAAACCACAGCGCGCGATTGGCGCTCCATCGCCGCCCTTGTTATCGCCGCCTTCGTTCTGGCCGCCACCGCCGCTTTCCTCTTGCGCCTAACAATTCCGGCGATACGGGGGCGGATTTCTGTGTTTCGCGAAACCCACCGGGCCTCGGAGGGCTTCGCATGGCGTCAGCTCAAAAGAACCTTGAACCAACGCGATTACGTAGTGTTGGCCTCCGCGCTAGAGGTTTGGTGGGAGCGCGCAGGAGGTTCCGATCCGCTCCAGGATGACACCGTCAAGACAGCGTTGCTGTCTCTTGGCGCGGCACGCTATGGCCAGTCTGCACCTGCACGGGATTCTCGATCATGGGATGCTCTGGAGCGCGCACTCACAGCACTCCGAAAAAGGACGCGAGCCCCAAAAACCGTCGGCGCTTTGCGTCCCCTCAACCCAGGTCACAGACGGGCGAAAATCTCATTGCTTCCGTAACAGCTCGACTTTCACTTCTTGCTTGCCTAGCCGCTAGGGCATTCGGAATTTTTGTAGTTCTTTCCAGTGACACCACGCACCGTTCACCCAATCGATGCACTCCGGACTGTAGAGTGAGCCTCACCTCTGATCATTCCCAATGCATGGTTTGGACCGGGGATTTTTGCGCCGGAATTGAATGGACCGATAGCAAGAGCTTCTTTTTCAGATAACCTCAGCTGCCAAGCGCAAACCGCAAGAACAAATAAGTATTAGACAACCAAATACACTCGATCATCATTTGAGGACTGATTTTTTATGTTTCGGCTCGCCTCAGATTCCACGATTTAGGCGTTAAGTTCAGTGCTGAAAATCAGCGTTTTTTATGCCTTCGGCATCTCCTGAGACTGTTCTTCATCGGCTTTGGTAACGATGCGGAAAGCGGTGGACTGGTTCAGGGTCCTCCAGAATGCGAGCTTGGCATAGCGCTCGAAGAGATCCGGTGGAAGCACCGTTGCACGGGGTCGCGGCGACACCTGGGCGTGTACGCGGTGGAGGCCATCCAATCCGAGCTGTGCGTCAAAGTCTGGCGCGTCGTACTCGACCGCCTCAAAATCATGCTCAAAGAGTGGCTCACCCAAAAACTCATAGATGAGTTTAAAAACTTCCGCCGGACGGGCGACCAAAAGATCGTATTCGACGATGACGATCCGATCTGCAAACTCCGAGTAACAACCCTCCCGCAGCGCATGCCACGGGAACCCGACAAGACGGTTTGCTCCAGCCAGGGCCTCTACGCGGGTATACACCGTCGCCCTCTCGTTGGGGCTATTGAAAAGACGCGTGTGCTCGAACGGATTCTGGCGAAACTGACGTTCCATGGAATCCATGATCCAAGAGATGTCGCGGACCAGACAAATGACCTTCGCATCCGGAAATACTTCCATCAACGCTGGAAGCTTTGCCGTCCATGCACGGTTGGTGTCAAAGATGATATCTTCTTCGCGGTTGGCATAGTAACTGTCAAAGAGACCGCGCAGAAGCCGAGCCCGTTGTTCGCTGGTGACTGTGCTCGAAAGTTCGGTTCCGGCAGAAACCTGGGCAATCATCCCTTCGAACAACGAGGCGATGGGACTCGACATGCCTGCATGGAATTTTGGGTTCTGTCGAAGGATCGCGGCCGTGAGGGTGGAGCCGGACCGCGGCAGACCGGAAATGAAATGATGCCGTCGCATGGGTTCCTGATCAACGTTGGGCACGGTTGACGATGCTAGACAACGTGGCCGCACGGGCGTCAAGCGGTTTCCGCTTGCTGGTGCGCCGCGGATAGCGGCGAATTGCCCAAAGCCATCCCAGGCGGATCAATGACCGCTAAGGCCATTGATCACCCGTTAGTCTGGCTGCAAATCGAAACTTGCGTTAAGAGGCGTGGACCATACTATTCTATTCTACAGATATCACACATTACAATGATATAAATACGAGCCATATCCAAGTAATCGATGCGATCAACGCGCTCGTCGGGCATGGTATTGTATCGCCCACCCGGCCCGCACACGACACCTTCCATACCCCCAACCGCGTAAAGGTGGCCGGCGTCCGTTCCGTAGTATCCGGGGGGTGTGATGGCGCCGGTGGGCTGAGGCTCACCGCGAATAGCGCTGTACGCGCGGTTGAGTGATTTGACGATGGTGGCATCCTTAGGCACCTCGAAGGCGGGCATGGTTGGCTTTCCGTCGCGCGCCTCGATCTCCACTCTCGTCTTCAGGCCGGGCCACTTTGCCTCAAGGGCGCTTAGAACCGTACGTAGATCCTTGAGCGCATGGTCCTGACTCTGACCAGGCCCAATGCGCCCTGACCCGGTGAGGCGCACAAAATCAGCGACTTGGGGTGGTCGCCAATCCTCAAAGTTTTGACCCAGAGCGCCGCGGATGGTGCCCACGTGGACGCGGTTGATGCTGCGGTGCTCATCGGTCGGTGCATCGGAAAAGGTAAGGTCCGTGAGCATAGGCACGAGATCGCATGCAGCGCGGATGGCGTCGACGGCCTACTCCCGCTTGGACATATGGCGCGTAATGCCGGTTAGCTCGATCACAAAGACAAATGCCTCGGCATGCATGGTGACGGCCTGAAGGTCCGTCGGCTCAGAATTGACGAAGTAGTCCGCCTTCGTTCCTTGCTGGACAGCGGCAAGCGTCCCGACGCCACCCTGAAGTTCACCCACCACATAGGTGAGGATGACGTCACCCTTGAGGCGCGCGCCACGCTTAATCAGCGTGCGCACGGCGCAGAGCGAAGCGGCAACACCCGCCTTCATGTTCGATACGCCGATCCCGTAGATGAAGTCTTCGTCCACAAGCCCACCCCACGGATCCACCGTCCACCCTTCGGAGACAGGATTGGTGTCGAGGTGCCCGTTGAACAAAAGGCTCTTTCCGCCGCCGGTGCCGCGCCAGATGCCGATGGCGTTGACGCGGTTCCCCGGAACCGGCTGAAGAAACGCTTCAAGCCCCATATCGCTCATGATCTCGACCATGCGTTCGGCGAGAACCCGCTCCCCCGGCGTTTCAGAATAGCTTTTGTGCCGGACCATTTCGGAAAGGGAATTGAGGCAGGCGGCTTCGTCGATGGCGCCGGCAAGGGCGAGGGCTTTTTCGCTCATAAGGTAGCCTCGAACGGGGTTGGTGGTTTGACACCGGCGGGTTTGGGAACAGCGTCGAGGAGCGCGCGGGTGTATTGGGCGCGGTCTGGGTCTTCGGCGCCGTTGCGGTCGAAGATATCCACCAGCAGCCCGTCCTGCATCACCGCGATCCTGTGCGCGAGTTGCCGCACGAGGTTGAGGTCATGGGTGATGAAAAGGCAGGCGGTGCCGGTTTCGCGCTGAAGGTCCATCAGTAGCTCCGCAACGCTTGCCTGCACCGAAACGTCAAGGGCGGCGGTGATTTCATCGCAGATCACGAGCTCCGGCTCAGCCGCGAAGGCCCGGGCAATGGCAACCCGCTGCTTCTCACCGCCCGAAAGCTGGTGCGGATAGCGCTCGGCAAATTCCGCTGGCAAGCGGACCCGCTCCAGGAGGGCGCGCACCCGGGCGGGGCGCTCGGCGCGAGGCGCAAGGCCGTAAATGATCAGCGGCCGGGCAAGGATGCGGCCGATGGTTTGGCGCGGGTTGAGCGATGCATCCGGGTGCTGGAAGACGATCTGAACCGCCCGGCGATAGGCGCTGTCGAAGTCTTTGCGTTTTCTAAAGTCGCGGCCTTCAAAGGAGACGCCCCCACCAAAATCGATGAGACCGGCAAGGACTTTGGCGATGGTTGATTTGCCAGAGCCGCTTTCGCCCACAATGCCCAAAAGTTCGCCCGGTCGCACAGAAAGGCTGACGTTGCGGGCGCCCCAATGGGGCCGTCCTTTGATGCCGAGCCGTTGGGCGAGGCGAGAGGGTGCGCCATAGAGGACGCCGATCCGGTCTGCCGCGAGAACCGGTACCGCATCGACGGCAGGCGGCGGAACGCCCATCCAGCGGTCAGGACGTGGCACGGCGGCGATCAGTGCCTTGGTGTAGGTGTTGCGCGGGGCGCTGAAAATTTCCCCTGGGGCGCCAGTCTCGACGATGCGACCGTCATGGATCACTGCCACATCGTCCGCAACGCGGGAGACCAGCGCAAGATCATGGGAAATATAAAGCGCAGAGACACCAGTTTCCGTCTGCAGGATTCGGAATAATTCTAATATTCCTTGAGCGGTGATCGTGTCGAGAGCGGTGGTTGGCTCGTCGAAGACGATCAGCGCTGGTTGGCACGCGAAGGCTGTGGCGATAACCACACGCTGCTTTTCACCGCCCGATGCCTGGTGAGGATAGCGGCGCATCATGTCGGCGGGCCGGAGAATACCGGTGCGCGCGAGGGCCGCTTCTCCCTCCGCGCGGGCCGCCGGCCTGTCGAGCCCCCGGTGCCGCTCCAGAACTTCGGTGATTTGGTCGCCCAGGGTCATGGCGGGGTTGAGCGATGTGGATGGATCCTGGAAAACCATTGCTGCCCGGCGCCCGCGTATTCTTGCAATGGCGGCGGGGGAGAGCGTTCGAAGGTCCTCTCCTTCCAGAAGGATGCGGCCGCCATCCTCGCGTGCGTTTGGGGCGAGGTAGCGCATCACCGAATACGCCATGGACGACTTTCCCGAGCCGCTCTCGCCCACCAGCCCTAGCGTCCGGCCATGGGAAATATTGAGAGAAATATCGGAGAGGGCTCGGACAGGCCCGGATCGGGTCTGGTAGCTCAGGCCATAGCCATCGATGCGAAGGACGGGGGCGTCGTTTGTCGCCATTTTTAGCGGCGGCCGCGGGGGTCGAGGGCGTCGCGCAAGGCGTCGCCGAAAAGGTTGAACCCGAGCGCGGCAAGGGCGATGGCAATCCCTGGTACGGCCACCATCCACGGATTGCGGAACATGAACTGTCGCGCCTCGGCGACCATCAATCCCCATTCGGTGGACGGCGGCTGGGCGCCAAGCCCCAAGAACCCCAGCGTCGCGCCGATCATGATGGCGAAGGCGACACGAATCGTGGCTTCCACGATGATAGGCGAAAGGGCGTTCGGCAGCACTTCGAACCCGACGATCCACCCCCAGCTTTCGCCGCGCGCCTGTGCGGCAAGCACGTAGTCGCGGGTGCGCACGGAGAGGACGGCGCTGCGCGAGATGCGCGCCATCCCCGGCGTAAAGGCGACGGCGACCGCAAGCATCGCATACCCTGTGCCGCCGCCAAGGATCGTTACGATAAGGAGCGTGAACAAAAGGTCGGGAATCGCAAGAAGACCGTCCACCAACCGCATGATGACCGAATCGACGGCGCCGCCCGCAACGCCCGCGACCACACCGATGAACGAGCCGGCCGCAACCCCGAGCAACGTGGCCCCCAGGCCGAAGGAGATGGTGGAGGGGGCACCGTCCAGGAGACGCGAAAGAATATCGCGCCCGAACTGATCCGTGCCCAACAGGTGCGCCCAGGAAGGACCTTGCAGACGGGCGATGGGGTGGAAGGTCTGCGGGTCGTAGGGCGCGATGAAAGGGCCGAGCGCTGCCATCGCAATGACGATCGACAAGAGGACTGTGCCAGCAATACCCGTGGGCGATCGCAAAAGCTCAGCCATAGCGCACACGCGGATCGAACGCCGCGATCACTATGTCGGACAAAAGGTTAGACAGGGCGTAGACCATGGCAAGCAGCAGCGTGACGGCCTGGATCACCGGAAGATCGCGGTTTTCGAGTGCATAGATGAGCAACCGGCCGAGCCCGGGCCAGGCGAAAATCTCCTCCACAACGATGATGCCACCAAGGAGGTAGCCGATGTCGAGGGAGATGACGGCAATGGCCGGCGCCAGCGAGTTGGGGAGAGCGTGACGCCAGACCACACGCCGCTCGGTCAAGCCTTTTAGGCGTGCTGCGCGGACGAAATCGCTGGCAAGCACGTCGGACATCTCTGAGCGCACCTGGCGCGAGATGTGGGCCATCAGGACAAGTCCGAGGGCGGTGGCCGGCAGTGCCACGTGGGATAGGAAACCGATAATACTTTCACCCGGCGCGACGAAACCACCGGCCGGCAAGAATTCGCGTCCGGGTCCAGCAAATATTACGAGAAGGAGTGTCGCGGTGACGAATTCGGGCATCGACGCGCCGATATAGGCAAACAGCCCGATGATAAGATCGGCAGGCTTTCCACGATGAAGGGCCGCGTAGGCCCCGAGGGGGATGGCGATCAAAGTGACCGCCAGCAGCGCAACGGCGGCAAGGGCCGCGGAGTTGGCAAGGGCCGGCAACACCACCTCGGTCACCGGCAGTGACAGGCGAAGGGACATGCCAAAATCGCCCTGCAGCGCCCCGCCGACCCAGGAGGCATACTGCTCCCACCAGGGCCGGTTGAGGTTCAGCTGTTTTTCAAGAGCGGCAATCTGATCGTCGGACCCGTACTCGCCGAGGATCATGATCGCCGCGTTGCCCGGCAGCAGCATCGTCACCGCAAAGACGGCAAAAGTGACGATGGCAAGCACAAGTAAAACGGCACCGAACCGCCGGACAAGGTACCCAAGGGTCATGGGGCGTTGAGCCTAGGCTTCGTCCAGCCACACATCCTCAATGTAGTAAAAACGTGAGACCGGAGCGACGCTCCATTCGTGGACACCGTCCCGGCTTGCGGTAAGGACATCCTCAAAGAAGGGTATCACGTAAGGGATTTCGTCCAAGATGAGTTGCTGGGCTTCGGCGTAGATCTTCGCCCGCTCCCCATCATCGACAGTGGCGCGACCCTTTTCCACCAGTTCATCGAACCGCGCGCTGTTCCAGCCGGTGTCTTCGTAGGAGGCGTTGGAGGTGAGGAGCAGGTTGAACGTGGCGTCCTCGGTGGGCTGCATACCCCAATAGGCCATGTAAAAACCGCCCTTGCGCCAGACGTTCGCAAGGTAGGTGTCGTGGGGCATTGTCTCCACTTCGATGCGGAAGCCGGCAGGTTCGGCCATCTGCTTGATGGCGACAGCAACCTGAGCTCGGATCGCAGGACGGTTTGAAGCGCCAAGGGTGAGGTCGATACCGTCGGGATAGCCGGCCTCCGCAAGAAGCGCCTTGGCAGCGGCGGGATCGTAGCTCACCGTCGGGGTGTCGATAGCGTACTGAAACTCCGGTGACAGGATGTTGTCATAGGCGGGGCGGCCCAGACCTTCGAGGACGATGTCCACCAAAAGCTGACGATCCACCGACAGCGCCAACGCTTTGCGCACCCGCACATCGTCCCACGGTTTCACATCGTAGCGCATGACCACGTTTACGTAGCGCCCGGACGGCACGCGTTGGGCTTCGACGCCTGCAGAATCGGCAATGCGCGCATAGTCCGCCTGCTGGACGACAAGCATCACGTCCATGTTGCCGGACAGGAAGTTAGCCGTTTCCGCGGCAAGATCAGGGAAGAGATGCATCTCGACCGCATCAAGATAGGGCTTGCCTGTCTGAAAGTAGCTGTCGCTTTTGACGAGGCGGGTGACCTGGGCGCTGTCATAGCTGTCGAGCTTGAAGGGGCCGGTACCGTTGGCTTGGGTTTCCAGCGCCTCCGGCGGCCCGGCAAGCGCGGCGCGGGAAAGAATGCGCGCGTTGGCGTGGCCAGTGGAGAAGGGAAAATCCGCGTACGGGATGCCAAGGTTGAAGCGTACGGTCACGTCGTCCACCGCTTCGATGCTCTCGATCATGTCGAGCACCGAGCGAGCACTCGCCGCCTGGTCCGGATCGAGGATGCGCTCATAGGTGGCTTTGACGTCTTCGGCAGTGCAGGGCGAGCCGTCGTGGAAGGTAACGCCCGGGCGCAGTTTGAATGTAAATCCCCTGGCGTCGGGATCGGCTTCCCAGCTTTCGGCGAGGTCCGGACGGGGGAGGTTGTCCGCGCCGATCCGGGTGAGGCCGGAGTAGAGCATGTCAATGCACGGGTACTCGGCGGGACCGGAAAGGGTGAGCGGGTTGAGGGTCGCAATGCGCGTCGAGTGGCTGATCTTAAGCGTGCCGCCGTCCTTTGGCGTTGCGGCCTTGGCAAGGCCTATGCCGGGCGCGAGGCCAGCGGCGGCCATCCCGATCACAACGCCGCGGCGCGAAATGGTGAACTCGGTCATACGCGTTTCTCCTCCTCGGTTCGGACGGCTTAAAAACCGATCCATTGGCGGTGGCCGCCTTGCAGGTTCTTAGCCAACTACCGTGATGTCGTCCGGCAAAGCGGTGAGCACCTCCGGCGCGTCGTCGGTCACGAGCAGCGTATGGCCGACACCCATGCCGTAGCCAGAATCGCTGTCACCGATCATCACATGATAAAACAGGGTCATGCCCGGCTCGCATGGTTGCTTGGCGCCGGCATAGATCATCGGCGGAACGTCCATGCTGGTGGGCGCATAGCCGAGGCCGACGGAATAGCCCGTGGCGCCATAGCGATGGGCGGCGTATCCAGCGCCGTCAAGCCCGTCCGCATGGGCTTGGAAGATTTCGCCCAGGGCCGTGCCCGGTCGTGCGATCTCAGTCATTCGGTGCAGCGTTTTTCGGGCGGCGTCGTACATGCGCCGCTGGGTATCGGAAAGGTCGCCGAATATTATGGTCCACTCCGTCTTCACGTTGTAGCGCCGGTACGGAACCGGATACTCCACAAGAAGCTGATCCTGCGCCTCAATCCGCCGCGGCCCGGCAACGCTGCGGCCGAAGGTGGCCCGCTCACCCGAATTGAAAAGGGGACCGTTGGGGGGAAAATCGGCGCCCTGGCGCATGATGGAGGCGAAGTAGACGCCCTTTACATCCTGCTCCAACATGCCCGGCTTGGCAGCTTCAATGACCTCCACTAGGGAAACATCCAAGATTTCGGCGGCCTTACGCATGTATTGGAGTTCAGCGGGCGATTTGATGAGACGTAACCGACGGATCAGGTGTTCGTCATCCTCCAGAGTGCAGAACCCGTCCAGCGCGCGCTGGGTACGCCACAGATTCCACCCGGTCAGACCGTGGGTGTTGAGTTCAATGGCGACGCGGCCGCCCTTGAGGCCCAACTCCTCTAGGATGGCGCGAAGGTCTTCGGCGGGATTGGCGTCGTCCGCGTCCCACCAGATGCGAATGTCGTCAATGGTGGAGGTGAGCCTCGCTTGCACAAGGTCCGGCCGACGCGTCAGGAGCACGATGGGGCGCTCGTCCGCGGTGACGATGGCGCACTGGAAAAACACGAAGCCGCCGCTGTCGTAACCGGTCAACCAATAGTGGCTCTCCTGGGCAAAGACCACCATGGCGTCGACGCCCATTTCGTTGAGCGACGCGCGAAGGCGCCCCTGGCGGGCGAGCAACTCTTCGCGGGAGAACGGCAACATGGAGCCGGGTTCGAATGCCATTGGCAATGGTCCTCGCGCCGATCTGCTTGTTGTGCCGGCTGGTGGGGGCAGGAAAATCACGATGGACAAAGCCTAGCGATTGCGCATCAAGCGTCAACGAAAGAAAGAAACGAACCGACCGCGTGTTGGCACGACCTTTGATGGCTCGCGGTTTGGGTTCTAGCTGGGGTGCGCCATGGGACGTCTTCTTTATCTGAGCAACGGACCGAAACAACAGTCGGTAGCCAAGCTCGACGACCGCTTTGAGAGTTGGGGCCTCAAGGTCGATCGCCGCTGGGCCTACAATGGCGACTTCCCCACCGACGTTTCCGGCTATGACGGCATTTTCCTGTCCGGCAGCCCCCACGGCGCCTACGAAGATGTCGAGTTCATCCACCGGGAGCATGAGCTGATTGCGCAGGCGGCGGAAGCATCCATCCCGATGCTAGGGATCTGCTTTGGCAGCCAGATTCTGGCCTCTGCCCTGTGCGGCCGGGACCAGGTTTTTCGCCGCGAAGCGTGCGAGATCGGCTACAAGGATCTTCCCCTCACCGCGGCCGCCGCAACTGACCCGTTGGCGCAAGACCTTGGCGATAGCGTGCATATGTTCGTCTGGCATAACGACGAGGTACATGCCCACCATCAGGACATGACCATTCTCGCCAGCTCCGACGATTGCCCGAACCAGATCTGGCGCCATCGCGAGGCGCAGGTGTGGGGCATCCAGGGCCATCCTGAAATTTCGAAGGACCAGGCGAAGATCTGGTTTGAAGAAAACCGAGCCCGGATGGAGGCGGACGGAGCCGATATTGACGAGCTGAAGGACTCTGCCGATGAAGCGGTGCGCGCAAAAACGATGTTGACCCGGTTCGCGGAAATCGTTCGCCATGGATGACGCCCAGGCGGCGCCGATGATTTTTGAACCCTGGTTCAGCGCGGATGAATACGGGGCTCGGCTGGCAAAGGTGCAAGCGGCATTGGTAGCCCGCGGCCATGACGGGTTGATTGCGTTCCTTCCCGAGAGTGTCACATGGATCACCGGCTTCTTCACCCGAGGCTATGGCACCTTTCAGTGCGCGGTGGTTCCGGCTTCAGGCGCACCTTTGGTGGTGTGCCGAGACGTCGAGGCGTTCTATCTTGAGGCCACGAGCCCCACCGCCGCCGGCATCTTTTGGACCGACACCGACGATCCTGTGGCGGTTGCGGCCGACGCTATACGCCGCCGTCTTGGCGATGCACCGGCGCTGGCCATCGAGATGGCCGCATGGCCACTGTCAGCCGCACGGCTTGCGGCTCTTCGCACCGCATTGCCGCGGGCGCGGTTCGAAGACGAAAGCCATCTCGTGTCGACAATGCGCCTTATCAAATCGCGTGCGGAGATCGAGTGGCAGCGCCAAGCGGCCCGAGCAGCCGAAGCTGGCATGAGCGCCGCCATCGAAAGCGCCGGCGAAGGAGTGTCGGAGCGCGAAATGGCCGCTGAAATATGTGCAGCGATGATACGCGCCGGCTCCGACTTGCCTGGCCCTGGCGTGATGTCTTCGGGCGAACGCGCGTTCCACCTTCATGGCGGCTACTCAGACCGGGTGCTCCGGCGCGGTGACATGGTGCAAATCGAGGTCACGCCCAACGTGCGGCACTACCATGCCCGGTTTATGCGACCGTTGCGGATTGCCCCGGCGCGGGACAACGACCATCGCATCGTGGAGGAACTGTCGGTTATCCAGGACGAAGCCATCTCCGCTGTGCGCCCCGGGGTAAAAGCGTCGATCCCGGATGCGATCTATAGAGACCGCGTGCTTTCGGCGGGCTTGCGCGAGACTTACACGAACAAGACTTTTTATTCTGTGGGACTATTGCTGCAGCCAAGCGGAAGCGAGGCATTGGAGGCAACGCCAGACGCGCGATGGAGTTTCAAGGCAGGAATGACGTTTCACACCTATGTCCTCGCCCAAGGATTTGGGATCTCGGAAACCATCTTGGTGACAGATGATGGCACCGAGCGGTTGACCCAGTTTCCCCGCCAGCTGTTCATTTGCTGACTGTAGCAGTCGAGGTTTTTACGATGGCGGTTCTAGAAAATAATTTGCGGTTTCGGCTTGTGAGGGCAGTGGAGGTGGGTGGTCCTGCCGGCAGGGTGCGGCGCGATTTGATGTGAGCCCATCGATGGTCTTAAGGCAAACTCAACTGCTACCGGCAACGGGGAGTGTGGCACCAACGCGCATTTATGGTTTCCGCAGACCGCTTCTTGGGGCTACGAGTAAGTGCTCCTGTAACTGAGAAAGACACACAAAGGCATAACGCCGCCGGGACTGACGACTGCGATCATCTAGATCGGCACCCGACGTGACAGAATCAGCGCTCTACGATCGGTTAGGTCGGATTTGATTCAGCCTGTCGGCCGGAGGGAGACCGGCTGACATGGCCAAAGCTCATCCGTTGGATCTGCGGGTTCACGTGCTGCGCGAAGTGGATGAAGGGATGACCCACCGTACGGTCTCGGACCGGTTCGGTGTCAGCCCCGCAAGCGTCAGCCGTTTACGGGCGCGGCAACGCGAGGGGAGCGCGCGGCCCGGGCCTGTGGGTGGCGACCGTCGCTCCGCAAGGGTCGAAGCAGCGGCGCCCAGGATCCTCGCAACGCTTCGCGAGACACCGGACGCGACGATCCACGAGTTGCGCCGGCAGCTAGCAGCAAGCGGCCTGACGTTCGGGCTCGGAACGCTCCAACGCTTCCTCAAACGCCATCAGATCATGCGCAAAAAAGACCACGCACGCCGACGAGCAAAGCCGGCTGGACATCCTCGCCCGACCGTTCGCCTGGTTCGAGCGCCAGTGCAACCTCGGCACCGAGCGGCTGATCTTCATCGACAAGACGTGGGCATCCACCAAGATGACCCGCACCCATGGCCGGTGCCGGCGCGGCGAGCGGCTGCGCATGGGCGTCCCACATGACCATTGGAAGACGACGACCCTTGTCACCGGTCTCCGCCTTCGGGGCATCGTCGCGCCCATGGTTCTGGATCGAGCCATCAACACACGGTGCTTCGAGGCTTATGTCGCGCGTTTTCTCGTTCCCGTCTTGCGGCCGGGCCACGTGATCGTCATGGACAATCTATCCAACCACAACAGCCCACGAACCCGTGCCCTCATCGAGGGCGCCGCGGCTGAACTGCGCTTCCTGCCGCCCTACAGCCCCGACTTCAGCCCTATCGAAATCGCCTTCTCGCAGATCAAAGCGCACCTGAAGAAGGGCGGCGAGCGGGCCATCGCCGCCCTATGGGATCGTATCGGCGCAGTCGTCGATCTCGTCACACCGCAGCCCGCACGAAACTACTTCGCCAACTGCGGGTATGGTCCAGCATGATCGGATAGCGCCATAGAGCATTTCGGGGTTTGCTGGGAATCGCACAAATCAGATTCTGAAGGGGCTGTCGGTTTGGGTATGGACGGCTCAGATGGTTGCGCTTTCGAACGATCTGCGGGCGCGATTGGTGAAGGCGGTGGAGGCTGGCGCATCAAGGCGCCAGGTGGCGGCATGGTTCGACGTCAGCCCCTCGGCAATGATCAAGCTGATGCAGCAGTTTCGCGCGACCAGGTCCGTCGAAGCGGCCGAGATTGGCGGGTATCGAAAGCCGGTTCTTACTGGCTATGAGGACCTAATCAAGAAATTTGTGGAGACCGACAAGGGCATCACGCTGGCCGTACTCACCGAGGCGATCGCCTAGAGCGGCGACCGAAGGTGCATCTTTGAACCAAGTGCCGGGGCTGCGCCGGCTCGCCCTGTCAAACAAAAAAGTCGCTGAGGGCTACCGAGCAGGGCCGGCCCGACATCGCCAAGGGGCAGGATCGATGGCGCACGGCGCTGCCGTTCATGGACGTCGAGCGGTTCGTGTTCCTGGACGAGACGGGGGGATGAACCAAGATGTTGCGCACCCGCAGCTGGACCCTGAAGGGCGACCGGCTGGTGGATGCAGCCCCGTTTGGCCATTGGCAGACAACGATGTTCCTCGCCGGGCTGCGCGCCGACGGGATCGTTGCGTCGCTGGTCCTTTCCGGGCCGATGAAGGCTCGCGCCTTCAAGGCTTACGTCGTGCAGTTCCTGGTGCCTGTGATTTCGGCAGGCGACGTGATGGCGATGGACAACCTGCCCGCGCACAAGGTCGCTGGCGTGGGCGAGGCGATCGAGGGCGCGGGCGCCAGCCTCATCTATCTCCCGCCATACAGCCCAGAGTTCAAACCCATTGAGCAGGCCTTCGCCAAGCTCAAGGCACTCCTGCGTAAGACCGCCGCTTGCACCTGCGAACACCTATGGGACACTATCGGTCGCGTGCTCGACGCCTTCACACCGGACGAGTGCACCAACTACCTCGCCGACTGCGGCTATGCGTACGAGTAGATCGAAAAGGTTCTAGCTGTAGGCATCCTGGTGTTCGACGCTGTGATCGTCCGACTGATGTGTCGATGGTTTTCTTCGTCTCCATGAGCATGCATCGGAGAGCGAATCGAAGCTGAGGTTTTGGGGTCTGGTCACCACCGCATGCTAAGGCATTGTCGTTTGCGCGGCGATGACCCGATCCCGGCAGAACCCTACCTAGGCGGCATTAAGGTGGCCGTTCACCTGACTTGCGATTTTCTCCACGAGAACCGCGGACTGCTGCGTGTTTTGCGAAATTTCCTGGGTGACAGAGGACTGTTGCTCCAAGGATGTCGCCGTAGAGGTGACATTCTCGTTCACGGTCGCTGCAGAATGGGTGAGCTCGCGGACACTGTCGGCAACGGCTTGCGAAACGTTCTGTACGTTTGCGATTTCTTTGATGATGTTTTCCGTCGCACTTGCCGTCTGGTTCGCGAGGTTCTTGACCTCCGCCGCCACCACAGCAAATCCAGCGCCGGCGTCGCCCGCGCGCGCAGCCTCGATGGTGGCGTTGAGAGCCAAGAGATTCACCTGTCCGGTAAGGCCGTTGATGATTTCAACGATCCCTTGCATCGCTTCTGTGCTTCCCACCAACTTATCGGCGGCGGTGTTCGACCGGTTGAGGGTCTCGATGATGCCTTTAGTTGCGTCGGCCGAACGCGCCATATTGGTGCTAATGTCTGACACCGATGCAGACAACTCTTCGATCGCTGTGGCAACGCTCTGGACATTGGCGCTCGTCGTCTCTGCAAGGGTCCCGGTCTCAATGAGCCCTGTAATGTCGCTGGCGAATTTGATCACCTTCCAGGGGGCGCCGTCACTGTCAAAGACTGGGTTGTAAGATGCTTGGATATAGATGGCGCTGCCGTCTTTGCGGAAGCGTTTGTAGACTTTGGCGTCAAATTGGCCAGCGCGGAGGTTGGCCCAAAACTCGGAGTATTCCCGACTGCGCGCGTATTCATTGTCCACGAACATGCTGTGGTGCTGACCGATAATCTCGTCCCGCCTGTATCCCACAGCTTGCAAGAAGTTCTCGTTGGCGTTGAGGATATTGCCGTCCAAGTCGAATTCGATCACGGCTTGGGAACGGCCGATCGCATCCGTCTTTGATTTGAATTCGAGAGCGGCCAGCTTTTGCTTTGTTATATCGGTGGCGAGCTTGACGACTTTGACGAGTTTTCCGTCGGCGCCTGCGATGGGATTGTAGGACGCCTGAATCCACACTTCGCGGTTACCTTTGGCAACCCGGCGATGCTCCCCACTGACGTGGTTGCCCTCCCGCAGCTCATTCCACATTGAGTCATATTCGTCAGTGCTTGCGAAAGCAGGCGTGACGAACATCTTGTGGTTTTTACCTTTTATTTCATCCAGCTGGTAACCCATCGCAGCCAAAAAGATATCGTTGGCCGTGATGATGGTTCCGTCCAGCTCGAACTCGATGATAGCTTGAGCCCGGTCAATGGCTTCGAGTTTACCTTTCGCATCAGCGAGTTGATGCATCTGCTCGGTGACGTCGGTCGCGTATTTTACGACCTGCTCTACTTTCCCCTTTCGGTCGAGGATGGGATTGTAGGAAGCCTCGATCCAAACTTCGCGATCACCCTTCGCGAAACGTTTGTAGCGGGCTTGAAAGGGCTCGTCATGGGCAAGGCGTGACCAGAAATCCGCATACTCTTTGCTTTCAGCATAGGCAGGATCCACAAACATGCTGTGGTGTTTGCCGCGGATTTCGTCCAACGCGTACCCCATCGCGTCCAGAAAGTTTTTGTTCGCTTCGATGATCGTGCCGTCTGGCTTGAATCGGATAATGGCCTGAGTTCGATCAAGCGCATCGAGTTCCGATTGCGCATTTTTGTCGTTGGCACCCAACATTATGTTGAACTCCGGATAGGATTTCCCAGCAGGACCCACTTTCAGGGTCTCGTCCACAAGTAGCTGTGCACATTAGCCCAAATGCTAGCAGATTGACCTTGCGTAGAACTTGCTGGCCCAAGTCGTCGGCGGATCAACAGTCATAACGAGAGCGCATTGAAGTGTGATTGGCGCAACTATGCTTTCGCGGCTTTTCGCGCCAGCGCATCGGCGATCATGGCCCTCGTTTCCGGCACACCGTAAAGCGCCACAAAGGAGCCGAACCGCGGCCCCTGCTGCTGGCCCAGCAGGACCTGATAGAGCGCGCTGAACCAATCGCGCAGTTGATCGAAATGAGCCTTCCCGACGCCATAGACCTCGTTTTGGATCGTCTCGGCGTCAGCGCCATTAAGGGGTGCGATGCGATCTGAAAGCTCCGTCAGCGCTTCGCGCTCCTTTTGCGTTGGTGCACGAAACCGTTTTTCGGGTGCAACGAAGTCCCGATAATAGCTGATGGCGTAGCCCACAAGCCGGTCGAGTTCCGGCTCGCTATCTGGTGTCGCGTGGGGCGCGTAGCGTGAAATGAAGCCCCAAAGCACATCCCGCGATTGCGCGTTGGAGGCCGAAACCAAGTTGAGCAGCATTGCAAACGACACCGGGGAAGTCGCCACATCAGGCGCAGCGGCCTTGATGTGAAAGACGGGGTTATCGAGCCGCTCCGAAGGGTTAGCGTTATTGTATTTTTCGGCAAACGCGAAGTATTCATCCACAGCTTTCGGAATGACATCGAAATATAAACGCTTTGCCGCCTTCGGTTTTTGATACATGAATAGCGAGAGGCTTTCCGGCGACGCATAGGTGAGCCATTCTTCCACCGAAAGCCCATTGCCTTTGGTCTTGGAGATTTTTTCGCCGTTCTCGTCGAGAAAGAGCTCGAAGTTGAAACCCTCCGGTGGCGTCCCACCGATGACCTTGCAGATACGGCCCGACACCCGAACCGATTCGATAAGGTCCTTGCCTGCCATTTCGTAATCGACACCAAGTGCTGCCCAACGCATGGCCCAGTCGGGCTTCCATTGCAGCTTTGCCGCGCCGCCCGTCACCGGGGTCTCATGGAGGGTGCCATCATCGGGATCGCGCCAGGTGATGGTCCCGGCATCAACATCACGATCCACCAGCGGCACCTGCATCACAATCCGGGTGTTTGGGTGGATCGGCAGGAACGGGGAATAGGTCGCCCGTCGCGCCTCGCCGAGGGTCGGCAGCATGATCGCCATGACGTCATCGTAGGCGCGCAGGGTCGACAAGAGAGCCTCGTCGAACGCGCCAGAGCGGTAGGTCTCGCTAGAGCTGAAGAACTCGTAGTCGAACCCAAAGCCGTCGAGGAAACCGCGTAGGCGAGCGTTGTTGTGATGGGCAAAGCTTTCGTACTCGCCAAAGGGGTCGGGAACTTCGGTGAGCGGCTTTCCGATATGGGGCTCGAGGCGCTCCTGATTGGGCAAGTTGCCGGGAATTTTGCGCATCCCGTCCATGTCGTCGGAGAACGCGATGAGGCGTGTCGGCACCTTGTCGTCGGTGAGTAGGCGGAAGGCGTTGCGAACCATTGTTGTGCGGGCGACTTCGCCGAAGGTCCCGATGTGCGGCAGTCCCGAGGGGCCGTAGCCGGTTTGGAACACCACTTCCCGGGTCGCCCCGGCGAGGCGCTTGACAACCTTGCGCGCTTCCTCAAACGGCCAGGACTTCGCCTTTTCAATCGCTGCGCGTTCCATTGCGTCAACCATTATCGGTTACCTCCGGCGGGCCTACGGTGCGGATCCCGTCCCGCTTCCGCCCCACGCAAGGGGCATGGGAAGGGCTGGGGAAGGGACGAGCTGCGCGCGGTTCGTGTCCACCGCCCCATGGGTGAAGTCAACCGTGGCGGGGCGAAACTGGGGACCTTTCGCGCAGGCGCGCCCAGACGTAGCACCGTGCGCGCGCGGGTGCTAAGGGGACCGTTCTAAAGCAACCACCCGGACGATTTATGGAACAGCCCATCTCCCACCACGAAGCCCTGGTGTTCGCCATGGTCACCATGTCAGCGGCCGACCGGACCATGACCGACGCCGAGTTGAGACGTATCGGCGAGATTGTGGAAACCCTCCCGGTGTTCCAGGGCTTTGATGCCGAGCGCCTCGTCAATCTTGCCGAAACGTGCGGCGAAATTCTCCAGGAAGACGACGGGCTCGACACCATTTTGGAACTCATCAAAGCCTGCACGCCCGTGCACCTGCACGAAACCGCCTACGCCCTTGCTGTGGAGGTTGCCGCGGCCGACTTGCACATCCAGCAGGAGGAGCTGCGCTTTCTTGCCATGCTGCGGGATGCACTGGGGCTTGAGAAGCTCGTGGTCGCCGCCATAGAGCGGGGCGCCCGTGCCCGCCACCGCCGCCTCTAAAGCGATCTTTCTTCGGTGGCGGCCTGGACGCGGAACCTCTTTGGATTGTCTCAACGGGTTTTCCCACGAGCGCTGGCTACAGGCTTCCGTTGGGGGCCACCCAAATTCCCGTTGCCGTTGCTTTCGGGCAAGGCGGTTAGTTGATCGTTCGGCCGTCGTCCGGAAGGTCCAGGGAGAAGGCGGGCACTTCCACCATAAAACGCTCTCCCGACGCGCGCTCCATTTCATATTGGCCCACCATGATCCCCGAGGGGGTCGTGAGGGGACAGCCGGACGTGTAGCGGAACGTGTCGCCGGGGGTCAGTGTGGGCTGCTCCCCCACCACGCCGGGGCCGTGAACTTCCTCCACATTGCCGTTGGCGTCGATGATGATCCAGTGACGGTTGCGAAGGCGGACCGTCTCGCTGCTACCGTTGCGAATGGCGATTTCATAGGCCCAGACGAACCGACTCTTCTCTGGAGAAGAGTGCTCCGGCAAGAAGCTCGGCGCGACAGTCACCTCGATTTCGTTGGTGCTTGCCTTGTACATCATTGCACGCGCCCACTACCCCCTGCCCCTGGCCGACGCCCCCTATGTGCCACGTTTGGTAGCCGTGTTCGATAGCCGACTACGCCCGCTCATTGATCCGCCCCTCAACCGGTTGGCGGAGGCGCTCGGCAGGCTCGGCGTTTCTGCGGACGGGGTGACCTTTGCCGGGTTTGGGTGCGGCCTTTTTGCCGCGGCCTTTATCGTCGTCGGCTGGTTTTGGCTGGCGTTGGCTGGGGTGCTCCTTAACCGTCTGGCGGACGGCCTTGATGGTCCCATCGCCCGCAACACCCACGCCAGCGACCTTGGAGGATACTACGACATCGTATTCGACTTTTTCTTCTACGGCGCCGTGCCCCTCGCCTTCGCGCTCCACGATCCGGCCGCCAATGCTGTGGCCGCCGCCGTCCTCCTCGCAAGCTTTTATGCCAACGGCGCCACCTTTCTCGCCTTCGCGGCGCTCGCTCAAAAGACCGGTCGCACCACCGAAGTGCAGGGCAAAAAAGCGATCTACTATTTTGCAGGGATTGCTGAAGGTGCCGAAACCATAGCGGTTTTCGTAGTGTTTTGCATCTTTCCGGGCGCCTTCGCGCCAATCGCCATCGGCTTTGCGTTAATCTGTTTCGTCTCGGCCGGCGTGAGGGTGTTGATGGTGCGCGACACGCTCAAGGACACCCCCAGCCCATGACCGCACCCATGTCAGAATTTGATGAAAAGCGCGTCACCGTAGGCGGCGATGACATTTTTGTGCGCACGGCAGGCCGCGGACCACCCCTCCTTCTCCTCCACGGTTACCCGCAAACCTCTGTCATGTGGCATCAGGTGGCCACTCCCTTGATCGATCAGCACACCGTCATCGCGCCGGACCTTCCGGGCTACGGTCGATCCGATGCACCCGATGGGGGGCCGGCCCGGTACAGCAAGCGCAGGATCGCTGCCGATATGGTGGCGCTCATGGAGCTGCTGGGCTACGGGCGTTTCGCGGTGGTCGGCCATGACCGTGGGGGGCGCGTGGGCTACCGGTTGTCCCTTGATCATCCGCAAAGGGTGCTCGCCCTTGCGGTCCTTGATATCGTGCCGACGGGCGTCCTTTGGGCAAACTTCACCGTGAACCGCGCACTCACCTACTACCACTGGCTCTTCCTGGCACAGCCTTCCCCGCTCCCCGAAATGCTCATTGGCCATGACCCTGGAGGGTTTTTGGACCACACCATGGCAAGCTGGACGAAAGCAGGAGACCTCAGCGCCTTCGACCCCCTGGCGATGGCAGACTATCGCGAGTGCTTTGCAGATCCGGCCCACCTGCGCGCCTCCTGCGAGGACTACCGGGCCGGCGCCACCATCGATCGTGTCGATGACGAGGCAAGCTTTGCCAACGGCGAAACGATCGGCTGTCCGACCCTCGTGCTGTGGGGAAACGCCTTCAGCGCTGGCGACGGCCGGCCTCCCCTTGAGGCCTGGCGTCCGCTTGCGCCGGACGCCACAGGTCGAGGCATCGATGCCGGGCACTTCATTTGCGAAGAAAACCCGGCCGCGGTGCTTGCAGCGCTCCAGCCCTTCCTCGTTCAACACGTGCCGCGCCCCCGCTAGAGCGTCCACGTCCGGCCGCATCAGAACGCACAGGCGTTGCAATTGCGCTCCAGTCGTGTTTGACCGCCGCGGCTTTGACCTGCCTGGCCTGAGGAGACCACCTTGAGCGAAACTCGTTTTGACGTATTGGGGATCGGCAACGCCATCTTCGACATCCTGGGGCATGTGCGCGAGGAGACGCTCACAGAAAACGGTCTCGTGAAGGGCTCCATGAGGCTGGTGAGCAACGAGGAATCCGCAGCTGTCGATGGGCTCCTGACGGATGCGGTGCGGATTTCCGGCGGTTCGGCAGGCAACACCGTTGCGGGCGTTGCATCGCTCGGCGGGCGGGCGGCGTTCATCGGCAAGGTGGCGAACGATACCTATGGTGAAGCCTATCGCGGCGACATGCACCACATCGGTATCGAATTTCGCACCACGCCCATCACCGACGGGACGCCTACGGCCACTTCGATCATCCTCGTCACACCCGATGGGGAAAGGACCATGAACACCCACCTGGGAGCATGCCAACTCCTCACGGTGGACGACATTGATTTCGAGTTGGTGGACGCGTCCGCGATCACCTTCCTGGAGGGCTATCTGTTCGACCCCGATGCGGCAAAACGGGCCTTTCGCACCGCCGCCGAACGCGCCAACCAGAGTGGGCGGGTCGCAGCGGTGACCCTTTCTGACTCGTTTTGCGTCGAGCGCCACCGAGCCGATTTTCGCGATTGGATTGGAAGCGGCCAGATTGGGTTGATCTTTGCCAACATCGCCGAGGCAAAGGCCCTTTTTGAGACCGACGATCTCGATCAGGCCTGCCAAGCCCTCTCCCGCGAGGTGAAGACCGTTGTGGTTACGATGGGGGATGCTGGTGCCCGAGTGCTGAGCGAAGGCTCCCAGTGGGAGGTTCCGGCCCATCCAACGGCGGTGGTCGACCTTACTGGCGCTGGAGACCTTTTTGCGGGTGGCTATATGCATGGCCATGCAAAGGGGTTGCCGCCCGGCGAGTGTGCCCGGATCGGAGCCCTTGCAGCAGCGGAAGTGATTTCCCATTTCGGCGCACGACCGCAAAAGGAACTACGCGACCTTGCCGTTGCGGACGGACTGACCGGTTAGCGGGCTGCGCCGCCGGACCGGCATTCATTCGGAGGCCTGCCTTTATGTTCCGCGCCGGTGTCTGTGCGCTTTCATTCATGGCCATCGGCCTCTGGCTCGCGGCAGCGGCTCCGGCAAGGGCCGATGAATGCGGCCCGGCGCCCGCGCCCGATGCGGCACTTTTGGCTGCACCGGACGTGCGTGAAGCCAGGAGCGAGGCGCGACAAAACTTTGCCAACGCCTCCGGCCGGCTCTACCGCATCGACACCGAGCCGCCGTCCTACCTGGTAGGCACCTTCCATTTGGGCGGTGCGGGCCTCGGCGAGCCGGGCCCCCTCATCGAAGAGATGGTGGATGGCGCGAGCGCTGTACTCCTGGAACTCGATGAAAAGACAGTACAAATCTCCATCGGCGAGATGGCCCTCAATCCCTCGCGGATCTTGCGCAAGGACGGTCGGAAATTCACCGACCAGATGGATGCCGGGGAACGTGATCGCGCCCGCAAAATCCTCGCTGAGTTCAACCTCACCCTCGACGAAGCAGAGCTTCTCCGGCCAGGGTTCATCGCTGCACTCTTGTCCTTGCCCCCGTGTGTCAGCAATGCGTGGCCACCTATTCCGGGCCTTGATGTGCGGATCGAGTACCTGGCTCGCGAGCGCGACATTCCCGCCTATGCTCTAGAAACCATCGACGAGCAGTTTGAAGCTCTGCTGGGCGACGATGATTCCAAGGGCGACCGGCTCTTGCGAGCTTTTCTGCCCTATGCTGACGCGTCTGCCGATATGCTTCACGTCCTGCGGGCACTCTACCGGGGCGGCGAGGTCGCGGCGATTTGGACCCTCGCCATGAACAAGGTCGACGATGTCATTGGCGAAGCCGAGCGCAACCAGCTCGCTGCCGAGATCTGGGATGACCTTGTTGTCAAGCGCAATCGCCGGATGCTGGAGCGAGCCATGCCCTACCTTGAGCGGGGCGGCGCCGTCATCGCCGTTGGTGCGCTCCATTTGGTGGGCAAAGAGGGTCTTGTGGAACTCCTTCGCGAGGCCGGCTTTACCGTAACCGCGATACCTGACGGTTAAGCGGGCGCCGCGCCGCAAAACGACCCAAGATCAAGGCAGAGCGCGAAGATTGCCCGTTCGCGCTCGCAAAGAACCTCAATCAGGCTCGGCGACACTCCCGGCGCAATCTAGCCATGGTTAAAGGGGGGTTGGCATCCAAAACGACCTCGCGACCGGCGGGAAAGGGCCAGGCTGGAAAGTGTACATTGAAAAAAAGCAAAGGGTTTTTGGCGAAATCACCGCCGATCACGCGACACCGATAGGGTCTGCGTCGCCCATGAAGAAGTATGTAACCGGCCAGTGCTTAGCGGTGAAAAGTATCGGCAGCCTGCCTGATCTCGATGGACAGCGCGCCATCCCAGGCCTCATCGAGAACCCAGCACGAAATCTTGAATATGGGGCGAATGTTTATTCGGGCGCTGCTTTTTCTCGCAGTTGCGGCAATTCTCTTTGGGATGATACCATTGTACCTCAATAACGAGAGCGCCCTCGCCAGCCGCTATTTAAAGGAAATCGGCCCCGTCTCGGCCGCGTAACGGACATCACCATGGCAACCGCTGACTTTGAGGCAAGCCGCAGGCCAAGGCCGCTCTCGCCGCACCTTTCCATCTACCGCCCCATCATCACGATGGTCATGTCCATCATGCACCGCATGACTGGGATCATGAACATTGCAGGGCTAGTGCTGGTGGTGGGCTACGTCACTGCCCTCGCCTTGGGTCCGGAAATGTTCGCCCTTGCCAACGCCATCTACGGCTCATGGATCGGGCGCATTATTCTCGTGGCATTCACATGGTCGCTGTTTCACCACATGTTCGGCGGCATCCGCCACGCCGTGTGGGATGCCGGGCGCGGATTTGGCGACGTCCGCTACAAAATGAGCTGGGCGACCCTTGGCGGATCCCTTGCTGCCACCGCCATTTTATGGGTTCTCGTCGTCGTCGTGGAGGCGTTCAAATGAGGCGCCGCCCGGTGGAAAACGACGGCACGGGACACCGCGGGCAGCGCACGGCCCTAAAAACGGTCCGCGGGCTCGGCACAGCCCGATCGGGCACGGAGCACTTTATCCAGCAACGGGTGACCGGCCTCGCAAATGGCGTTCTTGTGTTCGTCCTTGCGGTCATCGCCATAATGTTATCGGGCAAATCCTACGCCGAGGCGCTCGCGTTCGTGGGCAGCCCATGGGTTGCGGTCCCCCTTGCCCTCGCCGTTGTTTCCACAGCGGTCCATATGAAACTGGGCATTCAGGTGGTGATCGAAGACTACATCCATGCGGAGGGCACCAAAGTCCTCCTCGTCGTCGCCAATACGTTTTTTGCCGTCTTCATTTCCGCGGCAGCGGTCTTCGCAATCGTAAAGATCATGCTGGTATCTCTGGCAGTGGACGGCACACCAGGAGTTCAATGATGGCGCAGAACGGCAGCGGCACCGGCAACGGCCAGGCGCTCAACGGCAGCGGCCGAGAGGCCTACAAGGTCATCGACCACGAGTACGACGTGGTCGTCGTGGGCGCCGGCGGCTCCGGGCTTCGGGCAGTGGTGGGCTGCGCTGAGGCGGGATTGCACACCGCCTGCATCACAAAAGTGTTTCCCACCCGCTCGCACACGGTGGCGGCGCAAGGTGGTATTTCCGCCGCGCTAGGCAACATGGGCCAGGACGATTGGCGCTGGCACATGTACGACACCGTGAAGGGGTCCGACTGGCTGGGCGACCAGGACGCCATCGAGTATCTGTGCCGCCATGCACCCAAGGCAGTCTACGAGCTGGAACACTGGGGCGTTCCGTTCTCACGCACTGAGGACGGAAAAATTTATCAACGGCCTTTCGGCGGGATGACCACCAATTTTGGCAAAGGCACTGCCCAGCGCACCTGTGCCGCCGCCGACCGAACGGGCCACGCGATCCTGCACACCCTCTACGGCCAGTCGTTGCGCCATTCCGCCGAGTTTTACATAGAGTATTTCGCCCTCGACCTCATCATGGACGAGGGGGCGTGCCTGGGCGTGATGGCCATGTGCCTAGATGACGGCACCATCCATCGCTTCCGCGCCCACAAAACGGTGCTGGCCACCGGGGGCTATGGCCGCGCCTACTTCTCATGCACCAGCGCGCACACCTGCACCGGCGACGGCAATGCGATGGTTTTGCGCGCCGGCCTTCCGCTCCAGGACATGGAGTTCGTGCAATTTCACCCGACCGGGATTTATGGCGCGGGCTGTATGATCACCGAAGGCTCGCGGGGCGAAGGCGGCTACCTGACCAATTCCGATGGCGAACGCTTCATGGAGCGGTACGCGCCGTCGGCCAAGGACCTTGCCTCCCGCGACGTGGTATCGCGATCCATGACCGTTGAGATCCGCGAAGGGCGCGGTGTGGGCAAGCACGCCGATCACATCCACCTTCACCTGGAACACCTCGATCCGGCACTGCTGCACGAGCGACTTCCGGGGATTTCCGAATCGGCCCGGATTTTTGCCGGCGTGGACGTGACCCGCGAGCCCATCCCGGTGCTTCCGACGGTGCACTACAACATGGGAGGCATCCCCACCAACTTCCACGGCGAAGTCCTGACCAAGGTGGATGGCGACCCCGACCGGGTCGTCCCCGGCCTCATGGCCGTTGGCGAGGCCGCGTGCGTTTCGGTCCATGGCGCCAACCGGCTGGGGTCCAATTCCTTGATCGATCTGGTGGTGTTTGGCCGGGCGACGGCCCTGCGTTGTGCTGACACCGTGGTGCCCGGCGACGCGCTGCCGCCCATGCCCCCGGACGCCGATGAACCCGCCCTATCCCGGCTCGACCACTTCCGTCACGCCAGCGGTGGCACGCCCACGGCAGAACTGCGCGACCGCATGCAGCGCACCATGCAGTCCAATTGCGCCGTCTTCCGTACCGGCGAGGTCCTGGAGGAGGGTCACGAACTCATCCACACCGTGGCAAGCGGCCTTTCCGATATCAGTGTCGTCGACAAGACGATGATTTGGAACACCGATCTCATCGAAACACTGGAGTTCGACAATCTGATCGGTCAGGCGGTGGTGACGATGGATTCCGCGCTCAACCGTCCCGAATCCCGCGGGGCCCATGCCCGGGAGGACTATCCCGATCGCGACGACGCTGAATGGATGAAGCACACCCTGGCGTACCTGGACGAAGGCTTCAAAGTGCGCATCGAGGACCGCCCGGTGCACACCTATACACTTTCCAACGAGATTGAATACATAAAGCCTGCCAAACGCGTTTACTGAAGGAGTTCAGACCGCCATGGCCCTTTTTGCGCCGCGGGCTCGCACCGCGGTGGCGGCCCTTGCCGCCCTAATCGCCTGGTCTCTCCCCGCCACCGCCTTCGAGCCCACAGGAAACGCCATCGCCGACGCATATCTGCGTGGCTACGTTGGGCCCGGAACGGCGGTAGATAGCGTCTCTGGAGTCGGTGAGGACGGCGGTGATGTCACCATCGAATCCTTCACCGTGAGTATTTCGGAGACGATACAGGACACCGCGCAGTCGATACTCGAAATTACAGCGCGTGACGTCGTGATCTCCAAGCCGACGCTCGACGGCGATACCCTTGTCGCAGAACGCGTTGACACTGGCGCCGTCACATGGGCTGGCATGGTACCGGGTCTGCGGATCGACTTTGCCAGTTCACAGACTCGCGATGTGCGCCTCATCGATGGTGCATGGGGCGCCGGTGCTGATTGGGAAAAGAACCTACGCAGTTACGGCCGGTCGACTGCCTTCGGTATGGCCGTGAGCCACAACGGCGAGACCTATGCCACCGCGGACACCGTAGCGGTGGAAAATTTCATCCTTGAACCGGCATTGCAGCAGGCAATGGCAGTGGAAGGCCTGCGCGTCGATGCGACGAAGCTTGCGCAAGCCGCCGGTTCTCCCCCGCCGCGAATAGCTCTCGAAGACCATCCCATGGCAGTTTTTATTGATGGGCGCTGGAACCCGGAGAATGGCGAAACCGAAATCGGCGCCTTCGAGATCACCGCCCCCAGCCTCGGTGGCATAAAACTGTCCACACGCCTACTGGGACTGACACGAGAGGCGGTCAAAATAGTCTTTCCGCCGCCAGGATCGCCCCAATCTCAACCTGAGGAGTGGGGGGCCCTGGGGATTGCGGCCTTGACGTTGTCCGTCCGCGACGATGGTGTCGCGCAGGATCTGGTGGCCATGGGTGCGGAGAGTTCGGGCCTTGCTCCGGATGCGTTCATCGCCCTCGCCACGAACGGCGTGGCCGGGGCTTTGATGGCGTATCCTGACGCCGAGTTCCGGACACAGTTTGTCGCCGCGCTGGGGGCCCTTATGCGCGGTGGATCGACCATGACGTTGAATGCCAATCCGCCGGAGCCCCTCTTGTTCAAAGAGTTTGACGAAATAGGCCCGGCAACCATTGATGAGCTTCCCCAAAAGCTTGGCCTCTCAGTGGAGAGTACTCCCAACTAGAGCAGGTCACACGGTCATGCGATCGCATGACCTGCTCCAAGTTCTTGTCTTTCCACGCGGTTCGAGTCGCAACATGATTCCCTGTTGCTGAAACGCGCTATAGATCCTCGCCGTCGACCTACAAACGGCTTGGAAGACCTTGTGCGAAGGGCGCCATCGCAGGCGCCCTTTCATCTTGTCTATCGCGGTTTTCGCCTTGCTGAACGGACCCGCCATTGACGTCACAGCCCTGGCATCGACTTAGCCATTGCCATACTGATATTCTGGCAATTTCTGACGCATGGCACCAAGAAGTTTCAAGGGTATGGACCATGAGAGCCCTAGCATTCCTATTCGCCGTCTTCGCGACTCCCGTGCTCGCCTTCGAGCCCACGGGCAACGATGCGGCGGACGCCTTACTGAGATCCCTTGAAAGCGATGGGCAAGTCGTTACGAGCGTCGGCGAGGTCGATGAACGCAGCGGCATCATTACGGTTCGAGACATCCGCACGCGGACCGTACCAGGTGCCGCATCGCAGGGGGGCGAGGCTATCGATCTTGTCGAACTCCATCAACCGGAGCTCGACATCGACGGCATCTATCGCGTGGCGCTGCTGAAGACATCGGGCTACACCTTCACGGACGATGACGGATCATCGACCAAGATCGCCTCCATGGGAGATGAGGACCAGCGACTCCTTCCAGGGATATTCACCCAGGACGCAACTCTCTCGGAGGCCATCGCTTCTGGCGGTCGCTACTTGTACAGCGACATCTATTTTAACGTTCTCGCCGAGGAGGGAGAGTACCGGTTTGGCTTCGAAGAACTTGCCTGGATACCCACAATCACAGCGACGACCACCCACGTAGCTGGAGAGTTCCGATCAACTGGAATCAGCTTTAAATGGCCCAGCTCGGATGAGGCGGCCGCAGAAATAGCGCGGGTTCAAAAGGATCTCGGTCCAGGGATGCTCGTCATGGAATTCGACTGGGAGGCAGAGGGCGGCGTCCTCGATATTGCATCGTTGACATTGTCGATACCCGGCCTTCTCGACCTTTCGCTGCGCCAAAACATCGTTGGTTTCACCGTCGAAAACGCCAGCGGGCTCTTTCCTACCGACGGCGTATCGACTCCCGAGAGTCTAGCGGGGGTCAAACTTGATGAGGGTTCCATCACCGTTATCGACAACGGCGCCATTGACTTAGTGGTCCAAGAATCGGCGCGGACAATCGGCCTCTCACCGGCGGCTGTTCGGCAGATGTCTGCAGAACTGCTCTCGGGAGTGCTCCTCGATATCGGCGACCCGGAAATCATGGGGATGCTGAGCACTGCCGCGACAGCGCTCGCGTCGGGGCAGGGTAACGCGATAACCATCACAACGGCGCCAGAGCAACCGGTCTCGATCAAAACGCTGGAAGACATCACGACCGTCGGTGAGGCGATGGATACGCTCGGCGCTACCTTGTCCGTGCGATAGTCTCCGACAAGCTTGCCCGGCAACCGCCGCATTCCAAACGCCCAGGGGTAAAACCGATCCGCGGAGTCGTTTTACCGTGAAGCCTCTTTTGATCGTCGCCCTGAGCGCCGTGGCGGTGTATGGCGCGCTCCTCATCGCCTTGTACCTCGCCCAGCGAGCGCTCCTGTTTCCGGCACCGCCGACCCGGGACTACGTCTCACCGCAGCGCCTCGGCATGACGTTTGCCCGCGAAGTGCCGCTCTCCACCACCGATGGCGAGACAGTCATGACCTGGCGGATGGATGCGGCGGAAGGCAGGCCGACCATCCTTTACTTTCACGGCAACGCCGACAGCCTCGTTAATTTCGCCGACCTCATGCAGCACTGGCATAACCTCGGCTTCGGCGCTTCGTTCGTGACCTACCGCGGCTACCCGGGCAGTACGGGACGTCCGTCAGAACAGGCGATTATCGCCGACGCCAAGCTCGCCTACGATGCGCTGGTGAACGACGGCATTTCGCCCGATGACATCATCGTCGCCGGCTACTCTTTGGGGAGCGCGGTGGCAGTGGCATTGGCGGGGGAACGGGAAGCCCGCGGGCTCTACTTGCTGGCGGCCATTTCCGCCGCCGATGATATTGCCAAGCGGAGCTATCCGTTCTTGCCGGTCCGCGAGCTGATGCGGGACCCATTCCGCTCCGTTGATCGGATCGGTGCCGTTCGCGCACCGGTCTTCCTGGTGCACGGCGCCGAGGATCGTCTTGCGCCACTTCGGGATGCAGAACGGCTCTACGATGCGGCCCCGATGCCGAAACGGTTCTTGGTGGTCGAGGACGCCGGCCACATCATTCCGCCCGATGCCGGTTGGGATGCGTTCTTGGATTTCTTGGCTAAGCCCCCCTGACCGTCAGACCAGAATGTCGCCGTTGTCGATGTCACCCTGCCTGGTGTTGAGGATCCAAAGCTGATCGCCTCCGCCGAACTTGAACTTCAGATAGCCGTTCTCAAGCACACCGACGTTTCGGATTTGGGCTTGGCTTAGCCCCAAGGAAGTGAAGTCGAGGACGTCGTTGTTGTAGTCAGAGATCACGTCGATATCGAAGCCTCTGCGATAGACAAAGACATCGGCACTTGGGCCACCGCGCAAGACATCGTTGCCCGCCTCGCTACTGATGGTGTCAACGCCGGCGCCGCCCAAAAGCGTGTCCGTGCCAGCACCTCCCATAATTCGATCCCGGCCGTCACCGCCATTGATGATGTCATGGCCGTGGCTACCGGTGATGATGTCGTTGCCGGACTGGCCGTGCAATGTGTCGTTGCCAATACCACCGTCGAGCCTGTCGTAGCCGGATTGGCCTTGCACGCGGTCATTGCCGCGGCCGTCGTAGATGCTGTCGTTCCCGGTTCCGCCGATCAGAACGTCGTTGAAGAGGTAGCCGGGTATGCGGGCGGCCGCCGAGCTGTCGCCGACGATACGGTCATCGCCGTAGCCACCGATGACGGTATCTCGGCCAGCGCCCGCCGCGATATAGTCGTTGCCGTTCTGGCCATAAATATAGTCATGGTCCGACCCACCGAAGACTTGGTCGTTGCCGAGGCCTGCATAGATGATGTCGTTGCCGGCACCGCCGATGAGCGTGTCGTCTCCGTTGACACCAAATATGCGGTCACCACCCAAAAGCCCCTGCAGGCGGTTGTCCGCGTAGTTGCCGATCAGCCGGTCGTTTCCAGAGCCACCGGTGGCGTTCTCGATGAGCGAGCGTGCGTCGCCGTTGAACTGCATGGCGTTGAAGACGCTGCCCCGAGCGTACCCGTTGTTGGGACCGCCGCCGAGGTAGGCCAGTTGCCCCTCCCCCAGTACCGAGTGCCCGCCAGGCGCGAGGTTGATGTCGACCGAGGCGCGGTAGGCCGACAAATCGTAGGTATCAACGCCGTTTCCGTCCCAAATGGTCAGGAAGATCTTGTGGCCACCCGCGTCGATGGCGAGCCGTCCGTCGACGTACGTATCGCCGCGGTTTGGATACCACTTGTATATGGTGTTGCCGGAATTGCTGCTGAAATCGGCGCCATGCATGTGCTGCAACGCGGCAATGTCGAGCATCATATAGGTCTGCGCGTAGCCGAACCGCTCGTTGCTGTAGGCGTTCGCTGGGTGGCCGATATAGGAGCGGTAGGTCATCACCGTGAATTCCATGGAATCCACGTTTGCGGGCAGGTTGCCGAAGGTCGCGTTGTCGTGCCCGTGCTCGAGCCCGAGGGAGTGGCCAAGCTCATGGAGCACCGTCAGCCAGTCGTAGTTTCCTGCCAGCGGAGCGCGGCCGCTATCGCCAAAGAAGACGTCGCCCCCCTCGGCGAGGTTGGCCGGAAAATAGGCAAAGGCGGTGTCCGGCGCGCTCGAATTGGCGAGGAAGATGTCGGGGCTTGTGGCGGCGGCGCGCTGGTCGACGCTTAGGTTCGTAAATCCCTCAACGGCGAACCCTCCAGCAGCGGCCCACTTGTTGAACTGGGTTGTGGTGAGCGCAAAATTCGCGGCGAGTTTCTGGGCGTAAGAAAGTTCCCCAAACCCCACTAGGTTGGATTGGGTGTAGCCGAACGGATACTGAGAGTCGCTGCTGGGGAACGTATACGTGATGGGCCCATCCCACTTGCTGCCGGACAGAACACCGTCAATGCGTTGGTTGCCGGTACCAAAGACGTTCGCTCGGTTTGCCATTTCTAATTGCTGTAATGCATTCTAGGGTTGTAGAAAAGGCCATAATCCGTCTCACGGGACCGGAGGCCCACCGCGGCTGATCACCAAATAATATTATTGCGGCGCAGCAGGGATGCCCGAGGCTGGCTAGAGCGCGTTTCAGCAACATAGAATCATGTTGCGACTCGAACCGAGCGCAAAGACAAGAACTTAGAGCAGGTCATGCGATCGCATCATCGTGTGACCTGCTCTAGCGGCAACGGGCGCCGCTTCGAGCGCTCTTTGAAAAGATCCATTGCGGCTTTTGCGCAAAGCTGCTGGTGAGGTTTGAGCGCGACGTCCAGCCGTCGAATGTTCCGTCGTCGTCGTAGTCCACTTCAACTAGATCGCCGGATCGACGGCCGATGCGGGCGCTGTTGGCAAAGTCGACGGTTTTGGGATGGGGAATGGCGCGGTTGCCGCGGCATCGTGATTCGGAACTGAGGAGGTCACGCGGGCCGGAGTTCGCGTTTCGCCTGATTCTGGCATCACCGTCGCAGGCAAATCGTCGTGCCTTGAATACCGCGCGAGTGCGTTTGGGAGCGAGCCGAACCGGCCCTTCACGACGCCAAAACCCTAACGGACGATCGGCAAATGCCGCATTCTTAACGTTGACGTCGAGGGGCAAGCCTCGTCGGCAAGCGCCTGGCGAGCCAGTAAAAAACTCAAGGTTCACGCCGTTTTGGAAGAGGTGCCACTTGCCGGAATTGTGGAAGTCCGACGTGCCAGGGTAGGCACGCGACGCCGACAGCCAAGCATGATCGATGAGTTTTTCGCTTTGCAGGACCCGCAACGCATCGCCGTTGCCATAGGCGCCCAGTTGAAAACCGGCCCTGCGCACGATCTGTCGGACCTTTTTCATGTAGGTGAGCATCGCCTTGCGCGTTTCGCTGTCTGAGGCATTGAAGGCGATATCAACGCCGAAATAGATGGCCGACCCGGCGGGCTGACCCAGCGCCTTGGCCTGTTTCACCGCCGCCGTCGCATCGAGTTCGGCCTCGCCTTCGGGCGTCCTGGCGCGGCTTGTGGGTTTGCAGTCACGATCAGGAAGCGGCTTGCCGTCACGGTCGCGGCCTCGGAATTTGTTTTTTGAATCATTGTTGTACTGATAGATGGAGAGGATCGCGAAACCGCCATCCAGCAGCCTGCGGACCTCACTGGATGAATCCGACAACGGCCCCTGGTCGATGAGCCGCTTTTGCGGGATGTGTCGCTCCGGCTGCGGGCATCGGGCGAGGTATCGGCCGACCACCTGAATGCCGGATGCACGCATCTCATCCAGAAAAGGGCGGGTGTCCCAAGCCGTATCCATGACCGCGGCGCGGGTCTCGGCCTCAGCCCCGGGAGCCGGAAACAATGCTGCGGACGTGACGACGCCTGTCAAAAAAGCCCAGCGGACAAACTCTTTCATAAAATCCACCCAACGCGACCGGCATGCCGGCGAACAACACCTGGCACCGCAGTCAACTGCACTCGATGCCAGGAACTCCAGCCTTCTATCGACAATTTCGAGGCACCACCACACGGCTCCCGAAAACACCACAGGATAGTCCAAAGCAACGGGGACCGCAGCAACGCCACGGGAGCGGCATGCGGCGGGTCATCAATTTGCGACTGCCCAGCGATGCCGGGTTCTTTGGCGGTACGTGAGGCATTGCGTGGCGGTTCTTCGCGCGGCATGACCATGGCCCAGCGCGGAGAACGATGGTGCTCACCTTCTGGTACGACTTTTCCTCAAGCTACTCCTATCTGGCCGCACAGACCATCGAGCCAATGGCTGAAGCGGCCGGGGTTTCCCTAGCATGGCGGCCATTCTTGCTCGGGCCGATCTTCAAGGACGCAGGCTATGGTGGTTCGCCCAACCTCGTCAGTCCGGCGAAGGCGGACTACATGTGGAGCGACATTGCCCGGCGCGCCGCGCACCTGGGGTTGCCGTTCGTGCGCCCTCACCCCTTTCCGCAAAATAGCGTCAAGGCGGGACGCGCCGCGTTGGCGGTGGAGCCGGCCCTGCGTCCCGCTCTGACCCGCGCGCTGTTTGACCAAGTTTTTCGCGACGGCGCTGATATCTCTGACGTCGGTGTCATTGGTAGTGCGGCGAAGGAGGCTGGTCTCGAACAGGAGGCCGTCATCGAGGGGGCGACATCCCAAGACGCCAAAGACGCCCTTTTCGCCACCGTCGACGAGGCCAGATCGCTCGGGATTTTTGGTGCGCCTACATTTGTTTGTGGTGATGGAGCGTTGTTTTGGGGGAGTGAGCGGATCAAAGACGCGCTGGCCTGGGAAACGACTGGTGCACTGCCGAAACGCGGCTAGCGTGGCGAAGCCCGACTGCTTGCGACCCAAGCCGTTCGCACCGCCAAGCCCCGGTCAAAGCCCATGACCACCCCCTCCCGTTCGCTTGCCACAAGCATCGGATTTCTGGCGATCTTGTCTTGGGCGCTGCTTGCCCTTCTCACCGTACTTTCTGGAAAAGTCCCGCCTTTTCAGCTTTCTGCGCTCTGCTTTCTCATCGGCGGCCTCATCGGCCTTGTGGCCATTGTCGCCCGGGGCGGATCGGTTCGGCAGCGGTTCACCCAACCCCTTCGCATCTGGCTCCTCGGGGTCGGCGGGATTTTTGGCTACCACTTTTTTTATTTCACGGCCCTACGCAACGCGCCGCCGGCCGAAGCGAACCTTATCGCTAATCTTTGGCCCCTACTCATCGTCCTCTTCTCTGGCCTTTTGCCGGGGGAAAGCCTGCGCCCTTTCCACTTGGTGGGCGCATTGGCGGCGCTCTCGGGAGCAACGCTGCTCGTGACGAACGGGGGGTCGTTGGAGTTCGAGACGCGATATGTCTTGGGCTACGCCGCAGCGCTGGCCTGTGCGTTCATATGGTCAACTTACTCGGTCACGAGCCGGCTCGTGGGGCGCGTTCCCAGCGATGTGGTGGCCGGATTCTGCCTTCTGGCATCAGTGCTCGCAGCCCTTTGCCATGTTATCCTTGAGGAAACGGTGTGGCCCCAGAATGCCGGCGAATGGGCCGCGGTGGTCGGGCTCGGTCTGGGCCCGGTCGGGGGAGCCTTCTACGTTTGGGATGTCGGGATGAAACACGGTGATATCCAGCTTCTCGGCGTCGGTTCCTACGCAGCGCCCCTCATCGCGACAATCCTCCTGGTCGCGTTCGGAATCGCGGCTCCGAGCAAAGTGCTCTTCCTCGCCGCAATCCTCATTGCGGGCGGCGCGGGCCTTGCCGCCTTCGCGTCTGCCCGAGCCGGCAAATCCCGATGACCCCCGCCGATGAAGCCCAATTCCGCGCCCGGCTTGAACACGACCTCAAAACTCTAGTGGCCCAGGACGAGGACACATCCGACCGCCGCGCGCCCGTGGAACTCGATCAGACCAGTGTCGGGCGCCTGAGCCGCATGGATGCCATGCAAATGCAGGCCATGGCGGCCGCCCAGTCCCGGCGCCGAGGCCATGAAATGGCAAAGATCCGCGCCGCGCTCGACCGCCTAGACCAGGGCACTTTCGGGCTATGCGTCAGGTGCGAGGAAGATATCGAGCCCAAGCGCCTGAATTTTGACGCCGCAACGCCGCTCTGCTTGTCGTGCGCCAGCGGCAAGAGCACCTAGAGCCCCTTTCTGCGGCGTTGGGTATTGTCTTTGGCCAAACCGCACAAAAGGCTAACTATTTTTAGCGCTGGTCGCGAGACGACGTTGTCGCCCCCACCAGGTTCTCGGTCTGCGGGCAGACTGCGCACAATCCGCCCACATCGCCTAGCGGCGTACGAGGATGAACCGGGCGAGGGAGTTGTAGCGCTGCTTGAACGCAAGGCGTGAGCGGCGGAGATAATCCTCAAAGAAGGCGTACTTTTCTTCACCCCATTCGCTCACCACGGTCTCTCGGACGGACCGCAAGTTCTTGATCCAGGAGGAGAGCGTGAGCGCATACTCCTCAGGATCGTTTTCCAGATGAACGAGGCGGAACGTTTCCCCGGACGCATCGGCGATCTCTTCGATGAACGGGATGTCCGACTGGGGAAAGACCGTCTGTGGCAGGAGCCGTTTTGCTTCGTCGAACGACACCGTGTCCCACACGATCGTCTGCAGCGAAAATCGAGCGTTCTTGGCAAGGAGCGCAGCCGTGCGCTCAAAGAAGGCCCGGTAGACAGCGACCTTTTGGCCGCGGTCCATCTTGGGTCGCGCAAAATGTTCAAAAGCGCCGATGGAGATGGCGCCATCGAACGGTTCTGCGCTCTCGAAGGCGAACACATCGCGCAGCAGACAAGAAACCCCCGGTACGCCACGCGCCAGAATGTGGTCGTGCTGGTCGCGCGACAGCGTAAGGCCCAAAGCGGTCGCCGTGGGATCGGCCTTAACCGCGGCCTCCAACACAGCACCCCAGCCGCAGCCGATATCGATGAGACGGCCACCCTTCGGGATTGCCGCCGAGGCGAGGTGGTAGCGGATTTTCTCGGCCTGCGCCGCATTCAGGTCTTTGGCGCGGGCGGCGCGGTCGAACGGGTCGCGCCAGCGTGCGCATGAGTAGGAAAGGGTCGGGTCGAGCCAGAGAGAGAAGAATCTGGTATCGTTATCGTAGTGAAACTGGATCGCCTGCTCGGCCGTCATATTCTGCGCAGCAGCGGTGTCTATGGGCGAGAAGCGAGCGGGGCGTGTCATGGCGAGCCTCCGGTCCGCGCGGCATTGAACGCTGCGCCAACATGGATTGCTGGTAGGGTTTAGCGGGGCATTGGCACAGTCGCCCACAAGGGGGCAAGGCGCAGAGCGCTCCGGGAACGAAATTTGACCGCCAGAAAGGGGGGCAGTGTGGCAGGTGACAACGGCGAAATGCGCTGGATCACCAGCGAAGAAGAGTTAGAACAGTTCTATGGTACTCCCAATCTTTCCTCCACAGCCAAAGTCTCCCGACGCATCACGCCGCAATATCGGGCGCTGATCGACGCATCGCCATTCTGCGCCCTTGCAAGCGTTGGTGACGCCGGACTCGACTGCTCCCCCCGCGGTGACGATGGCCCGGTGGCTGACGTGGTTGATGAATCTACCCTCGCCATACCCGATCGGCGCGGCAACAACCGCATCGACACGCTACGCAATATCGTCCGCGATCCGCGCATCTCGCTGATGTTCATGATCCCGCGATGCAACACGATTGTCCGCGTTAACGGCTTGGCCCGCGTCACTGCCGACCCACGCATGTGTGACCGCTACACCGTTCGCGGAAGCGCACCGCGCACCGTCATCCTCGTTCGTGTGAGCGAGGTTTACTTCCAGTGCGCCAGGGCAATTTTGCGCGCGCGTCTCTGGGACGGCGGCTTCAAAGAGCCGGCAAACCTGCCCACCCCCGGCGAAATTCTTGATGAAATAACCGCAAGCGCCATCGACGGCAAAGCCTATGATGCGGAGTGGCCAGGTCGCGCGGCAAAAACCATGTGGTAGGAACCGAAGATGATCGCCGCGGCGCCCTGTCTTCCGAGTAGCGACTGCGGGCCTAGGCAATTGAGAAGGGCTCGAGCCGCGCCGTACTTGCCTCGCGATGCATATTGCCGCGCTGTTTTTTGAATCAACAATATCTGTAAGTAATCAAAATCCAGAGTGAGTGTTCTTGTGCGAGCGTTTTTTCATAGACCTGCAACAAACGCTTACGGCGGGATGTTGACGACCGCCGACCCCTGCGGTTGTCCTTGTCTTTTCGTTTCACCAAATCGGCGCCAGTCCTTTCAACAGCCCTAGCGGAATTTCAGTTTTGCGAACGGCCTTGTGTCGGCATGGGCCAAAAATTCCGAGGTTTGGTGCGCAAAATTTTTCGAAGGAGAACGTGGAATTTTGAACGATTCTGCCGAGCGCTTGCCGCTGGCTGCCCCCCTCCCACGAGTATCGCACACCAATTGTGAAGGAGGAAAAGTCAAGTCCTTGTTCGCAGATCCGGAGCCGCCCATAATCGAGCGATGGACTTTTCGTCGAAGGACTATGACCGCATCAGAGTCTCTCGCCGCCGAGGCGGCGGGCGCGGTAGCTCTGGCGGCGAGCAGGCGACGATCAACCGTGCGTGCGATGTGCCCGGCTGCACGGCTTCGGCGGAGTACAGGGCGCCAAAGGGTCGCGGCAAAGAGGGCCAGTACCATTGGTTCTGCCTCGACCACGTGCGCGAGTACAACAAGACCTACAACTATTTCGACGGGATGAGCGACGACGATGTCATCGCCTACCAGCGTGACGCCATCACCGGGCACCGGCCCACCAAGCCCATCGGCGTGCGAGGCGCCAAAAGTGGCGCGGCCAAAGCGGCTTGGAGCAGCCTTTACGACGATCCGTTCGGACTTTTTGGCGGCGATGGGGCGGCGGAGGCAGAACCTGCTGAGCGCCGCCAGGCGAAAGGACCAGAGCGCCATGCCTTTGAGGTGATGGGCCTTGAGGACACAGCGTCGAAGGATGCCATAAAGGCGCGATATAAAACACTTGTTAAACGCCACCATCCGGATGCCAACCAAGGCGACCGTGGATCCGAGGATCGATTGCGCAGCATCATCAACGCCTACAACGTGCTGCGCCGCGCTGGTTATTGCTAGGTTTTGCGGTCAGCCGGTTACTCGCCCGGGCCATCGGGCCGAGCATGGCGAAAAGTTGCCGGGTGCATTTTGAAGTCTGGGCCAATAGGCGCTAGGAGTGATCCTTGTGCGCCAGCAACGGCCGGCAGGGTTTGATAACTCCGCCGACCGTCCTTTCAAAAAGCGCCTCGCCCATTGCGGACCTAGAGGAATTTTATGTCACAGACGCCTGCCGCGGCGACCCGCACGCCTGACATCACGGTCTCTGCGGCACAGACCTTCGGCATCGACAGCGATATGCAAGTGCCCGCCTTTGCGGAGAGTTCCGAGCATGTGCCCGACGTCGACGCATCCTACGTGTTCGACCCGCCCACGACCAAAGCGATCCTCGCCGGCTTCAAGCACAACCGTCGCGTCATGATCGCTGGGTATCACGGGACGGGAAAATCGACCCACATCGAGCAAGTGGCGGCGCGGCTGAATTGGCCTTGCGTGCGTGTCAACCTCGACAGCCATATCTCGAGGATCGATCTCGTCGGCAAGGACGCCATCGTCGTTCGCGACGGCAGCCAGGTGACCGAGTTCCGCGATGGCATTTTGCCTTGGGCGCTACAAACCAACACAGCGCTGGTGTTTGACGAGTACGATGCCGGGCGCCCGGATGTGATGTTCGTCATTCAGCGGGTGCTTGAAGTTTCGGGGCGGCTGACGCTGCTGGACCAAAACCGGGTTATCCGGCCCCACGACGCGTTTCGCCTTTTCGCGACGGCCAACACCGTGGGCCTTGGCGACACGTCCGGGCTCTACCACGGCACGCAACAGATCAACCAGGGGCAGATGGACCGCTGGTCCATCGTCACGACACTCAACTACCTGCCGCTCGACGTGGAGGTGGAGATCGTCTTGTCCAAAGCACCCCACTATCGCGACGAAGAGGGTCGCGCCACCGTAACCCGTATGGTGAAGGTGGCCGAGATGACGCGCAACGCGTTCATTAACGGCGACCTTTCCACCGTGATGAGCCCGCGCACGGTCATCACTTGGGCAGAAAACGCTGAGATCTTTTCGGAAATACCGTTCGCCTTCGAGGTTACGTTTCTCAACAAGTGCGACGAAACCGAGCGCGCCATCGTCGCCGAGTTTTATCAGCGTGCCTTCGGCAAGGAACTCGCCTCAGCCGCGCCAAGCTTGATGCACTAGGTAAATCTGAGCGAACTCAGCGAAAGGAGACACTTTGCGGGAGCCCACATAATCTACTACGCGATAAAGGAACCGGTGCATCCGCTCCTGCCAGGTATGCCTGAGCCGGAAGAGATTTGGGAATTGGGCGATTTCAGTCGAAATGGTAAGCAGGTTTCAGCGTCCGGCGGTGCGCTCTCATACATGTCAAGATTGCGTGACCATTGTTCGGTCGTTTAGCACAGCTTTGATTTGCTAGAGCAAATCAAAGCCGTGAACGTCGACTGATTGAACTAAAGTAAAAATCTAGCGAAATCGTTATTGTTACTGACACCGATCCAGAAATACCATTTCATGTTATAAATATCTCGAACCATTTTTAATAATCGCAAAAGTATACACCAATCCATACAGTAAATGTTGACCACATTATGACGTCGATAGCCGTTAGTCTACTGTGGGCCGGCCGCGCACCACGAAGGCACCCTACGCCAAGCGACACGTTCGGGATTAAAGAGAGAAAAGAGCGATGTTTAAGATTGAACGCTCTGGGGAGAGACCCGCACTCACAAACCCGGCGCGGACGTATATTGCGCAGCTAAACTATTCAATTTTAGCAACAAAAGCAGACGTTTATGACTTCTTTAGCGTGCCAGCTCTGCGCCCACCTAAGACGAAGAATGGAGGTTAGCATGATCCGCTTCGCCGCGTGCCTCGGCCAAATCTGTTCGTTTTTCGATGAGCTGTGCGCGAAGAGGGAAGTAGCCGAAAGCACGTGAAACGGAGTGCCGAATTCCATGGCAAACGTAGACGGTTTTCCACGCGTCATCGATCCTCGAAAAGTTGGAACGTACCCTGCACGTGCGGGCGCGGGCGGTGGATACGTTTGGGACGATGTTCTGGAGTATCGGGTCTGGTGCCATCCTGAGCGGGGGGCGAAAGATCTATGCGAAGGAAACGACTACTACTACGCGTTTGAGAGCTACGCGGGTGCTCGCGATTTCTCGCAGAAGACCGAGGGGGCTGAAGAACCGCTCGCGCTCATAGTCCAGCGCGAGTACATCGACGAACCAGAACCCCACCAGTTTACCCATGTTAAGCAAGAGCGCGTCACCGAATGGCCAGTGGATTTTTTGACTCGGCCGCGGCGAACCGACACAACCATTCTGGAGTTCCTGGCAGAAGTAAATTTGGATCGAGCTCTGGCGAAGCTTAGAGGGGACACAGTTGATGGCTCATAGCTCTTCAGCCATGTTCGCGGAGGTCTAGTAGGCTGATGGCAGGCCAGGGCGATAATTCTCGGCGGGTAGGCGCCCATGAGGCGCGCCACGATGCGTTTCGCACAGCGGTGGCCGGTACTATGCGCGCCATCTCCGGCAATGCCGACCTTGAGGTCACGTACTCCAGCGACAAACCGGCGCTGGTGGGCGAAAAGGCAAGGCTTCCAGAGCCGCCTCGCCGCATGACCCATAAGGATGTCTGCGTCACTCGGGGGATCGGCGATTCGTTTGCCCTCAAACTCGCTTCGCACGACGCGGCCCTTCATTCACGCTTCGCTCCCCAGGGGAGTGATGCAAGAGCGATTTTTGACGCCGTAGAGACAGCGCGATGCGACGCGCTCGGCGCGCAGGCGATGCCCGGCGTGGCGCAAAATCTTTCGGCGATGCTGGAAGATCGCTACTTTCGAGGCAACTATCACGAGATTACCGACAAAGCCGACGCACCGCTCCACGATGCGTTGTCGCTGCTCGTTCGCGAAAAACTCACCGGGGCAGCGCCGCCGGAAAGCGCCAGGACCTTGGTCGATTTGTGGCGGCCGTGGCTGGAGGAGCGCTGCGGCGACAATTTAGAGTGCCTCGGCGATCAAATGGCTGACCAAAAGGCGTTTGCCGGCGCCATTCGCGACATCCTTGCCCAGCTCGATATGGCTGAAGAGATGAGCCAGGAGGCTGGCGAGGACGAGCAGGATCAAGACGGTGACGGGGAAGTGGATTCGCCGGACGAGGCTGAGGCCGATGCTGGGGAAGACGATGAAAGCGAAGACGCTTCGCCCCAGGATTCTGAGCGATCTGGCGATGACGAGAACGCTGAGGACGTGGAAGACTCCGAATTCAGCGCCGAAGACATGCGCGAAGACGACATGGGCGACGCCGAGGAGGCCATGGACGGCGTGCGCGTGGAAGACGTGGACCCGCGGGCGCTTCCGGGTGTCGCCTACAAGGTATACACGCGCAAATTCGACGAGATGGTCGCCGCAGAAGACCTTTGCGACGCCACAGAGCTCGACCGGCTACGGGGCCTCCTGGACCGCCAGCTCAGCCATCTGCAGGGCGCGGTAGCCCGTCTTGCCAACCGCCTCCAGCGTCGCCTGATGGCGCAGCAAAATCGCTCATGGGATTTTGACCAGGAGGAAGGCGTTCTTGATACCGCCCGGCTGCCGCGGGTTGTGACCGATCCCATGCAGCCGCTCGCCTTCAAGATCGAGCGGGAATCGGAGTTTCGCGACACGGTGGTGACGCTCCTCCTGGACAATTCCGGCTCCATGCGCGGGCGGCCCATCTCGGTCGCCGCCACCTGCGCCGACATCCTCGCCCGCACCCTGGAGCGCTGCCACGTCAAAGTGGAGATTCTGGGCTTCACCACCCGCGCCTGGAAGGGCGGCGCCTCCCGCGACCACTGGCTCCAGAACGGCAAGCCCGCCTCCCCCGGCCGGCTCAATGATCTGCGCCACATTATTTACAAGTCCGCCGACGCCCCTTGGCGCCGGGCAAGGCGCAACCTTGGCCTCATGATGCGCGAGGGTCTCTTGAAGGAGAACATCGACGGCGAAGCGCTCCAGTGGGCGCACGATCGCCTCATCGCGCGGCCCGAGCAGCGGCGCATTCTGATGATGATCTCCGATGGCGCGCCGGTGGACGATTCGACCCTTTCGGTGAACGCCGGAAACTATCTGGAAAAGCACCTGCGCGGCGTGATTGCCGAGATCGAGGAACGCTCGCCGGTGGAGTTGATCGCCATTGGCATCGGCCACGACGTGACACGCTACTATCGCCGGGCGGTGACCATCGTCGATGCCGACGAACTTGCCGGCGCCATGGTGAACCAGCTCGCCGACCTCTTTGACGACGAACAGAGCAATTCTAGGACGAAGCGGCGGCGGCCCCAGCGGCGCGCTGCCTGATCGGCACCATGCGTGCGCTTTTGGTCGTCTGCGTGACGCTTTTGGGCGCGCTGGGTGCTGCCCTTGCCACGGCTGTCCAGGTACCGCAGCGCCAAATCGAGCACTTTTCGCCAAGGCCCATTCCCGGCGCGCGGCTCGCCTTTCGGGGCGGTCTGGTTTTGCGGGGACCACGGCGGCTGGGGGCCCTTTCCGGGCTGCTGGTGGAAGGCCCAAAGCTCTTGGCGGTCTCAGATACCGGCGAATGGGTGACCGGCCGTCTGGTGGTGGAGCAGGGTCGCCTCAAGGCCTTAAACGACGTCCAACTCTTCGAGCGGCTCGACACGGACGGCGCCCCGGTGCGGGCCAAACGCCCATCGGATGCGGAGGCTTTAGCGCGCGAAGACAACGCAGTGTTGGTCCTGGTCGAACAGGCGACGCGGCTCCTTTCCTATCCGGCCGATGGCCTCGCGGTGGATTTTTCCGCGACACCCACCGAAATCCCGCTTTCCCGGGAAGAAATGCGGGCCGGAAGCGAAGGAATAGAAGCTCTGACCCGGCTTTCTGACGGGAAGATACTGGGCATTGCCGAAGCGCGGCTCGGTGAAGCGAAAACGGCGCGAGCCTTCATACTCGGAGGGCGCCGGGTGCTGGTGCGCCGCCGCGACGGTTTTGCCATTACCGGCGCCGACACGATGCCCGGCGGCGATGTTTTTATCCTGGAACGACGTTATGGCGGCGGGCTTGACGTGGCCATGCGCGTGCGCCGGTTGGGGGTCGACGCTTTTAACGGCGGTCCCCCGGCCGATGGGCCCATCTTGCTGGAGGCAGATTTTTCGGCGGAGATCGACAACATGGAAGGCATTGCCGTGGAAGGAGAAAGCGGGGAGATCGTCCTGACCATGGTGTCGGACAACAACCGCTCCTTCCTCCAAAGAACCCTGCTTCTGCGCTTTGTGGTGAGCGATCCGCGACCCCGCCCTAACCCGCTACGGGTGCCACAGCAGCCAGTCCACTAAGCGGGGCCCACTCCCGCAAAACCTTAGTGCAGCGCCCGCTGCCGCAGTGCCCAGATGCCGGCTTCTGCGCCTTTGCTGGTGGTGTCGGCGAGGTAAAGTTCCGGCGTTGCCCTTTGCACCGTTTCGCGCCAGGCGGCTTCGCCGTGGCGCCCGATTCGATCGTCATCGATGGCCACAGCGTCAAAACCCGACTGGAAGGCGTGCCGCGCCTGGTCCGGAATGAGGGGGCCGCCGGCAATCAAGGTGCCGGTATAGCCGCGCGCCCGCAGTTGCCGCGCCACCGAAAACCCGCGCCCATCGGCCGTGGCGCTGAATTCGACGATGATACGGGGTTGCCTTGGCACCGCCACGATCGCGCTGTCGGCGAAAAGCTCCAGGGCGTTAGAAACGTCCGCATCCTTCTCAAGGGTGCCGTCCGACTTAAGCAGCCACATGTTGAGGTTCTCCATAGACCGCTGATTTAAAGGGCGCTTTGCCAAGGCGTTCATAGGTATCGACAAACCGTTCGCCGTCGTACCGCAGCTCTTCCCAGGCACCTAGTATTCGCTCCACTACCCCAGGAACCTCTTCGGCCGTAAAGCCGGGCCCGAGAATTTCGCCCACCGACGCATCGGCATCAGCCCGCCCCCCGAGGGTGATCTGGTAACTTTCCTTCTCGGCCTTGTTGAGGCCCAAGATGCCGATGTTGGCCGCGTGGTGATGTCCGCAGGCGTTGATGCAACCAGAAATGTTGAGCGTGGGCCCGGACGGATCTTTTCCGGCAGCGACCGCGCGATCTTCCCGGGCCCGCAACACTGTGGAAAGCGCTTGGGCGATGGGAATGGACCGCGCAGTGGCAAGGGCGCAGTAGTCGAGCCCGGGGCAACTGATGATGTCGCTGGCAAGTCCCACATTACCGGTGGCAAGACCTATGTCTTTGAGCCGTTCGAACACCTCGCGAAGCTTTGCCTGCGGGACGTAGGGCAGCACTAGATTTTGCCGATGGGTGACGCGGATCTGTGAGGATGAAGCGCGGTCCGCAAGGTCGGCGATGGCGCGCATCTGGTTCGCCGTGGCGTCGCCCGGGATTTCACCCTCGCCCTTCAGCGAGATGGACACCACCGCATACCCATCCAACTTGTGGGCCGTGACGTTCCGGTCGAGCCAGGCCGCGAAGGCGCCCGTCCCATCGAGACGAAGGTTTTGGGCCGGCCCCACGGGGTGGTGGTCGACGAAGTGGGCCGCGATGCGATCATACTCCGCGCCGGCAATGGCAAACTGTGCCGTATCGCGGGTGTCGCGGTCGGCGTAAACGGCGCTCCGGTATTCCTCTAGGCCCATTTCGGCGACGAGAATTTTGATGCGCGCCTTGTACTTGTTGTCGCGCCGGCCGGCGAGGTTATAGACCCGCATCATGGCATCGAGGGTGGGAAGCATTTCTTCAAACGGGACATCCTCGGCGAAAAGCTGTGCCACCCGAGGTGTTCGCCCCTGGCCGCCACCCACCCAGATGTCGTAGTTCGGCCGCTCCCCACCGGGACGCACCCGCAAGCCGATATCGTGGAATTTCATGGCCGCCCGGTCGTCCTCCGCCCCCACCACAGCGATCTTGAACTTGCGTGGCAGATAGGCGAATTCGGGATGAAGGGAGGACCACTGGCGCAGCAGCTCGGCGGTGGGACGTGGGTCCACCTCCTCGTCTCCGGCCACCCCGGCAAAGGCATCGGTGGTGACGTTGCGGATGCAATTTCCCGAGGTCTGGATGGCGTGCATGCCCGCGTCGGCCAGAATGTCCATCATGTCCGGCACGTCTTCCAGTTTCGTCCAGTTGAATTGGATGTTCTGGCGGGTGGTGAAGTGGCCGTAGCCGCGGTCGTAGTTTTCGGCAAGGTGCGCAAGGGTGCGCATCTGGTCGGCGGAAAGGACGCCGTAGGGCACGGCAATGCGCAGCATATAGGCGTGGAGCTGCAGGTAGAGGCCGTTCTTCAACCGGAGCGGCTTGAACTCGTCTTCGCTAAGCTGCCCCTTCAGGCGCCGCTCCACCTGGTCGCGGAACTCTGCTGCCCGAGCGCGCACAAAGGCCTGATCGTATCCGTCGTACTGGTACATGGGACTAGAGGCTCACGTTGACGGGAAGGGCGATAGAGGGGCCGGCGATGCGCTGCCGCTCCCGCAACTCCAGCGGATCGCCGGAGATGGGGTCCACTGCAACAAGGTAGGCACCGACCACCACGTCCGCCGCTTCCTCAGCCTCGCCGGACGCCCCGAGACTAGCGTGCGCTTCCGGGTCGCCTGCCCGCAGGGCATCGGCCGGATCCTCGGTCCACTCGCTCCCCGTCCAGTAGACAATGGCGCCCGACAAGAGATGGTTCGCGGTCAAGATTGCCGTTGATTTGGGTTTAAGCTTTGGCATCAGGCGACCTCCCGGAGATGGCTTGCCAAGGCGGATGCTTCGCGCGAGTGCATGCCCACAAGGATCATGAGCGGGCCCTCGCCTGGCAGTTCGGTGATGGTGTCCGCTAGTCCTGCAAGGTTCGTGTGGCGGCGAACCTCATCGTCTCGGCCGGCGCTCTCTACGAGGACGACTGGGCTTTGGGGAGCCCGGCCCTGGAGGATGAGCCGCCGCTGCACGCCTCGGGCCGCCCGCCGGCCCATATAGATGGCCAGCGGCGCGGTGCCCGCAGCAGCTGAGGCCCAGTCCACGGCCTCCACGTCATCTTCGCCGCCCGCACCGTGGGCGGTGACGATCCGCAGCTCCTGCGCCAATCCCCGCTCGGTGAGGGGCGCGAGAGCGCTCGCTGCGGCGACACTCGCTGCGGTGACGCCGGGCACGATTTCAGAAGCGTAGCCGGCTGCCTGCACGGCGTCGATTTCCTCCGCGAGGCGACCGAAAATCGACGGATCGCCGCCTTTGAGGCGCACCACGCGAAGGCCCTGCGCTGCGTGGTCAAGGATCGCGGCATTGATTTCCCGTTGCGCCATAGCGTGACGCCCGGCGCGCTTGCCCACGGGGATGATGATGGCCTCGCGACGCGCAAGCTCCAGAATTTCCGGGGCCACCAGCGCATCCACCAGCACCACGTCGGCACGGTCGATCCGCTGTCTGGCCCGCTCCGTTAAGAGGTCGGCGCCACCGGCCCCCGCGCCGACGAACGACACGAAGCCGCTCTCGCCCTCCTCGTTCGCCGCAATCAGCAGGTCGGCCTTTTCGGAGAACTTCTTCTGCCCCAATGCGCCGTCGAGGGCCGGCGCGAAAAGCGCGTGCCAAAAGCGACGGCGGGCGCCGCCGGGTGCAAACCTTTCCGCCACGCGCTCCCTCAGGGCCGCTGCCTCCCGCGCCACGCTCCCAAGACCGGCAGGGAGCATCTTTTCGACCCTAGCCTTGATCTCCCGCGCGAGGACCGGCGCTGTTCCCTCCGTTCCGACGGCGACAATCACCGGATCGCGATCCACAAAGGCGGGGGTTATGAAATCGCTCACCGCTGGCTGATCGGCGGCGCAGACGGCGATGCCGAGCCCGCGCATGCGTTCGGCCAATTGGGCATCAAGGGCAGGATCGCCCGTGGCGGCGTAGGCGAGCGCGGTGTTTTCCGGAATTTCTGCGGTGAGCGGATCAGCAACCTGGCTGCTGACGTTACCGATGTCGATCACGGGCTCGAAATGCGAAGCGATCACATGAACGCGGGCGCTGGTCTTCTCCACAAGGCGCAGTTTTGCGGCCGCTTCGGCACCGCCGCCGAGAACCACGATATTGCGTCCCTTCACGCTCCAGAAGATCGGGAATGCGTCCACCACACCCTCCGTCGGTTAGACACGGAAGGTGACGTTGTGCTGCAAATTCGGCAATCGGCAGGAGAAAATAAAGCTATCGACGCCTCTAGAGGGCTTATATGCGGATAATGTCCTGAAATGGAGCTCTCTGGAAGGATTTTAGACTATGGACGACCTCGATCGCAGGATCTTGAGCATTTTGCAGGAAGACGCGACGCTACCGGTGGACGCCATCGCCCAGCTGGTGAATTCGTCCAAATCCCCAGTTTGGAGCCGCATCCGAAAGCTGCGCGAGAGAGGTGTCATTGCGCGCCAGGTGGCCGTTCTGGACGGCGAAAAGGTCGGGCGGGCCGAAATTTTTTTCGTGACCATAAAGACGTCCAGTCACTCCAAGGAATGGCTGGAGCGCTTCGCTGCCGCCATTGCGACCATGGGGGAAGTGCAGGAAGCTCACCGGCTGGCTGGAGATATCGACTATCTCCTCAAGGTGCGCGTGAAAGACACTCGCGCCTTCGACAGCTTTTACAAGGGGTTAGTGGCGGAGATTGACCTCTTCAGCGTCACCTCGATGTTGTCCATGGAGACCCTTAAGGAGACCACAGCAATCCCCCTCGACGAGTAGGTGCGAGCCCAAACTTTCCTTTGGAGAAACGGAAGATCCCGACTTTCCTCCGGAGCCGACTAACCCTCAAGACCCGTTGGGGCGGTGATCGGGTCAACCCCGAAGAGCGAAGCGTGGGTTGAGGCGATCACCGCCCCCACGGGAAAATACGCTGTCCGCGGGAGGGGTGGTCACTCTTTTTCTTGAGTTTTCGGCTAAGTGTCACGCTTGGCGGCCATCAGCCGAGGCTCTTTCCAGCCATCGGCCCGCCCGGCGACCGGCGATCAGCCAATACACGAACCCGCCCACCGCTCCTGACGCGGCGGAAAGCTGAATGATGTCGCCTTCGATCGCGGGGAGCGGCAAATCCCTGGTGATGGCCGCGATGGGAAGGGACGCGGCAAACCCAACGAGGCAGCCGCCAAAAAGGTGGGTGAAAAGACCGCGCAACATAAAGCCTTCGGTGATGGCGACGGCGATCAGGGCCGGAACAAAACTTGCCGGAAGAGCGCCCAATGCGGTCGATGCGATGAAGGCAAAGGTGTGGAGGGGGTCGGTAAACTCAGGACCCGCGTTCGCGATGAAGACGTTCTTGATAGCTGCCCAAGCAAAGATCGAGGCGGCGACAAGCGCGGCGCAGTAGCCAAAGAGGCTCAAGAATGTTTGGGCGACGAGGGCCCAAAATGTTCTCACTGCGGGGCTGTTTGAGCGCGCCGCTCCCGAGCGGTGAGTTTTTGGGAATCGGAGCGAAGTTGCCCGCAGGCGGCAAGGATATCCTGCCCGCGGGGTGTGCGCACCGGAGAGGCGTAGCCGGCGCGATTCACCACGTCTGCGAACGCCTCGATGGCCTCCCAAGAAGAGCACTCGTAGGGCGAGCCCGGCCAGGCGTTGAACGGGATAAGGTTAATCTTTGCCGGAATACCCCGGATGAGCTCCACCAGGGCTCGGGCGTCCGCAAGGCTATCGTTGACCCCTTTGAGCATCACGTACTCGAAGGTGATGCGGCGCGCGTTGGAAAGGCCGGGAAACCGTCGGCAGGCGTCCATCAACTCGGCGATGGGGTATTTTTTGTTGATGGGTACGAGAGCGTTGCGAACCTCGTCGCGCACCGCGTGAAGCGAAAGGGCGAGCATGACGCCCATCTCCTCGCCCACGCGCTCCATCAGCGGGACCACGCCAGATGTGGACAAGGTGATGCGCCGCTTGGAAAGGGAGAGGCCCTCACCGTCCGAGCAAACGGCCATCGCAGCCTTCACGTTGTCAAAATTGTAGAGCGGCTCGCCCATGCCCATGAGAACAATGTTCGATATCCGTCGGCCTACGGCCGGAACGCCGCTGCCGGCGGAGGCAGACTCGCCGGGGCCAAAATCGCCCAGCCGACGGCGGGCAAAAACCACCTGCTCGACGATCTCGCCGGCCGTGAGGTTACGCACCAGACGCTGCGTACCGGTGTGACAGAACGAGCATGTGAGGGTGCAGCCCACCTGGCTCGAAACGCACAGCGTGCCGCGGTTTTCCTCCGGAATATAGACCGTTTCCACTTCCACCGGTCGTCCCGGCCCGCGGGCCGGAAAGCGTAGCAGCCATTTGCGAGTGCCATCTTCGGAGATTTGTTCCTGCGCCATTTCCGCAGAACCGAGGGGAGCTTGCTGCGCGAGCGCGTCCCGCACGGGCGCCGCTATGTTGGTCATCCCATCAAGGGACGAGGCGCCGCGTACGTAGAGCCAATGCCACAGCTGGCCCACCCGCATGTTGAGACGGTTCTCGGGGACACCAACGGCTCGCAGGTGCGCTTTCAGTTCGTCTCTGGACGCACCGATGAACTGGGCGGGGCCTTCGCGCGATTCCTGCAAGACTACCGAAGGCGCGACCACGGGCGGCGGTTCGCGGTCCTTCGTTGGTGCCGCTGAGGGCGCCGAGCGCCGACGCAGGAGAGCGGCGTTGGCCACTCAAACTACCCAGAACACTCGCTGGCGATACGATTGGCACCCGCCGTGACGCCCGACAGCGAGAACGAGTAGGTGGTGTCGGTACCGCGGGCAGACTTGCCCTTCACGGTCATCCGGCTACCGGCTTTCATGGCCGCCACCAGCTGCGCCTCATCGGCCGGCGTTTCCATCCATGCGCCGTCGTCCTTGGTGAAGAGTTCGAAGACCGTGCCGTCCACGTCCACGGTGACGGTGCTGTCTGGCGCGAACGGATAGCCCACAAGAACGCTCACCTCATTCGCGACGCTCTCGGCCGGGCGCGAGGTGAGGAAGAAGAACACGTCCCCGTGGTTGCGGTTGGTGGGCGCCAGCGTCTTCGGTTTGGACAGAATGTAACAGGTCTTCTGGCCGCTAGCGTCGTACCGATACGCTTCCCAGTCGGTATAGGTCTGGAGCAGCGTGGGTTGATCCTGCGCGGTGGCGGAAAAGGGTAGAACGATCAAAAGGAGTGCAAGGAGCGTACGCATTCTTTGTCCCGTGTCCGGCGAGAGTTCGCCAATCCAATTTCAGTTCAAGCGCGGTTGGGTCAAGCCCTGTGCGACGATGGAGGGGCACTTCGCGCCGGCGGCGGCCAAAGCCCGGCCTGACGCCGCGCTAAGCGGAAGATGCCCGAACAGAGTTGAAGAGCCGGTGAACGCTTACTCCGCCGCCAAAAGGCTGGGTTGCGCCCCATCTGTTTCACCGTTCCAAGTCTCGCGCACCACGGTGGCGAGCTTGCGCGCCAACGCTTCCTTTGGCCCTTCGCACACATACTGTGCGACTTTTATGGTGGGAAGTTCGGGCAGAGCCCCCTGGTGATCGATGATCTCATAGCGGCGCTGAACAGTCAGGTTGACGGCCGCGTGAATGGCAAAATCGGCGGAAATGCAAGCATCCACGGTCCTTATGGAGACCGAATCCACCGCCATCGTCCAAGGTATTCCTGCCGCATCCAGGCGCGACTGAACCCAGGAGCGAAAAATGCAGGCCGTTTCGAAAGCGAGAGGTAGCGGCCGCTGACGCCAGGCATTGCCGCCCGGTGCACCAATCCAAACCAGCGGGCTCTCCTGCAAGATCTCGGCGCCGGGCTTGGCCTCCGCCTCCGTCGTGATGATCACGTCGGCATTGCCGCGCTCGAACTGTTCTTTGAGGTCAGCGGTGTAGGAGGACAGGAGGGAAATTCGCACCCGCGGGAACTCCCGCGCAAACCGCCGAAGTACGGTGGGGATGTGGGGGTAGACCACATCGTGGGGCGCACCGAGGACCAATTCGCCCTCATAGGATTCGCCCGTCATACGGGCGAGCAGCTCATCGTTGAGTTCGAGCATCCGGGTGGCGTAGCTCAACAGCTGCTCGCCTTGCGCGGTGGGAAGCATGGCCTTTCTCTCGCGATCAAACAGCGGCTGCCCCAGCGACGTCTCAAGCCTCTTTAACTGCATCGAGACCGCCGACTGAGTGAGGTTCAACCTAGTCGCCGCCTTGGTGACACCGCCGGTCTGCGCGATTGCGACGAAGCTACGCAGCGCGGCCAGATCCATGTTTCGAGCCACGATCAATCTCCGTGATGGGAGGCATGAAAACGTTTCGTTTCACTTATCGATCTTGAGGCCGCACATCAACCGTCCATTAGGCACGGAGGCAGTCATGGATATTGTACTGAGACGGAACGACGTGCGCGAAGCGGAACCACGGTGGCGCTTCGTCATGCGGCGGATAGGGCTATGGCTCACCCTTTGGTCGGAGCGGCGAACCCTCGCCACGCTCGATCGACGCATGCTCTCGGATATTGGGCTTACCGCCGATGATGCGGCCTTAGAAGCGTCTCGCACCATGTGGGACGTACCGCGCAACCGCGAAGTACCGAGAGTGAATGATGGCCTTTTTTGAGCTATTTTTCCAAGGCTTGACGCGCACGATCTCGATGTTCGGGCGTGATATGGGCGGCGACCATGGTCATGGCGGCCATCAGCACGGCGGCGTCATCGGTAAACCCGATACCGATAAGAACGTCCGGTAACGCGTCGATGGGCGCAACAAAATAGGCGAGCGCGCCGAAGAGTACGGCGCGCACCCTGATGGGCACGGCGGGATCGATGGCGCAGTAGTAAGCCGCCACCAGGTCGTGGGTGAACGGAATTTGGCCGGCCGCCCGTTTCAGCGTCTTCCAGAAACGCTTTCGAACCTGCCGCTCGTCGCTGCGGATCTGTTCCGGCGATGGTTCCGGCGGCAGGATCTCACCATCAAGGGCAGATGTGGCGTTGGTTTTTGCGGCCATTGCCTCAACCTGCTGCATCATCGATGAGCTTGGCAAGCGCCGCATCCTTTTCGGTGAGACCACCTGCGTCATGGGTGGTGAGGCGCACGCTCACTCTGTTGTAGACGTTGGACCACTCGGGGTGATGGTCCATCTTTTCCGCCGCGATGGCGACCCTTGTCATGAACGCGAAGGCGCTGCCGAAGTCGGCAAATTTTAGCGAGCGTTCAATGGATTTTTGGTCGCCCGAAAGGGTCCACTGGGGCAACGCTTGGGCGAGGGTCTGGGGATCGGGCAGTGCCATCGCTGATCTCCTAGTTCTGCTGCAAAGCCTTACCCACCACCACCTTTTGGCCGCTGAAAGTATATTTGAGCGAGGATTCGGGCTCGTCATCACCCAACGGATTACCAGCGAGGGGGAAGAAGCTGACGGTGGTCCCTCCTTCAATGAGCAGGGTTTCCGGGTCGACGGTGCCAACCGTTTCCACGCGCACCACCATAGCCACCGGTAATTTTTCTGCAGGGAACGTAAAATCGACCATCACCGCGCGGAAGGCGAGCTGGCCGTCCTCGTCGCCGGAACAAATCCACGCGCCCCTTGCCGTGGTGAACCCTTGAAAAGGCCCGCCGCCGCCTTGGGCGCTGTCCGACATAAATGCTTGGCCGCCAATGGTCAGTGCGATCAGACTACGGCCAGGCTGGCCATTTTCCGCATTGGCGTCTTCGGACTTTGTGGTGAGGAACGTTCCCACCAGCGGCGCGCAACTGGGATCGATGGGTTCAAGCTGCGCCTGGCCGCTTACCGTGGTGAGCGCCATCGCAGCGGCTGCCAGAGCAAGGCGCATCGTTTTACTCGGCCGCTGCTTCGTTAGCGCCGAACCGTTTCATCACATAGTCCTCCACCACCGCCTTGAATTCGTTGGCAATGGATGGCCCGCGCAACGTCATGGCTTTCTCGCCGTCGATGAAAACCGGCGCGGAGGGCTGCTCACCGGTGCCCGGAAGGGAAATGCCGATGTCCGCGTGCTTGCTCTCACCAGGCCCGTTCACGATGCAGCCCATCACGGCCACTTTCATGCGCTCGACGCCCGGATAGTCGGCTTTCCAGATGGGCATCTGCTCGCCGATAAAGCCTTGGATTTCCTTGGCAAGTTCCTGGAATACTGTCGATGTGGTGCGCCCACACCCGGGGCACGCCGAGACCACCGGGAGGAAGGCTCGAAAACCCATGGTCTGCAAAAGCTCTTGGGCGACCTTCACCTCCAGCGTCCGGTCACCGCCGGGTTCTGGGGTGAGGGAGATGCGGATTGTGTCGCCGATCCCCTCCTGCAGGAGGATGCCAAGGGCGGCGGACGACGCGACGATGCCCTTTGATCCCATCCCCGCCTCGGTGAGGCCCAGGTGCAGCGCGTAAGAGCAGCGGGCGGCGAGGTCACGGTAGACGGCGATGAGCTCCTGGACGTCGCTGACCTTTGCCGAAATCAGAATCTTATCAGCGGGAAGTCCTAGCTCCACGGCGCGGTTCGCCGACGAAATGCCCGAGACGACCATCGCCTCACGCAACACCGCAGAGGCCGAGATGGGCGTCTCGGAGCGCGAATTCTCGTCCATCAGGCTCGTCAGAAGCTCTTGGTCGAGGGAACCCCAATTCACGCCGATACGCACGGGTTTATCGTAGCGTGCGGCCATTTCGATGATGGCGGCGAACTGGCTGTCGCGCTTGGCCTTAAAACCCACATTGCCGGGGTTGATGCGATACTTGGACAGCGCCTCAGCACAAGCCGGGTGATTGGCGAGGAGCTTGTGGCCGATATAGTGAAAGTCGCCCACGAGCGGGACGTTGACACCGAGGGCGGCAAGACCGTCGCGTACTTTGGGAACTGCGGCTGCCGATTCGTCCCGATCCACCGTAATGCGGACCACTTCCGAGCCTGCAGCAGCAAGCTGAGCGACTTGGGAGACCGTGGCACCCACGTCCGCGGTATCGGTGTTGGTCATGGACTGGACGACGATGGGCGCATCCCCGCCCATGGTTACGCCGCCCACATTGACGGGTGTGGATCGGCGGCGCCGGGAGGGTCCGCTCGTGATGCGCACAGGCGCGTTCATCAGGCTCGTTCGCTCCGCCGTTTGGACCGCTTCAAACGTATAATCAGACGATCAGAGACAAACAATGCGTCAGCAGGACCGATGCGCCGCGCGCCGCCCCCCAGCTCGTCGTCGAAATTGCGGATCTTGCAACGTTTTCTCACCCTTTATTGGTAGCGGTAACGCGTCGCCCGGTCGACCCACGTGGATCTAAGATTTTGGGCGTGTTGCGGGCTCGTTGCTACCGGTCGGTGGCTCCGTCGGCGGGCGAGTCGCTGCCGTGGTGAGCGCGGGTCACCTCCAAGAAGGCCGGGGCGAGATCGCGCAACTTGCGCTCACCGATACCGTGAATGCCCCGCATCTCGTCGATGGTTTCAGGGACCTTTGCCGCCATCTCCATGAGTGAGCGGTCCGAAAATATCACGTACGCTGGCACGTCCCGCTCGTCGGCAAGCTTCCTGCGCAACGACTTGAGGGCGTCGAGCAGCGCTTTGTCATAGTCGGTCGGAAGGGCCGAAGGAGCCGCCTTTGATGCCTTGTCCTTTAGCGACAAAGCGTCCTTTCGCAGGAGCACCTTTTCGCCCCCGCGCAGCACCTGCCAGCCGGTTTCGGTGATGCGCCATCCACCAAACCGCTCACTGTCAGCACCGGCGTATCCGCTCGTGCCCAGTTGGCGGAATATCGAGCGCCATGAGCGCTTCGACTGATCCTTGCCGACACCGAAGGTGGGGAGTTTGTCGTGCTGGTGCTGAACCACCTTGTCGGACGCTTCGCCGCGCAAGACGTTGATGAGGTGCTCGACGCCGAACCGCTCGCGGGTGCGCACCACCGCCGAGAGCGCCTTTTGGGCGAGCACCGTGGCGTCAAAAGTTTCCACCTTGCCGGCACAAAGGTCGCAGTTGCCGCAGGGCTCGGACGCTTCTCCGAAATAATCCAGGAGCACCACGCGGCGGCAGCGGGGCGCTTCGCAAAGCGCCACCAGCGCGTTCACCTTGGCGTGCTCGATGGCCTTTTGCTCGGGCGACGTGTCGGCCCCCTCGATCCATTGGCGGAACTGCCGGATTTCGCCGAAACCATAAAGGGCGTGGGACGTGGCTGGCAGTCCGTCACGCCCTGCCCGACCGATCTCCTGGTAGTAGCTCTCAATGTTTTTAGGCAGATCCATGTGGAAGACGAAGCGTACGTCCGGCTTGTCGACACCCATGCCGAAGGCGATGGTTGCCACGACGATGACCCCATCGCGGCGCAGGAACGCATCCTGGTTGTGGTCCCGCTCGTCCCGCTCCAGGCCCGCGTGATAGGGCACCGCGTTGTGGCCGTGGGCGGCGAGGAAGGCGGCAGTCTCGTCCACCCGCCGCCGGGACTGGCAGTAGACGATCCCTGACTGTCCGCTGTGCGCCGTTAAGAACTGGGTGAGCTGGGAGCGGCCATCCTGGCGCGCGGTCATGGCGAGGGAGATGTTCGGACGGTCGAAAGAGCGGATAAAGACGCTCGGCTCCGCCGAAAACAGCCGTTCGGCGATGTCTTTGCGGGTGATTTCATCGGCGGTGGCGGTGAAGGCGACCGTTTGGCGGATGCCAAGGTCCCGCCGCACCTCACCAAGGAGCCGGTACTCGGGGCGAAAGTCGTGGCCCCACTGGGAAACGCAGTGGGCCTCGTCCACGGCGAGCATGGCCACCGGCGCCTCGCTGAGTGCCTCGATGGTTTCCACTAGCGATAGCCGCTCCGGTGAAATGTAAAGAAGCTTAAGATCGCCATTCAGGGCGCGCGCCAATGCTCTCCGATTGGCACCGCTGTCGTTGGCCGAGTTGAGCGCCGCCGCCGCAACGCCGATGGCATTAAGGGCGCTCACCTGGTCGCGCATCAGCGCTATGAGCGGCGAGACCACGATGGTGAGCCCCGGTCGCATGAGCGCTGGGAGCTGGTAGCACAGCGACTTGCCGCCACCCGTCGGCATCACCCCGAGCACTTCCTTGCCCGCGATCACCGCATCGACAATCTCTTCCTGCCCAGGGCGGAAGTGCGAGAACCCGAACACATCGCGCAAAATATCTTGGGCGCCACGGCCGTCGCCACCGGGCGCAGCCGCGAGGAGATCGGGCTGTTCGCCCATCAGGCGGCTCTGAAGTGTTTCGACAACTTCAACCCCTGGGCCTGGTAGTTGGAATTGAGGCCGGCACCATAAAGGGTTTCGGGCTTTTCAGCCATAAGTTCATAAGCTAGGCGAGCCACAACCTGACCGTGCTCAAGTATGAACGGCACTTCTCGGGAACGCACTTCGAGCACGGCCCTGGACGGCACGCCGTGGCCGAAGCCCGGGTCAAAAAAGCCCGCGTAGTGTACGCGGAACTCACCCACGAGCGGGTCGAACGGCACCATTTCGGCCGCATACATGGGCGGAATGGAGACGGCTTCGCGGCTCATGAGAATGTAGAACTCATCGGGGTCGAGAATGACCTTGCCGTCGCTGGCGGTGATTGGGTCCCAAAAGTCGGCCATTGCGAGGGCGTCCCGACGATCAAGGTCGATGAGGGCGGTGTGACGCTTGGCGCGGTAGCCCACGTGGCCCGCGCCCGGGCTGAGGTCGATGGTGACGTTGAGACCATCGTTGATGCGGGCGTCTGGTGCGGCAATGGGATGATCGCGGTGGAGTTCGGCTAGGTCCGCGTCGCTCAGGCGCGCGTCGCCGCGGCGGAACCTGATCTGACTGAGCCGTGACCCTTCCCGCACAAGCACGGGGAACGTGCGCGGGCTGATTTCCAGCGCAAGGGCACCGCCATAGCCTGCCGGCAACGTATCGAAACCGCCGACGCCATCGGCAATGACCCTGGTGAAGACGTCAAGCCGGCCGGTGGAGCTTTTTGGGTTCGTGGAGGCGGAAAGATCGGCGGGCAGCTGGACGCTTTCCTGAAGCGGCACCAGGTACACGCAGCCGGTTTCCAGCACCGCGCCAGCAGACAGGTCGATCGTGTGAAGCGTCACGCTCGCCACCTTCTCGGCGATATTTTCCCCGGCGGCGGGAAGAAAACTAGCGCGGATGCGGTGGGCTACTTTTCCGAGCCGCAGATCAAGGCTCGCCGGCTGGAGCTGATCGGCTTCGATGGGGGAAGCGGAGATGATCGCGCCGTCCTGCGCGAGGCGCTTTATGGCCTGGCGCGGCAGAATTCCGTCCATCCCCCCTCCTTTCGATAGCTACCGCACCCAAGACAGCGCCAATAGAAAACATCGGTGGATCTAGCAGGCTAGGCCTGCTGCCGCACTGCGCCCGGAGCCGGCTCTTCCAGTTTTCCGACGGAAAACACAGGTTTTGGACGTCTTTTTCGATAGAGTGCCCAAATTCGCCCCATGGGTGCGCTGTGTCCCCCCGCCGGAGCGCGAAGCTGGCTGGGGTTGGTCGCCGCTGGAGACCTTGAAAACGCACCGTGAAAAACCGGGCTCGACAGACGGCCTTGGGACGCATATCGCGGGCAAGCACACACCATTGAGCCACGCCCATGACTGAGCAACGAGCATCGCTTCGAGCGGCACTGATGCCCGTGACGGCGCTCCTTCTGGGCTCAGCGCTTCTCTACTTGGGCCACGGCCTTCAGATGACGCTCGTGCCCCTGCGGGCGGATGCGGAAGGGTTTAGCCAACTCACCATCGGCATCCTCGGTGCCACCTACTATGCCGGCTTCGTGGCGGGCTGCCTTTTCGTCCCCTACCTCATTCAGCGCGCAGGGCACATCCGCGCCTTTGCCGCCATGGTGTCCTGCGTCTCAGCGGCTGCCCTCGCCTTCCCGCTCCTCATCGGCGAAGTCCAGTGGGCCGTTTTCCGCTTTATGATCGGCGCGTGCGTCTCGGGTGTCCTCGTGGTCATCGAAAGCTGGCTCAACGAGAAATCCACCATGCACACGCGCGGCGCCGTCATGAGCACCTACGTGGTCATCAGCTATGGCGCCATCACCATTGGCCAGCTCGGCGTCACCACTCAGCCGCTTTCCGGCTTCAGCCTGTTTTCCCTCTGCTCGATCCTGCTTTCCGTCGCAGCGGTCCCCGTGGCGCTCACCAAAGCGGCCCAGCCGGCGCCGATCCCAAAAGTTCAATTCAGACCGGGTCACCTTTGGCGCCTGGCACCGGCGGCGTTCGTCGGCGCGCTTGCGTCCGGGATCATGACTGGATCCGTCTTCTCCTTGAGCGCGGTCTACGCGGTGGGGAGCGGCTTTTCCAAGAATGAAGCTGCCGTGTTCGCCTCGGCGCTGGTGCTGGGCGGCGCGCTCGGCCAGTACCCCTTCGGTCGCACGTCCGATTTTGTGGATCGCAGGCTCGTCCTGCTTGCCGCCGCCATCGCCTCCGCCGCACTGGGCGTTTTCCTCAGTCTTGGCGGCATATTGTCGCCAACCCTGATACTTTTGCTCGGCCTTTTGCTGGGCCTCGTGATGCTGCCGAGCTATTCCCTCGCCGCCGCCCACGCCTACGATTGGACCGAGTACGAGGACATGGTGGAAACGAGCGCCGGCATGAACCTGTTGTTCGGCGTCGGCTCCACCATCGGACCGATCGTTTCGGCAGTAGCCATGCAAATTTTCGGGGTCGGCGGGCTCTTCTTGGTGGTGGCGGTTTCGTCGGCGTTTCTTGCCCTCTTCATCGCGCTACGCCTCACCCGCCGCAGCCGCCCCGAGGAAGCCCAGCGTAACGATTTCGACCTTTACACCACCGCGCCGGTGGGCTCAGCGGCGCCGGATGTGGAGATTCTGGCGCCCGAGGATGAAAACGTGAACGTCGAGGACCTTTCAAACGAGCCCCCCGAGGCAGATAAGGAAGCAAGTGCAGTGGGTACGGAGGCACCTCCCCGATGAAAACGGTACGGCTTGTCCTTTGGATGCTCGTCATCGTTATGGGCGCCGCTGTGGCGGGGATTTACGTTGGCCAGACTTTCATTGCGCAGGACAATCAGGCCGGTGCCGGAACCGGCGCCGCCGGGCTGGCCTCCGCCTTTGCCCGATCCCGATACGAAGACGCGGGAGGCCCCTTCACCCTCATCGGCACAGATGGCGACGCGGTCACCGAGAAGGACTTTCGTGGCAAGCCCCTTGCGATCTTTTTCGGGTTCACCCACTGCCCGGACGTGTGCCCCACTTCGCTCCTTGACGCCTCGGGTTGGCTCGACGCTCTGGGCGAGGACGCGGACAAGATGCAGTTTGTTTTCGTGAGCGTTGATCCGGAGCGCGACACGCCCGAAGTCCTGGGTCAGTACGTTTCAGCGTTCGATGACCGCATCATCGGTCTCACCGCCAGTTCCCAGGAAGCCGTTGCCGATGTGGCGGAGCGCTATCGCGTTTACTTTGAAAAAGTGCCGCTGCGCGAAGGCGACTATACAGTGAACCACACTGCCGATACGCTCCTGTTCGATGCAGACGGCGAGTTTTCCGGTTTCATTCCCTATATGCAGCCCAATATTCGGCTTAACGAACCGGTGAGCGCAGAAGCGACCGAGCGCACTGTGGAAACCCTTCGCGCCCTGGTGAACTCTTGAACGCCAGCGTTTCCATAGGGGTGGGCGCTGGGGCGTTCCTGCTCGCCCTAGGGGCGGTCATGTGGTGGCAGGCGGGCCCGGCCGTCTTCACCGCAATCACCCAATTCGGCTTGATGATCTGCGGCTAGGACCTTGCGTCTCGACCAGATGATGGTCGCCCGCGGCTTGTCGCGGACCCGGAGCCAGGCAAGGGAAGCAATCTTGCGCGGGGCCGTGACGGTCGATGGGGTGACCGCAAAACGCGCCGGCCAGACCGTCTCCAACACCACAGAAATACGAACCGACTTGGCCGCGGGCACCGAACCCTACGTGGGGCGCGGCGCCCATAAGCTGATCGACGCACTGAACACCTTCGGCATCGACCCGGCGGGAGCTCACGCCCTCGACGTGGGCGCCTCGACGGGCGGTTTTACCGATGTCTTGCTGCGCCGGGGCGCTGCGCAGATCGTCGCCCTAGACGTCGGCACGGGGCAACTCGCCGGCCATCTCGCCGCAGATCACCGGGTTGTCGTCATGGATGGCGTCAATGCGCGCGATCTTAGGCCAGAAATGTTGCCCATTGCCCCTGACCTGGTGGTGGTGGATGTCAGTTTCATTTCTTTGCGGATCGTTTTACCGGCGGTCCTTTCCTGCGCATCCGAGCAGTGCCAACTCGTGGCATTGGTAAAACCGCAATTCGAGGTGGGCCGCGCGGCGATAGGAAAAGGCGGTATCGTCCGAAATGAAAAGGCGATCCTCGCTTCCGTCGACGGCGTTGCCGGGTTGATCCTCGCTGAAGGTTGGGCGGAGATTGGCCGCACACCGTCACCCATTTCCGGTGCGGACGGAAACCGGGAATGGCTTTTGGCTGCCGCGCGCCCTCCCCCCCGTCGGCCGCGCGACGCTGGAGATGTTCCGGACTGACTGGAATCTGCTCAGGTGGAATGAAAGGCTCGCTCCGTTGATTGGCATTCGATAGGACCCGCGCGGCGGTGTCGCGGTGCGTTCAGGCGAAACCGGCTACAAAATCACATACGGTCAGCCGGTCGATCAGCTGGCCGGTTCGATCCATATGGGGCCACCCGCGGCGCACCGGAGGAATGAATGACGCCCGTTGAACGCTTCGCTCTGCGCACCCGCTTTGGCGTGTCCCAAGCCGCGCGCATTGGTTGGTACACCACGCAGAGCTATGCAGGGATCCGCCTTGCAGCCCGTGTGGGCAAGTCGCTTCCCAAGCGTCCGCCGCCGAAGATCGATGCCCCGGCGGGCGTACCGCCCCGACCGGTCCTGCTGCGTCACGTCCGAGCCCTGATGCTGCGCGATCTCCAGAACGTGGAGGAAGGTCTTTACCCCATGCCCCGCGACGAGACCGGCGGCTTTGCCGGCCTCCTGCGGCGCCGGGCCCTTTACCTGCGAGACCTTCCCGAGGTGGTGCGCCGCCGGGCCACCCAGTCGCACCAGGAGATCGACCGGTCGGACACCAACCGGCCCCGTTACTACACCCAAAATTTCCACTTCCAGACGGACGGATGGCTCAGCGACGAATCGGCGGAACTCTACGAGACGCAGGTAGAAACCCTTTTCATGGGCGCGGCGGCCGCCATGTGGCGTCAAGCTCTTCTTCCAATCGCTGATCGGGCTGCAAAGACCGATCAGCGAAGCCTAAAACTCCTTGATGTCGCCTCGGGATCGGGTGCTTTCCTGCGCGACTTGCGCAGGGCGTTTCCGCGCCTTCCGGTCATCGCGAGCGATCTTTCTGAGCCCTACGTAGCCCGTGCGCGCAAAGCGCTTGGCCACGCACCCGGCAACAGCGCCATGGTCGCCGCTGCCGAAAACCTTCCCCTCGCCGACGGTAGCCTCGACCTCATCACCAACATTTATTTGTTCCACGAACTTCCGCCGAAGGTTCGGCCGCAGGTGGCGGCGGAATTTGCCCGGGTTCTGGCGCGTGGTGGTCAAGTCATCGTTGTCGATTCCCTTCAAACCGGAGACACGCCGGAGCTCGATGGGCTACTTGAGCTATTCCCGCAAATGTTTCATGAGCCGTATTACAGGTCTTACTTGACGACAGACTTTACTCAGTTATTTGAAAGTGTTGGACTAGAGTTGGTGGCGACCTGGCCGGTATTTGTGTCTAAAGTCTTCGTTTTCGCGAAACGTTAGCTCTCTAAATACCTGCCGGATTTCGTCGCCGCCCTTTAGCTGCGGATCGTTCGGCCGAGCAGGGACGAAATGAAGGCGCTGACGAGCCACGCGAAAAAGTTGATTTACATCGCCATCGCGGGCGTTTGTCTGCTGGTGGGCCTGCTGACCGTCTGGACTCCTCTTCCCACAGGGGTCCCTCTTATTGCCGTGGGCGTTGTGTTGCTCGTGACCGTCTCGGCGACTGCACGTCGGCTCATGAAGGGTGCCCGCTCCCGGTCCCATCGCCTCGACCGGGGCATGAGCTTTGTGGAAGAGCGGGTCGGCCGAAACATGTCGACCATGTTGAAGCGCACGCGGCCGCTGAAGCGCAAGCTTGAGGCTAAGAAGGCGATGGAAGCGGCCAGCGCCGCCCTCAAGTCGGCCCGTGCCCGGGCCCGCGCGAAAAAAGCCAAGAAAGAGGGCGGAAAGTCCAGCGCGTAGCGTCGGCAACACCGGTTCGTAACGCCAAAATCATTTCAATTGCGCGCGTGGTCCGCTAAGCCCTTGGCCTTGGATTTTAAGGAGCGGCTCCATGACCGATACGCCCGGCTTCAACACCCGCGCAATCCACGCCGGTGCTCAGCCCGACCCCACCACCGGCGCGCGGGCGACGCCGATCTATCAAACCACGTCGTTCGTCTTCGATGATGTGGATCACGCTGCGTCCCTCTTCGGTCTTCAGGCTTTCGGGAACATCTATACGCGGATCGGCAACCCCACCTGTGCTGTGCTGGAAGAGCGCGTTGCTGCCCTGGAGGGCGGGACGGCGGCCCTTGCGGTATCCTCGGGCCACGCAGCGCAGGTGGTGACCTTCCATTCGCTGATGTCACCGGGCGACGAATTTATCTCGTCCAACAAGCTTTACGGCGGCTCCATCAACCAGTTCACCCACGCCTACAAGAACTACGGTTGGCAAGTGCGCTGGGCCGACTGCGACGACCCCTCCTCCTTCGCCGCCGCCGTGACGGACAAAACTAAGGCGATTTTCGTGGAGTCGATCGCCAATCCGGGCGGTGTGATCACTGACATCGAAGCGATTTCGCGCGTTGCCAAAGACGCCAACGTGCCGTTGATCGTCGACTCGACCATGGCAACGCCTTACCTGGTGCGCCCCTTTGAGCACGGCGCCGACATCGTGATCCATTCGGCGACCAAATTCTTGGGCGGTCACGGCAATTCCATCGCCGGGGTCATCGTCGATGGAGGCTCGTTCCAATGGGCCGGGGACAAGCGCTACCCGATGCTTTCTGAGCCGAGGCCCGAGTACCACGGCATGGTTCTGGCGGAGACGTTTGGGAATTTTGCGTTCGCCATAGCGTGCCGTGTGCTTGGCTTGCGCGACCTCGGGCCGGCGCTGTCGCCCATGAATGCGTTCTTGGTGTTGAACGGGATCGAGACCCTTTCCCTCAGGATGCAGCGGCATTGCGAGAATGCGCTCTCCGTGGCGCAGTATCTCGACGGACACGACAAGGTATCCTGGGTGAGCTATCCGAGCTTGCCCAACGATCGGTATCACAACCTTGCAAAGAAGTACTGCCCCAACGGGGCTGGCGCGGTCTTCACCTTCGGCCTCACCGGGGGCTATGACGCGGGTGTCAAGCTGGTGTCGAACCTAAAACTCTTTTCGCACCTTGCGAATATCGGCGACACGCGAAGCTTGGTGATCCACCCCGCCTCCACCACGCACCGGCAGCTGGCCGACGATGCCAAGGTGGCCGCTGGCGCGGGGCCGGATGTGGTGCGCATTTCGGTGGGCCTGGAGGACTCCGCTGACATCGTCGGTGACCTTGATCAGGCCCTTGCCGCCTGACGGTCGCCTCAGCACGCCCGTCCGACAACAAGAGCCAACGCTGGATGGATCCATCCGGCGTTGTGCCGACCCGGGCATTGTCTTTGGGTCTAGCCCGGCCGTTTGAAGCGCTTGCGAGCAGCCTCCGTCTTCCGGCGACAGATACACCCCTCAAAATGATCGTTCACCAGGCCCGCAGCTTGGAAAAGAGCGGTCATCGTTGTGGGCCCCACAAACCGCCATCCCGCTTTTTTCAGAGTTTTCGACGCTGCAGTCGCTTCCGGCAACACCGACCGGGCCTGCAGGTCTTCCATGGTCTTTAGCGCTGGTAGGTTGTCGGGCTCATGGCGCCAAAGGAATTTAGCGAGGGAGCCCTCGCCCTCGCGTTCGATAAGGTCGCTGGCGCGGCGAGCATTGTTGATGGTGGCTTCGATTTTACCGCGGTGGCGGACGATGCCGGGATTGGCCAAGAGGCGCTCGACATCCTTTTCGCCAAAGCGCGCCACGGCGGCCACATCGAACCCCTTGAACGCTTTTCGAAAATTTTCGCGTTTGCGCAGGATCGTCAGCCAGGACAGGCCGGACTGAAACCCTTCGAGGCAGATCTTCTCAAAAAGCCTGGTGTCGTCACCAACCGGAAAACCCCACTCCTCGTCGTGGTAGGCGACGTAGTCTGCAAGGCCGCCGTGCCAGAAGCAGCGAGGCTTCCCATCGGGGTCACTGCGCAAGGGTTCTTTTGGCGCCATTCAGAACCGCTCCCGGAGAGGGTTAACCAAACGTTACGATCGGCCGTTCCAAATGCCGAGCGTCTCGCTACCATGCACTTACCAAAGCGGATGCGAAATTGTGCAGGTGTGGTCAATGCCCAAAACTTTGGTGGCAACATTTCTGGGCCTTGTGGCGATCCTCGCCCCGGTGGCGGCAAGCGTTGCGGCGCCATCGACGTCCGCCGCCGACGTCGCTCACGGGTTTTTTAAGACCGTCTTCGGGCTCGAATACGGTGGCCATGCCGATGCCCAAAGGGTGAAGCGCTTTGAAACACCGGTGCGTTTCCACATCGACGACCGCTCCGGCCACCGACGTTTGAAGGCCGCACAGCACTTCGTAGCCAGCCTTCCGCAACGCATCAGACACCTGGAAGCGTTTCAGGTGGCGAACGCCAAAGACGCGAACTTTCAAGTGCTCATTGTGCGTCAGTCGGACTTCGCCGCAGTGGTGGCGCGGGAACTGAGAGCCGACGCGGTGGCAATGAACGCACGCTGCATTGTCGGCGTGACGACGCGGGATGGCCAGATCGAAGAATCCATCGCCATCATCGTCGGCGACGACGACTACCTTTTTGATCGTTGCCTTGTGGAAGAGGTCTTGCAGGGGCTTGGGCCCATGAACGACAGCCGCGAGTTGCGGCACAGCGTTTTCAACGACGCCTCCCGGCACGCCCACTTTACGGCGTTCGACGCGGCTATCCTAAACGTCCTCTACCACCCGGCAATGCGTCCCGGAATGACGGACGGAGAGGCGCAGCAGGCCCTTCCCCGCGCGCTGCGAGATCTTGGCTACGCCCAGTAGGCGCGGGGCATTGCTCAGGATACCACCGGGGGCGCCGTAGATAGGCGTTAAGCCGGCCTTTTTGCGGTAAGAAGCCAGCCGTTCACCGGGTCCCCTTGCTCGTAGCGCAAGAGTTCTGACGAGCATGTCACGTCTACAAAACCCGCCGCCTTGAAGGTGTTGCGCAGGTAGTCATCGCCGTGCGTGTAGCGGCCGGTGTGTTGGAGCGCGACGTCTTCACCGTCTTGGTCGGCCTCGAACGTGGCAATGAGCACCCCGCCGGGGTCTAGAGCGGTGAGCGAAAATTTTGAAAAGTCCTCCATCTTGCCCACGTAGCAAAGTGCATCTGCGGCGATGATTGCTCCGTAGGTCCCCTCAAGGTCCCTGAGGTAGGAGATGAACTCCGCCTTCTCCAAGGCATCGTAGGCATGGCGCTTTTTCGCGCGCTCCATCATCTTTGCCGACAAATCGATCCCTACGAGGCGACTAGCGAGGGGCCGCACCAAGGGACCGCAAAGCCCGGTGCCGCAACCCACGTCAAGCACGGCCACCGGTGCGTCCGCAGACACGTGTTTGGCGAGCGCTTCGTGGACCACCTGTGGCGCCCGGTATTCGAGGCTTTCAAGACGCGCGTCGAAGGACGTGGCGAAACTGTCAAAGACATGCTCCACGTACTCGTCCGAAGCGCGGTCCGGCGCGCGGCCCTCGAGCGCGGCAAGGTGATGCACCGCGGTGGGATCGCCGGGAGATTCGTCCAGCCAATTGCGAAAAACCTCTTTGGCTTTTTCCGTTTCGCCCAGATATGCGTAGGCGATCCCCAAGAGCTTCCGTCCCACTTTGCTTTCAGGCAGCAGCGTGACAGACCGCAGCGCCGCATCGATGGATTCCTTTACCCGGCCGGTGCTGAGGAGGAGATTGCCCAGATTGTGCCAGGGCCCCGCCTTGTCGGGATCAATTTCAATGGACTTGCGGAACGCTTCCTCCGCGAGCGTCGTCCGCCCCAGCGCGCGCAGCAGGACCCCCATATTGTTCCAGGCGCCTGCGTCTTTAGGTACGATTTCTAGAACGCGGCGGTAGATATCGACCACTTCGTCGCCGCGACCGGCTTCCAAAAGGACGTTGCCGTAGTTCAGCATCAAACCCGGATCGTCTGGGGCGAGGGCACGCGCTTTTTCCAGAAGGTCCAGCGCTTCTTCCAGGCGGCCCTGGGTGAAACGCAATACCCCAAGGAACTGGAGCGCATCCACCTGCTCCGGGTCGTGGTCAATAATGCGCTGGTAAATGTATTCAGCTTTGTCGAACGCACCTTGCTGATGAAGGCCGATGGCAAGCTTGATGGCCTCCTCGGGTGATACAACGACGTCTTCTGAGTCTTCGCTTCCATCGCCGGCGAGCGGCTTCGTTTCGGTATCGCTAGCCATGGCACGCTCCTTTAAGCTCAAAAAGTGATAGAATAATTCCGGCTACATGGTGATACGCTGCAGCTTGCGCTAGTCTCCGTGATGCAGATCACGTTAATTCTGGCTTTTCCAGGGTTGCACGAAAAATTTTTGAGCGTGCACGTTGACTGCCGGGAACCGCTGCGTCTTAAACAGAGGTTCCGATTTTGCAAACCAATTTGAAGGAGCGGACGATGCCAAGCCGAGGGCAAGGTTTCATTGGTCGTAACCGGCCGCCGCGGGTCCATATTACTTACGAAGACCCCTATGACGCTGAAGAGCTTGTTGAACTTCCCTTTGTAATGGGTGTTATGGCCGATCTTTCCGGCAACGCTTCGGGCACCGAAAAGGCCGAGGTGTCGGACCGGACATTCTCGAACCTCGACATGGATAATTTCAGTCAGTTCATGGCGTCGATCGACCCGGGTGTGGCGATGGCTGTGGCGAACCAACTGGACCCCGAGTCCAAAGAGAAGCTGATGGTCAAGCTCAACTTCAAGAGCATGGACGACTTCTCGCCCGCCGCGGTGGCCAGAGCGGTGCCGGCAACGGCGAAGCTCCTGGAGGCGCGCGAGCAACTCCAGCATCTCCTACGTTTCATGGATGGCAAGACGAAGGCGTCGAACCAGATCAGGGAGCTGCTGCAGGACCCTGCTTTGATGGAAGAGCTGCAAAAGCGCACCGGTGGTGGCGCTGAAGGCGCAGCTGAGCCAGCCGAAACCAAAGCCGACGAATAGGCCGGATCCTAATCGGGGAAGAGTATGTCATCGACAGATACCACTCAGGAACAAGCAGGCGCCCAATCCGTCGAGCAGACCGCCGACGAATTTGCTGATCTGTTAAAAGAGAATTTCAGGCCGCGTTCCACGCAAGCCGAGACCGACGTTCAAAATGCCGTCTCCGCCCTTGTGGCCCAGGCATTGTCAGACACGAGCCTCATCAAGGAGGACGTGCTTGATACCGTCGAGGAGATGATTGCAAAGCTCGACGAAAAGCTGAGCGATCAGGTCAATGCCATCATCCACTCATCGGAGTTCCAAGGCATTGAAAGTGCGTGGCGGGGATTGCACCACCTCATCTACAACTCCGAAACGGACACATCACTCAAAATCCGAGTGATGAACATCTCCAAGAACGAGCTGAGCAGCATGTTCAAGGAGTATCCGGGCGCGCGGTGGGATCAGAGCCCGCTGTTCAAGCAGGTCTATGAACAAGAGTTCGGCCAGCTGGGCGGTCAGCCGTTCGGCGCGCTGGTGGGTGACTACTACTTCAGCCAGGCCGCGCAGGATGTGTCGATCCTTCGCTCCATGGGGCAAATCGCGAGCGCAGCCCATGCGCCATTCTTCGCCGGTGTCGACCCGCACATGATGGGCATGGACAGTTGGCGTGAGCTCGCCAATCCGCGTGACGTGGGCAAAATCTTCGACACGCCGGAATATGCGGCGTGGCGCAGCCTGCGCGACCAAAGCGATTCCCGGTATGTGGGCCTTTGCATGCCTCGGGTCCTTTCGCGTCTACCCTACGGCGCCCAGACCGAGCCGGTGGAGGAGTTCGGCTTCGAAGAGGAGACCGATGGCCATCACGGCGAAAAGTACGCCTGGATGAACGCGGCGTACGCCATGGCCGTCAACGTCAACCGCGCCTACAAAGAGTATGGCTGGTCAACACGCATCCGCGGCGTGAAGTCCGGAGGCGAAGTGGAGAACCTTCCGATCCACACCTTCCCCACCGACGATGGCACGGACATGAAGTGCCCGACGGAGATCGCCATCTCAGACCGGCGCGAGGCCGAGCTTTCCAAGGCTGGCTTCTTGCCCATCATCCACCGCAAGAATTCCGACAAGGCGGCGTTCATCGGCGGCCAATCCATCTATAAGCCGAAAAAGTACGACAACGTGGAGGCGACAGCGTCGGACAACCTTTCGTCTCGGTTGCCCTACATCTTCGCAACATCGCGGTTCGCACACTATCTGAAATGCATGGTTCGCGACCAGGTGGGCGCTAGTAAGGAGGAGGCCGAGCTCCAATCATGGTTGCAGAGCTGGATTAATCGCTACGTCCTCTCCAACCCAGCGATCGCGTCGGAGCGGCAGAAGGCCGAAAAACCGCTGGCTGATGCAAAAGTCACCGTCGTGCCGGACGAGGAAAATCCCGGTTACTATTCGGCAAGGTTTTATCTGCGCCCACACTATCAATTGGAGGGTATGGATATCGGATTAAGTCTTGTTTCCAAGCTCCCCTCGACTAACTAAGAGGAGCGAGGGTGTTAATCCGAAGCAAAACCGACTGGCGGTAGGGTCCAAACAGAAACTTTACCGTGATCTAGATCACAAGCGTGACGAAATAAGCGCAAATTTGAGGAAGTAGAAAATGGCTGTAGATTTTTTCTTGAAGCTTGAAGGTATCAAGGGCGAGTCCAAGGACTCCAAACATAAGGACGAGATTGACGTCCTTGCGTGGTCCTGGGGAGTGACCCAGAGCGGCACAATGCACCTTGGCGGCGGCGCCGGTGCTGGTAAGGCCAACGCCCAGGATTTGACCATCACCAAGTACGTGGATTTGTCATCGCCGGTTCTGGCACGTTTTTGCGCCAGCGGTAAGCACGTGAGCAAAGGCGATTTCGTGGTGCGCAAGGCCGGCGATAAGCCCCTTGAGTACATGAAAATCAAACTCACCGATGTCCTGATCTCGTCCTATCAGACGGGTGGTTCAGGCTCTGACGAACGTATCACCGAAAGCGTTTCGCTGAACTTTGCGAAGATCGAGTACCAGTACTTCTCCCAGTCGCAGACCGGCGATGTGGACAAGGACGAAAAGATGGCGTTCAACGCCCAGGACAACACCTGGTCCTAACGTTGTTTGTTATCGAGGGAGGCTCAGTGCATTGGCGCTGTGCTTCCCTCATTTGAGGCGATGCGCACGTGGCGACACCGAAAGCGACCCGCCTTCTGCCGCCCCTGCACTTTGTCTTCAAAGATGCCCACCGGGCTGGTGATGCGAAAAAGCCGCTAGACCTGCGCGACGAAAGTGGCGACCGGGTCATCAGTGGTCGACGCGGCATGGGCCGACATCCGGTGGACGAAAACATCTTGCGCGAAGAGGTCTCCGCCAACCTTCAGGCGTTACTCAACACAGTCCAGCTCAGCGCTAGCGAAGACCTAAGCGATACCCCCGACGTCGCCACCTCCATCATCAACTACGGAATGCCGGATCTCGCGCGATTGACGCTGGATGACAGCCGCGTCGCCAATATTGCGTCGGAAATAAAAGGCGCGATGATCGCTTACGAACCGCGGGTAGATCCTCAAAGCATCATTGCTGAGCGGGATCTCGAAGTGGATCCAGCATCACTAAATTTACGTTTTAAAGTTTACGCTGAGCTCTACGCAGACCCTCTAAAAATTCCGGTTGAATTCGTCGCCGAGGTAGATAGTGAGTTCGGCAAGATCCGCGTCGAGAGACTCTAGCGATGGATCGCGAGTTTCTCGCTCTTTACAATCAAGAACTGCGCTATCTTAAGGATCACGCCGAAGAATTCGCCAAGGAATTTCCGGGGATTGCCGAACGGCTCGGTGGCCTCACCCGAGACACGCAGGATCCGTTGGTCGCAGGACTACTGGAAGGGGCAGCTTTTCTTGCGGCTCGCGTACAACTTAAGTTAAAACACGAATTTCATGAGTTTACGAGTAACTATTTCGAACAACTTCTACCGGATTATCTTGCGCCAACCCCCGCAGCACTGCTTTGCGAGTTCACCCCGCCCTATGGTGATCCAGCCCTCAAGGACGGGCAAAAGGTCGACCGCGGCTCCCTGATCGATGCCACCTACGTGGAGCGCGAGCGCCGGGTTGCATGCCGCTTCCAGCTTCGCGCGCCGGTGACACTGTGGCCATTTGAGTTGACCCAGGCGACCTACTTGCCCTCCCAGGCAGCCATCAACGCGCTCGGCGTTGCGCCGGCGGGCCGCACACCTTGCGGAATTGCGTTCAAGCTTCTTCACCGCACTGCCGCCGCCCGGCGCGACGAACCCGAGGACGCCAGCCAGCCAGACCTTTGGGTCAGCGGCTGCACTGCCGACGACCTCGACTTCTTCATCACTGGCCCGGAAGCCGATGCCGCCCTGGTCTATGAACAACTGTTTTCAAAGCTTGCCGGCGCCTATGTGCGTTTCGAGGACCGCAATGGCGACCCGGTGTCCGTGGCGCTTCCCCCCGGTTCTCTCACGCCGGTCGGCTTCAACCCCGAGGACTTTCTCATCCCGGAGGACACGCGAGTTTTCCGGGGTTTTAGCTGGCTGAGGGAGTATTTCTGGTTCGGCCAAAAGTTCCTCGGCTTCAAGGTGAGTGGACTACAAAAGGCGCTTGCCCACGTCAAAACCAACGCCTTTGACCTGGTACTCGCCTTTCGTGAGCCGAACGTGCGCCTTCCACAAATCGTCTCGCCGGAGATTTTCCACCTCTACACAGCGCCTGCCGTCAACCTTTTTCATAAATCCATGGACCGCGTCTCGCTGGCAGACAACCGGCACGAGTATCACGTCATCCCGGACCGCGGGCACCCTTTGGACTTTGAGCCCTTCCGCATCACCCAAGTGGACGCTCACTTTGTCGGCGGAGAAACGAAGGCACCCGTGCGGCCGCTTTACTCGGCGGCAGGACGTAAGAGCGATGGCGAAAGCGGCATTTACTACATGCTGCGCCGACTGCCGCGAAAACGTTCATCCCAGGAGGAGCGCCGGGGGCGAGCCTCGTCGTACGCGGGAACCGAGTTGTTCATGTCGGTGACGGAACCACCGGGGGCAGGCTACGGCTCGGCCATTGCACAGCTTAGCGTGAAGGGTCTTTGCTCCAACCGCCACCTTACCGAACACCTCCCCGTTGGCGAGGGCGGCGTCGACTTCCAACTTATCGTCAACACCGAACTTGAGATCCGCTGCGTCTCGGGCCCGACGCCGCCGCGTCCCCCGGTGGTGGCCTACCGGGAAAGCGGTGACGATGTCTTGCACACCGGCAGCGTTGCTTGGCGGCTCATCAATTTCATGAGCCTGAACCAGCTGGGACTGTCGGACGATGATCCGGAAACGGGTGCTGTGAATTTACGGGGCCTTTTGACCCTGTTTTGCGACCCCGGCGACGCCGCCGCCAGACGGCGTATTGCGGCAATCCGCATGGTTTCTTGCAAGCCTATCGTTCGCCGGCTGCGATCCAGCGTAGGCTTTGGTGCAGCGCGCGGCCTAGAGGTTACTGTCACCGTCGAGGAGGCAGCGTTTGAAGGGAGCGGCGCCTACCTGCTGGGTGCGGTTCTCAATAGTTTTTTTGCCGAGTACGTCTCCATCAACCGCTTCACCCAGACAGTGCTGCGTTCGCTGGAGCGCGGCGAAATCGAGCGCTGGCCGCCCGTGTTCGGCGAAAGGCCCTCCCTGTGAAGCGCCCCCTCGAGCCGGATGAGCCTTGGCGCTATGATCTGTTCAGTCTGCTGCGATGGCTGGAGCGCGAACGAGCAGATCGCCCCAGGATTAGCGACAGCGCCCGGCGTTCGGGCGACCTTGCAACATTGTCGCAGAACCCGTTCATGGCGTTCCCGGCCTCAAACGTCGTCGGTGCCCGCGAAAACGAGGCGGGACGGGCGGAAGTCACTGTGCAGTTCCTCGGCCTTCTCGGTCCCATGGGAGCGCTCCCCATGTCGCTGACGGAGGAAGCCTATTTTTGGCAGGTTGCCGAAGACGACGCATTTCCCCGTTTCCTGGACGTATTTAACAACCGCTTCATCCAGCTTTTCTTCCGCGCCTGGGCCAATGCCCGGCCCATCACCCACCACGATCGGCCCAATTCCGACCGCTTTCTCGACTACGTGGGCAGCGTGGTCGGCCTGGGAATTGACGCCGGTGAACACACCAATGGTGTCTCGACCCTTGCCAAGGCTGGCTATGCGGGGATCTTGTCGGCGCGGGTGAAGTCGGCTTCGCGGCTGCGCTCGTTTTTGGCCGGCCTATTCGATGTGGACGTGGCGGTCCAAGAATTCGTGCCTGTGGAACTTCCCCTCGCGGCGGAGGACCAATCGCAGCTGGGCTCAAAAAACAGCGGTTTGGGCGTTGATCTTATGGTGGGGAGTGCCGTCCTTGCCTTCGATGAAAAGGTCCGCATTCGCGTCACCGTTGCCAGCCTTGAAGAGTACCAGTCCTTCCTTCCCGCCGGACCGAATTCGACGCGACTTGCGGACGCCATCGAGTTTTACTTGGGCGAAGAGCTGGACTGGGACATCGAACTTGCTCTTCCCACAGAAGTGGCGCCCGCAGCGGCCCTCGGCTCAGCAGGACAGCTTGGGTGGACGGGATGGATGAATCCGCAATACGAAGGTCAAACGAAGACCGTGCTCACCGATGCGCGCTTCCGGCCTCCGACGCCGCATCAACTGCGGCGGCAGTGATTTCTAACCGGAGATTTCGACCATGCTCGACGTTACCAATGAAGTCATTCTCGGAAAGCTAAATCGCGTTTGCTACGAGATGCTCATCCGGGCGCGCCGCCAAGCCCGCTCCGACGGTAATGCAGCGGTAGAGCTGGCCCACTGGCTGTTCCATTTCGTGCAAAACGACGAGTGCGATGTCGCCCTGACCCTTGATGGCCTCAAGGTAGACCGCGGCAGGGTGATGCGAGACATCCAAGAGGCGATTTCGCGCTACCCACGCCAACGCGCCGCCAATCCGGCCTTCGCAGAATCGATTTTTGAGGCATTTCGCGAGGCTTGGTACTTGGGCACGTTGATGTTTGGTGAAACCCAGGTTCGCAGCGGCCATATTCTTGTGGGTGCCTTGCGCTCGCGGTCGGCCGGCCGGATCATCACCAACCTGTCGCCGCTTCTCGCCAACCTTTCTTCCGACGATGTGGTACGCGAGCACAGGTCGCTGTGGCGCCAGTCCGCCGAAGAAACGTTGGGCCCCATCGATGGGTCGAGCCTTGCAAGCGATGCGCCGGCTGCCCAAGCGGGCGAAGAACGGCGGGGCTCCGGCACCATCGATCGGTTCACCCAGGACCTTTCGGCCGAGGCGCAATCGGGCAAGCTCGACCCGATCGTCGGACGCGATCTCGAAATTCGCCAAATCGTGGACGTCTTGATGCGGCGCCGCCAAAACAATCCGATCCTCACCGGTGAGGCGGGCGTTGGCAAAACCGCTGTGGTGGAGGGGTTTGCCCAACAGGTGGTGGCCGGGAACGTCCCCGAAGCGCTTAAGGGCGTGCGGGTCCTTGCCCTTGATCTGGGGCTTCTCCAGGCCGGTGCTTCCATGAAGGGCGAGTTCGAACAGCGGCTGCGCACCCTCATCGACGAAGTTCAAGCGTCCGAGACACCCATCATCCTTTTCATCGATGAGGCTCACACGTTGATCGGCGCCGGCGGGCAAGCAGGCACCGGCGATGCTGCCAATCTCCTGAAGCCTGCCCTTGCGCGCGGAACACTGCGGACCATCGCCGCCACCACATGGAGCGAATACCGCCAATACTTCGAAAAGGACCCCGCGCTCACCAGACGCTTTCAGCCGGTCAACGTCGATGAGCCGGACGAGGCTCGATGCGCGGACATGCTGCGCGGTCTGGTGGCGCCCATGGAAAAGCACCACGGTGTCCGAATTGCCGATGAGGGGATTGTCTCGGCGGTCCATCTTTCCAAGCGCTACATTCCTGCCCGCCAACTTCCGGACAAGGCAGTCAGCCTCCTCGACACGGCCTGCGCACGGGTCGCCATCAGCCAGGCAACACGCCCGGCCGCCCTTGCAGACGTCGAAGCTGCCCTTGCCGGCGCAGAACGGGAAGAAAAAGCACTTTCCAATGACGAAACTCTTGGCATCGAGAGTATTCAGCGCCGAGAAGAGTTGGCCGATGAGATTGCATCCCTCACCGCCAAACGCGATGCACTTCTCGAGGACTGGTCGTCCGAACAAGAGCTGGTGGGCAAAGTGTTGGAGCTGCGCGAAGCCGCCGGTGACGATGGCAACAAGCCTGCCCTGGGTGATGCCCTCAAGGCGCTGAACGAGATCGATCCGGATCGCCGTCAAATCCGCGCCCACGTGGACGCCGAGGCGGTGGCGTCGGTGGTGTCGGACTGGACCGGTATTCCGGTCGGCCGCATGGTCCAGAGCGAAGTGGAGATGGTGCTCTCCCTCTCCGACCATTTGGCAGAGCGCGTGATTGGCCAATCCCACGGCCTCAAAGCCATTGCAAAACGCGTGGAAACCAGCCGCGCCAAGCTCGATAATCCCAACAAGCCCATCGGGGTTTTCATGCTTTGCGGCCCCTCCGGCGTCGGCAAAACCGAGACCGCGCTTGCCATTGCCGAGCAGCTTTATGGCGGCGAGCAGAATGTCATCACGATCAACATGTCCGAATTCCAGGAGGCGCACACGGTTTCGGCCCTCAAAGGGGCCCCGCCGGGCTATGTGGGCTACGGCGAAGGGGGCCGTCTGACCGAAGCCGTGCGCCGCAAGCCGTTTTCTGTGGTGCTTCTCGACGAAGTGGAAAAGGCGCACCCCGACGTCCACGAAGTTTTCTTCCAGGTCTTTGACAAAGGCGTCATGGAAGATGGCACCGGCCGGGTGATCGATTTCAAGAACACCCTCATCATTCTCACTTCTAACGTGGGCACCGACCTCATCAACAGCCTGTCGCGTGACCCGTTCTATCGGGACAACCCAGACGAACTGGTCGGCCAGCTCCAGGAAGAACTGGTAAAAGTGTTTCCGCCGGCGCTATTGGGCCGGATGGTGGTGATTCCCTATTTCCCGCTTTCGGACGACGTGATGGCGGGGATCGTTCGCCTTCACCTCGGCCGGGTCATTCGCACCGTGAAGGCCAACCAAGGCGCAGCCTTCGAGTACGACGAAGCGCTTGTGCACCACGTCGTGGAACGCTGCAGCGATCCGAGCGCAGGCGGGCGTATGATCGATCGGATTATCACCAACTCGATCCTACCCACCATCAGCCGGGAATTTTTGCAGCGTTCGCTGAACGAGGAGGTCGTCGAACGCATCAGGGTCACTGCCCATGGCGCAAAGATCCACTATGCCTTCAACGACGAACCGCTCCCCGAACCGCCTCCAGAACCGGCTATCGACGCCACCGCCCCCCCGCCGCCGGGGACCGACGGACAAGTGGACGCCGAGAAGGCCGAGGGCTCAGGTGAGGATGCCGGCGTCGATGGCTCAGCGGATGATCAAGTGTCCGCGGACACGGAGCCTGCGCCACCCGATCCTCCGAAAAGCTAGCTCGGTACCCGACCTGAGTGGAGTGAGGTGCTCCCCATCGTTTGGACAGTTGGCGGTCGTTTCTAAGCTACTCCCGGGATCTGCTGGTGGGGTTGCTGCTGGTGGATGGTAGCGTGGAATACAGCATATGGCGTCCGCCCGCCGAGGGCCGCATGCGGTCGGCGCTGATTATATAACGTGACCCACTGCCCGATGCCGGCACGGGCTTCTCGACCGTCAGACCAGGCGTGGAGATAGACCGCACTCGTACTTCAATGACCGCCATAGGCGCTCGATGAGGATGTTGTCGAGGAAGCGGCCTTTGCCGTCCATCGAGATCTTGATCCCGGCCTGCTGGAGGCGGCTCGTCCAGGCCCAGGATATGAACTGGCTACCCTGGACGCCCTTCTGTGTGTCAAGCGGCGATTTGGGCCGGGTTGATCGCCCGATAGCAATCGCGGATCAGGTTGAAGACCTCGCGGGCGATGAAGCGTTTGAGGCAGCGAATGGCTTCGAGTTTCGATCGGCCGTCCGCAATGCGCCGTGCCACGTATTGTTGCGTTCGCGCGTCGCATCGGAGACGGCCGATGGCAATGATGTGAAGCGCGCTGTTGGCGGCCCGATCGCCGCCGCGATTGAGGCGATGGCGATTGGTCTTGCCTGAAGAGGCGGGGATCGGACTGACACCGCAAAGGGCGGCGAAGCTGGCTTCCGATCGAAGTCGTTTGGGATTATCGCCGGCGGTGATCAGGAGCTGCGCCGCCGACCCGTAACCGATGGAGTTGCGCGCCACGAGGTCCGGTGCGAGTTCGTCGACGATGGCCTTGATCATCGCATCGAGGTCGGCGATTTCGTCGTGAAGTTCCAGATGTCGGCGCGCCAGGGACTTCAATGCGATCCGGTAGGCGGTCTCCATCTCGCGGTATCCGCCTCTATGGTCCTGCGCACCGCCGCGGTCTTTTGAGCCGGGAGTTTGATGGGGTGGACGACCCCGATGGCACGGCTGTGCCAAGCTGCGGCGTTTGCAAACTCGCGAGGAAGCGCCATGCCTGAAGTCGCCATAATCGGTCTCGATCTCTCTAAGAAAGTCTTTCAGATCCACGCCGACGATGCGTTTCGTCGCCGTCAAGAGTGAAGCTGCGCCGTGGCCATCGCCTTTCGACCCCGCGATCTCGTCGTCCGCCAACGCCCCCAGGCGATCAATGCACTGCGCGGTCATCTCACCGAGTTCGGTTTTGTGGCACCGTGGGGCTTGTTTCACGCAGCACGCCTCGAAAGCTTCGTTGCCGATCCGTCATCGGGCCTTCCGGAGGCGGGGCGAACGGCACTCGGGGTGTCGACCCTGAGCCTCAGAGCCCTTGAGGAACGCATCTGCGTCCTCGATCGCGAGATCAGGCGCCAGGTGAGGGAGAACGCGACGGCAAAGAGGCTCAGGACAATCCCGGGGATCGGTCCCATCACCGCAGCGGCCCTCGTTGCATTGAGCCCGCCAGCCGAGACGTTCGGGCGTGGCCGCGACTTCGCCACTTTGGTCGGGGGCTCACACCCCGCCAGCACTCAAGCGGCGGCAAAGAGAGGCTGGGGCGCACGACGAAGATGGGCGAGCGCACGCTGCGCAGGCTCCTCATCATCGGCGCAAGTGCCTTTGTGAACTGGCGAGCCCGCAAAGGCGTGTCATCCGAATCGTGGCTGGGACGAATGATTGCCCATAAACCACCGATGGTGGTGAGAGTGGCGTTGGCGAACAAGATGGCCGGCGTCGTCTGGGCATTGATGGCCCATGGCGGGACCTACCGAGCTCCAGCCGCGGTGGCGTAGAGCGCTGCCGCGTCTGTGAGGCTGTAACGGGAGAAGAGGGCAAACGGAGAGATATGGCGCAACGGTCGTGGGACGGGGTCGGGACAGCCAGATGATGGATGAGCGCCAACGCGAGCGCGCGAGGTTGAAGTGGCCTCGATCCGCCGCTCCCATACGGGCCCGCGGCATGGAACCGGCCGCGCTTCAGAGGCCGAACACATGTCAGCGCCCGACCCTGCACAGTACTCTTCGAAAGAATCTCTTGCTCCCGTGGGGGTGTCCACACATGTCCATCACCACCACCGCAGTCCAGCACGTGCACAGCCGGGCGAAGAACGTGGTGGCGGCCCAGTATCCAAAAGAAGCCGGATGGGACTACTCTCCAATAAAAACGGCGACCCTAGAACTTACCTTGCTCGCTTCACCGCAAGGGCAAGACGCTCTAAGGTTTTGCACCCGGCATCAACATTCGGCACGGTGCGAGTACTGCAATGAAAGCGTTCAGTATGGCTCTTAATATGGCACTGGATGTTCAAATACACATACGAACGCCATCGGGCGTTTCAATTGTACCAGTATCGGGGTTAAAGCTTGGCCAGCGGCGGCTGCAATACTCAAACCATTCCGGTGTCCAGGGCTTCGGACGAAGGCAAAGCCCGCCGTGCATTGGTACAAGGAAATTCACCGCAGGTGGTTGCGGATGGGTGTAGTACCAAACCCCCTTTCGCGGCGGGCTCTCTTCACGCCGTGACCAAGGCTCATAAAGCCCATAGTAGCGCGGTTGTGTTGGCTCACATTCGTAAACACCCGTCCTCAGATCCGCAGCCTGCGACGAAGACATCAGCAATGCCATCGTGCCAACCACAAGCGTGAACGCGACAGCTAGTATGCGCATGATCCCTCCAACCGTTGCCGGCAGGATAGGGCCCAGTGGGTTGCGTATCAATTCTCGACCCATTGACGAAGGCAGTAGCCTCCACGATAAGCGCGGAGTGTTACCGATCCGCCACCCTTGAGCCTCCTTCGGCGGGCGGCCTGCAAATGAAAGAATGTGCCGGCTTAGCTCAGTTGGTAGAGCATCTGATTTGTAATCAGGGGGTCAGGGGTTCGAGTCCCTTAGCCGGCACCAATAATATCAAATGTATAGCATAAGATTTTACAAATTTGTAAATCACTGGTTTACAGCTCAGTTTACAGTTTGGCTTCGTTTCTCTCCGGTGGAGACCTGTCCTTGAACAGTGTGGAGGCCGCAACGGCGGCGAGCCAGCGTGTCGCTTTATCACCCCTTGGCTGCACCCTACCCTGGCCTTACGACTCGGCCCGAGACGCACCCTCCTGTTAGCTTTTGGACATCTCGCTAAGCGTCGTAGCGGTCAGCCAACTTGCGCATGGCTTGGTTCGCAAGGGACGCTCGCCCGCCAAGATAGTGCGCGTCCAAGAGCTGCCCGACCGCATCCAAACTGTGTTGGGTGATTGCGGCAATCTCCGCTTCGTTGCAGCCCGCAAGGGCAAGGCGCGTGACGGCAGTGCCCCGAAGATCATTGAACGTCAGGCCCGTGATCGATGTCTTTGCCAGCACCTTGGACCAAGAGGTGCGGAAGCCATCTGAAGTCCAG
>JBCCYN010000001.1:0-106886 GCA_039189655.1 Pseudomonadota bacterium | reverse complement strand
CTTTCGCGCAAGATCACAAAGATGCCAGACGCAATGACGATCGATGCGCCGACAAGCACGCTGGCGGAGGGGATTTCGGCAAACAGGAAGTAGCCGATACTGACCACCCAGATCATCGACGTGTACTCAAAGGGTGCCAACAGCGAGGCTTCCCCATGCTGGAACGCCTGGGTGAGGCAAAGCTGGCCAATGCCGCCAAGAATACCGATAAGAACGAGCGCGATGGCATCGCTCCAGGACGGCACCACCCAGGTGGGCGCGGTCGCCAGCGTGACGGCGGTCCCGGCAATGAGAAAATAGAGCACGATCGTGATGGTCTGCTCGGTTCTTGCCAGTTGCCGGACGAAGACGCTCGTTAGGGCCATAAAGACCGCTGCCCCCAGCGCGAGTAGGGCACCCAAGGCCGCTGCATCAGTGAAGACATCGAAGCCGGTCTGGAATTGCGGCCACATGATAATGATCACGCCAACAAAGCCGACGCCCACAGCGGACCAGCGGTAGATACGCACCGTTTCCCCCAGCATCGTTGCCGCTAGCACCACAGCCATCAACGGGGCAGCGTAGATAATGGCGGTGGCTTCGGGGAAAGAAAGTCTTTGCAATGCGGCAAACCAGAGCCCCATGGCGAGCATGCCGGTCGTAGCGCGTCGCACGTGACCTTTGAGGTTGTTGGTCTTCAGCGCGTCGGACAGGCCGCCGGTCCAAACGATGATGGCGAGGACGGGGATCATGCCGAAGAAATTGCGCGCAAAGAGCATCTCCCCCACCGGGATGCGATCGCCGATGAGTTTGACGATGGCAAGCATCGCCGTGAAGAACATTGCCGAGACAATCTTCCAGGTTATTCCGAGCACGGCGTCGCTAGCGGGGGCGTGGGTGAGGGCGACCATGGGCCGCAATGTCGCCCCTTGGACTTGCGCGGACAAGGTTGATGGGCGCGGGTCTCCTATGCACGGCCCCATGGCGAAAGCCATGGGCAAGCCCGCTGAACACGGGGGCTTTCCCGCGGCACGAGCGGGGGCACGAAAGGAAAAACGCGTTCATGGCAGATCCGGCTCCCGGTGCAATTTTTGCCACCATACTGGGTCCCGACGACGCAGACCTCTTGGTGCGAGCGTCCAGTCTGTTTGACAACCCAGTGCGGCGCCCATGGGCCGAAAAGTTTCTGCAAAGCGAGAATAACCATCTGGCGCTTGCCACAGTAGCGGGTGTTCCGGTGGGCTTTGCTTCGGGGATAACCTACGTCCACCCGGACAAGCCGGCAGAATTGTGGATCAACGAAGTGGGCGTTGATGGGGATTACCGAAGACGCGGCATCGGCAAGGCGGTGGTGGCGTGCCTCTGTCGCCACGCCAAGAGCTTAGGTGCAGCCAAGGCCTGGGTTTTCACCGATGCGGAGAATTTTTCAGCTCGGGGACTTTATGGAAGCCTTGATGGAGTGGAGAGCGAGACCGTCATGGTGACGATCCCGCTCTAGCCAGAGAGTCTGGTGAACGACCCTCAGAGTTGCTCGGAAACCTGGCGCTCCAGATCGCTCACCATTTCAGAGACGCCGTATTCTTCAGAGAGCCCTTCCACCTCTTTCATGAGCTTTGAGAGTGGACCGTCCTGGGGGACGAATGCCGACGCCGGGAGTGCCTTCATTTTGGCAATGAACTCCTCGTAGTCCGCCTGCGCCCAGGTGTCCTCAAGCCGCGATGGATCGCCGGCAAAAAGGAGTGCCTTGGAGCACATGGCACGTTCGGTCTTGGTCTCACCCAGACCGAACCAGGAAAGCGCGTAGGGCGCTTTTCGGTTGAGGTAAAAGTCGTTGGACCCCTGGGCGACCGCCGGCGAGAGGATCCCCATGATGTCCATATCATCCTCGTAGGCGGCATGGATCATCCCATCGGTGGGATTGGGATAGGCATAAAAAACGCCGACGGCGCCGCGGGTATTCTTCACCGTGTTGAGGATCATGTCCTGACCCCGCACAAACTCGAAGTTGGGTTGGGTTCCGGCAAGGCGGGGCTCGGACTGAAACACTTTCCTGATGAATGCTTCAGAGCCTGAGCCTTCGGGGACCACAAAGGTGACGCGGCGGGCGTTGTCCATGACGGAGCGCCAGTTGGGCAGCCGAGGCTCGGCGGTGAAGGCCATGGCACACTCGCCCGGAAGGTCGTTACGGACCACCGTGATGGCGCCGGATTCGACCGGCTGGTAGGTCAGTCCACCCTGGCCGATGCCGAAGCAAATGTTCAATGTTTCGCGCGCGCAGGCGTCAGCGTTTGCCACCGCGCCGCCGGAGGGGATGCGGCGGACCTCATAGCCGTAGGGGCGCGCAAGGTCGCGTAGTTGTTCCTCGACGGCTTTGCCCATCCCGTTGTGGTAGGTGGAGCCTTCGCCGGTCGGCGCGCCGCCCGTATAGATGACAATCTCGGTGGCTCCAGCGCTGCCTATGGTTCCCGCGAGCACCGCCACGACGGCCAAAAAGTTTTTCATGATCGATAAATCCCCATCCTCAGCGATATGTCTGGCGCCTTGTGGCCGGTGAGATATGTATCGCAGCCTGAGGATAAAAGGTGACTGCTGCTCGGTAGCGGGGTGAAAATGACAAATTCGTCAGACGACGCGCGCGAGAAACGGCTTGCGTCGGCATTGCGAGAAAATCTCAAACGACGGAAGGCGGCGGCTAAGGAACGGGCGAGCGCAACGTCGGACTCCTCGACGAGTGAGACCAGTTCTCTGGGCGCGAAGATCGAACGTGACGATTGAAAAGCCACTGGCTTGTTTTCCCGCTACACGACGGTCATCCCTCATGGGGAATACTTTCCTAAGAATCGGTGGAGCCGTCGTCGTCTTGTTCGGTAGTGGTGTGTCCAAGACTCTTCGGCTTTTTTGGGCTAGAGCGCAGCTATTGCTAGTCTAATCCAACTTAACTGGAGCTCCAGGGGCTGGATCAGGCTGCGTTGCAGATCGTTCGAGCCTAGCCTGTCCGCACCGCCCTACGCTCTCGCAAGGATCAAAAATGAAACCATTATCTGGGCAAGCTGATATCGAGAGATTGGCACAAACACAATTACCGCCCGGTGTAAAACAACACCCGGGGATGCTCTGCGCCAATGAGCGTGCTTTTTTATATAATTGTATACCGACTGAATACATCGCCGGAACGGCGATCGTGGACGCAGGCGCCTTTTTAGGGGCATCTACCCGCGCATTTTCTGAGGCTCTACGCAAATTGGGAGTGGAAGGCGAAACAATACACTCATATGAACATGCGATATTCAATGGAAACACAGCGCGTGTCGCGAAGATGTTGTTGAAGGAGGAGTTCTCACCGGACGGTAGGTTCGATAAGATTTTACTGGATCAACTATCTGATGTTGACGATCTGATTTGCTTTCATATCGGCGATATTTGCCAAGAAAGTGAGCCATTTGATAGTCAAATATCCATCCTATTTCTCGATGTCATCAAGAATTCATCCATATCGACGAAAGTAAGAAATCTATTTTTTCCTAAATTAATATCAAATCAGTCAATTATTATTCATCAGGACTACTATCATCCACAACATACGTGGATCCAATATGTGATGGGTGCTCACAAAAATTGTTTTGAGTATCTTGGGCGGCCAGAAAAACCGAAGCGGCTGAATACAGCGGTATTCCGCGCAAAGAGTATTGATTCGGATGAATTTGTCCGCGTGAAATTGGAGTATGGCGTTGATCGAGATCTAGATCTCGCGCGCATGGATGACGCGGTCGCAATGCACAAAGATCCGCTCGAGAAATTACTGGTTCTGGGCTCGCGCGCTTGTGTGTTGAGTTGGTTCGAGAAGAATGCGGAGCGTGCAACCAAGGACTACTATGAGCAGTTAGAGCGCTTCGGTGCGCACCACTTTGTCAGTGATCCGGAGCAGGAATTTCATATCAAGCGCGTGGAAAGAGCCATTTTCCTCTATGGGACCGGCCGGCGGTCGTTTGCGTAGGTTTCTGGAACGGTGATCTCTTTTGAGGTGGATGGGGTTCCGTGCGCGGCCGATGGGACAAGCCAGCGGGATCCTGATGCTCGGTCGCAGTGGGTCGACATCGCGCGCGGGGGGACAATTTAGAGAACATGACCGGAAAACTCATCAGCCAAGCCCTCCACCGTACACCCCGCGAGCCGGCTTCCTGCGCCCTCATTACCGGTGCGACCGGCGGTATCGGTGAGGCATTCGCAAGGGCGCTTCCGGAAGAAACCCAACTCATTTTATGCGGCCGAGATCGCGAAAAGCTTGACAGCCTGGCCGCAGAGTTTGGCGATCGGGCCCAAACCGTCGCTGCCGACCTTGCTTCGGAAGATGGTCTGCAACGCGTTGCCGATGCGGCAGGCACAGCGGAGTGCGACCTTCTCATGAACAATGCAGGCCTTGGTGCCTACGGGCGTTTCGTGGATGCACCCTACCCCGAGCACCGGGATGTCATCCGTGTGAATATTGAGGCGGTGACGGCGCTCATTCACCAGATCGTGCCTGGAATGGTCGAGCGGGCGCACCTTAACGAGCGGCGGGCCGGGCTCATCAATGTGGCGTCCTCGCTCGCCTTCTTTCCAGTTCCGACCTTTGCCACCTATGCCGCCGCAAAGGCGTTCGTGCTTTCGTTTACAGAATCCTTTGCCGCCGAGATGCAGGACGAGCCCATCGACATTCTTGTCGCTTGTCCGGGGGCGGTGCGCACGGACTTTGGTGCCCGCGCCGGCTTTCGTGGCGGTGGCATACCGGGCGCCATGGCCCCCGAGAAAGTGGCCAAGGAGGCCCTCGCCGCACTGGGCCGACAAACCACCGTTCTGATCGGCCCGGCCTCGGCGGCGGCGTTCACGCCTGTGGCGCTGGCGCGCTCCATGTTTGGCCGGGCGTTCATGCAAGCAAGCCGGGTCATGGAAAGGGTGGCCGATCGTGGCTGACGTCACCGTCTACTATGATGCATCGTGCCCTCTTTGCCGGCGGGAAATTGCCCTTTATCGCCACCGCGCCGAGGCCGAGTTTGTCGATGTAAGCGTGGCGTCGAATGTGCCGGACGACCTTTCGCCCCAGGCGGCGATGGCGCGGTTTCATGTGCGCGAAGGCGATCAGCTCCTCTCCGGGGCCGTGGCCTTCGCGGCCCTTTGGCGCAAGACGCCAGGATTTCGCATCGTCGGCCGGATTGCCGGCTTGCCGCTTGTGCGCCATGGCCTGGAACTCGCCTATTGTGGGTTTCTTGTGGTGCGCCCGTCCGTTCAACGGCTGTTCGGCGGCCGCCAGGAGGCCGGGCGTTGCCGATGAAAGGCGCCTCGAGGCGATTAAGGTCGGATCCCAGAACCGCGCTGGACGCCTTCACCTATCGTGAGTTGATCGCCCAAAGAGCAATTGCCGAACGGGCCTCGCGCCGGCGCGGGAGCACGGACGCAAAGGCGGTATTGGAGCGGATCGAAGCAGAGCTCACCGCGCGGCGGGACGCAAAGTTCGCCCTCCAGCCAGCGCCCAGGATTTGAGCGTTTGCCATGGACCACGCGCCAATCCCCAACGCCGCCCCCATTCCCGCTCACTACAGTTCCCTTGAAGCTGTGGAGAACGCCGCGTGGGAATTCCTCGCGCTGGGGGCCACGTCGCGCAAGAGCGCCTTTCATCAAGCCACAGTGGCAAATATCGGCATAGACGGCAGGGTGAGCCCGCGGACGGTGGTGCTGCGCGGGGCGGACCGGGCGGCGCGGCGGCTGCGCTTTCATACCGATGTGCGCTCCACCAAGGTTGCCGCCCTCAAAGCTGATCCCCGATGCGCCATGCACTTTTACGACCACGACGAGAAGGTGCAGGTCCGCGCTGACGGCCTTGCCATCGTCCACCATGAAGATGAGCGCACCGCGCACACCTGGGAGGGCATGCGCGACTTCAGCAAGGAGTGTTATCGTCAGCCCATCGCGCCCGGAGCGGTGATGCAGGCGCCCGATGAGGCCAACCGCTCTTTGCTGTGCGACAAAGACGGTTATGGCAATTTTGTGCTTGTTGAGGTTGAGATTTCGGCGTTCGAGTGGCTTTATCTCGCCGCCGCCGGCCACCGCCGCGCCCTGGTGCGCTATGGCGCCACTGTGGACCGAGATTGGCTCGCGCCATAGAACCACCTTCGGCCGCCGCGGGTGAAGGGCAGCCGGAGAGTGAGGAGCGGCCACTATATGAAAAGCCGTACCGGGGTGAAGAGCCGCAAGGGATGAAAATTCGCCATGGGGTGAGGAGCCGCCGCTGGGTGAAAAACCATGGGGCAAAAAACCGCCACGGGTGGTGAGCTGCCTGGGCGCTCAAAGCCGCTACTGGGTATAGAGAGGTCGGGACCTGGTCCTGGCCGCGCTGAAATGGACGGAATAAGGGGTGGTTTATGGTGCGCCTCATGGGTGCTGTGGCAATGATGGCGTTTGCGGGCGTGATGATGCTTGCCGCGCCTTCCCGCGCCGGAGCGCCCATTGATTGGTCTTCACTACCTCTCACCGGTCTTGCGGGTGAAAAATTTCAAGGCGATACGCTCCGTGGCCGCGTGGTGCTCCTCGTCAACACCGCCTCCAAGTGCGCTTTTACGCCCCAGTATGAGGGGCTCGAGGGCCTCAGCGACCGGTACGGCGGGACGGGGCTTACGGTCCTTGGCGTCCCCTCCAACGAATTTGGCCGCCAAGAGCCCGGTTCCAATGAAGAGATCGCCACGTTCTGCTCCCGCAACTACGGTGTCTCCTTTCCGATGCTTGAAAAGGCCACCGTCACCGGAGCGGACGCCCACCCAGCATTCGCCTGGGCACGGGCGGTCGGTGGCCGAGCGGCAGTGCCGGCTTGGAATTTCCACAAGATCCTGATCGGTCGAGACGGTCGCTTCGTGGCGGCGTTCCCGTCCTTCATTGAGCCCCAATCCAAGCGCGTGGTCGACGCGGTGGAAGAGGCTCTGAGGACACCCTCGCTTTGAAGAACGTTTCTCGATCGCGCCCAGGGCGGGGCTATCGCCCGTGCGTCGGTGTGGCCGTGTTTTCCAAAGATGGCAGAGTTTTCCTGGGAAAACGCGCTTCTAAAGGCGTGGTCCCCCAGTATTCCTGGCAAATGCCCCAGGGCGGAATCGACAACGGCGAAGACCCGCTAGCCGCTGCAAAGCGCGAACTTTACGAGGAAACTCGCATCTGTTCAGTCTCTCTCCTGGGCGAATTGGAAGGCTGGCTTCACTATGAACTTCCCCGCGATCTTGCCGCCTGGCGCGGCCGGTACCGGGGTCAGGCCCAGCGTTGGTTCGCGTTCCGCTTCGAGGGCGATGAGAGCGAAATCGATGTGGTTCACCCACCCGATGGTCATTCCCAAGAATTTTCCCAATGGCGTTGGGAGCGGCTCGGCGCCGTCAGTGATCTGGTGGTTCCCTTCAAGCGGGCAGTCTACGAGCACGTGGTTGAAGGCTTTGCCCAGTTCGCGCCCCTGGCGCCCGGCGAAGAAGCCTTGAAAAAAGCGCGGCCTGAGGCTATGTAGGCGAAATTCCGAATTGGTAGAACGCTGATCGGTTGGCGCCTCCGGGGGCCGGCCCCAACGGCGTTTTGGCCAATCCACCGGTATCGTGACTGTTTGAGGTGAGCTTGGCTGACAACCCTACCGTGGCCGATCCCCATCCTGCCTTGGAGGATGCGCCGGGCGCCGACGACCGGATCATCCGCGAGAGCGGACTTGACGCGCGTGTGGCGAAAATCGTTGCACCGATCCTCGCAACCCTGGACTTTCGTCTGGTGCGCGTGCGGGTCAGCGGACAGAACGGCTGCACGGTCCAGGTGATGGCTGAACGGGTGGACGGCACCCTCACCATCGAGGATTGCGAGGCGATCAGCCGCGTCATCTCCCCCGCCCTCGACGTCGATGATCCCATCGGTCGCGCATACCACTTGGAGGTGTCTTCGCCGGGGATTGACCGGCCGCTGGTGCGCCTCGGCGATTTTTCCCGGTGGGCTGGCCACGAAGCCAAGCTGGAGACGGCTTTGCCACTGGACGGTCGGCGGCGGTGGCGCGGCCGGCTGCTCGGCGTCGAGGACGACAAGGTAGGAGTAAGAATGTCAGAAATGGGGGCAGACACGGTCTGGCTCCCGGTTCACGATCTCTCGGACGCCCGCCTGATCATGACGGATGCATTGGTCGAAGAATCGCTGCGAGCGGGAAAGCAGGGTTCTTCGCTCAATTGAGGGTAGTTGTGGCGACGGCAGGCAAAGGCTCTTGCCGGAACAAGAATTTGGGGCGTGTGCCCTTGGGAGAATGGGGGGCTTTCGCCCTCCCTGTCAGAGCGAACACTGGGGCGCTCGCCCCGTAAGAGGAAAGAGACATGGCTGTCAGCGCGAACAAGCTTGAATTGCTGCAGATCGCCGATGCGGTCGCGCGTGAAAAGCAGATCGACCGCACCATCGTGATCGAAGCGATGGAAGATGCCATCCAAAAGGCCGCCCGCGCCCGCTACGGGATGGAGACCGAGATTCGCGCCGAAATTAATCCAAAGACCGGCGAAACCCGGCTCCAGCGCCTCATGGAGGTGGTGGAGGATGTCGAAAACCCGTCGGCGCAAATTGCCCTTGCCGATGCCCTCGCCAAAAACCCCGAGGTGCAAGTGGGCGACTTCATCGCCGACCCGCTCCCGCCCATCGAGTTCGGCCGGGTTGCCACCCAAAGCGCCAAGCAGGTGATTGTCCAAAAGGTGCGAGAGGCGGAGCGCGATCGCCAGTACGATGAATTTAAAGATCGCATGGGCGAAATCATCAACGGCATCGTCAAGCGGGTGGAGTACGGCAATGTGATTGTTGATCTCGGCCGAGGCGAGGCCATCGTGCGGCGCGATCAGCTCATCCCCCGAGAAATTTTCCGCCCCGGCGACCGGATCCGCTCCTACATCGCCGACGTGCGCCGCGAGCCTCGCGGGCCGCAGATCTTTTTGTCGCGCACCCATCCCCAGTTTACATCAATGCTCTTCCGCCAGGAGGTGCCGGAGATCTATGACGGCATCATCGAGGTGAAGTCGGTGGCGCGCGACCCCGGCAGCCGGGCGAAAATCGCCGTCATCAGCCATGACAGCTCCATCGATCCGGTGGGAGCCTGCGTTGGCATGAGAGGCTCGCGCGTGCAGGCGGTGGTGCAGGAGCAGCAGGGCGAAAAGATCGACATCATCCCCTGGTCGCCGGACGCGGCCACCTTCATCGTCAACGCCCTTCAGCCGGCAGAGGTCTCCAAGGTGGTGCTCGATGAGGACACCGAGCGCATCGAGGTGGTGGTGCCGGACGATCAGCTTTCCCTCGCCATCGGTCGGCGCGGGCAAAATGTGCGCCTCGCCAGCCAGCTCACCGGCTGGGACATCGACATCATGACCGAAGCCGAAGAGTCCGAGCGCCGGCAGAAAGAATTCTTGGAGCGCACGCAGCTCTTCGTGGATGGCCTCAACGTGGACGAGGTGGTCGGCCAACTCCTGGCGTCCGAAGGCTTCACCTCCATGGAAGAGGTGGCGTACGTCGAGATCGAAGAGATCGCGACCATCGAAGGGTTTGACGAGGAAACTGCGGAGGAGATTCAGGCCCGGGCGCGCGAGCACCTGGAGGAGTTGGAGCGCAGGAACGATGAGCGGCGCCGCGAACTGGGCGTTGAGGATGATCTGCGCCAGGTGCCCGGCATGACCACGGCCATGATGGTGGCGCTCGGCGAGGACGACGTGAAAAACCTTGAGGATTTTGCCGGTAGCGTGCCGGACGACCTTGTGGGCTGGGTGGAAAAGCGCGGCACTGAGACGGTGCGGCACACAGGGCCGCTTTCGACCCATGGCGTGGATCGGGAAGCGGCCGAGAACATGATCATGAACGCCCGTCTCCTCATGGGCTGGGTGACCGAGGAAGACCTCGCGCCGCCAGAGCCTGAGGAAGAGGCCATGGAAGATGGCGGCGAGATGGAGGCGACCAGCTGACCGGCAAATCCGCAAGGTCGAACAGACCCAGCGAACGAACCTGCGCGCTGACGCGAAAGAAAGGTGCGCCGTCCACCATGGTGCGGTTTGTCCTCTCCCCCGAGGGGGTGGTGACGCCGGACCTGCGGCGTCGTTTGCCCGGGCGGGGCGCTTGGATCAGCGCCCACCGGACGAGCGTTGCCGAAGCGGTCAAGCGGCGGGTGTTCGCAAGGGTATTCAAGACGGACGTGGAGATCCCGGACGACCTTTCGCTTTTGGTCGGCTCTTTGATGCGCAAAGCAGCCTTGCAACGGCTCGCATTGGCCCACAAAGCGGGACTGGTGACATTCGGCTTCGACAAGGTGAGCGGGGTTCTTTCCGGGTCACCTGTCTTGGGTCTGGTGCTCGCTTCGGACGCAGCAGCGCACAGCCGAACCAAGCTGTCAGCGCTTGCCAAAAAGGCTCCGCGTCTCCATAACAGGCGGGAATTGGCGGACGTGTTTGCCTCGCGAGAGTTGGGTGGCACGTTGGGGCGTGAGCGTGTGGTCCATGTCGCACTGTCGCCCGGCCAAACGAGTGATCTCTTCTTCATGGACGCTTTGCGCTTGCGCGGCTATGAATATGGGCCGGGCGGTGGCGTGGGCGACCGAGAACATGACGGCGAACCAGCGTTCGCAGGACCTTTGACTGTATGAGCGAAACCAACGACACCGGCGAACAAGTCGGCCGCAAGAAAACCATAAGCTTGCGCCGCGGCGGTGTGGAAAAATCCACCACACGGCAAAGCTTCTCCCACGGCCGGACCAAATCGGTTGTGGTGGAGAAGAAGAAGCGCCGCGTGGTTGTGCCGGGCCAAACCGATGCAACCGCACCGGTGGAGTCGCCGCGAAAAGCCGCAGCCGCGGAGGCGAAAAAGCCGGCGCCCGCTACACCGCCGACGAGCCCTGCAGAGGAGCCGGCCGCGACACCCGCCGCACCGACGCCCGCTCCGGCCGCGTCCGCGCCTGCGCCCGCCGAGCCTGAGGCTTCACCGGCCGAGGCCGTTGTGGAGGCCAGCGCGACGACGGTGCCAAACACCGACAATCAAGCCGATGCGGTGGCCGACCGCGCTGCGCCGCCCGAAACGGCCGAAACCCCTCAAGCCAATCGCACGCTCACCGCCGAGGAGCTTGCCGCGCAGGCCCTCAACATGCCGCGGCGGCCCCGTGTGATCGGCAAGGCTGAGGTGCGCACGCCTGCAACGCCCAAGCCTGACGAGAATGCGCCCCGCAAGCGGTCTTCTTTGGCCTCTTCTCCGGGGCCAGGTGGTCAGAGCCAACGCGCGTCCCGTCAAGCAGCGCCGCAGCAGCGCGCCGAGCGTCAGGAAAAGGCACCAACGCAGCGCCGCTCCTCGCCCCAGGTGCATCGCACCCTATCCAAGGCCGAGCAGGAAGCGCGAGCCAAAGCCCTCGCTACAGCTCGCAGCCAACAGGGCGAGCAAAAGCGCCGGGCAGAAGAAGAGGCCGTGCGCGAGCGCGAGGCCATTGAGAGCGCCAAGCGTGAACTTGCCGAAGAGGCTGTCCGCAAGGAGCGTGAGGAAGCCCGCCGCAAGGCCGAGGAGGAGCTGGCAGCCCGCAAGCTTGCTGAGGAAGCAAGCGCAGCAAACAAGGCCGCCGACGCGTCCGTCGATGCTGAAACGCGCGCGGCGCGGAGCACCATCAGCGGCCGGCGCAAAACCGCCAAAGAGCTTGAGGAAGACGAGGCGGCGAGCGCCAAGGCGAAGAAAGCTCGCGCCGTCCCCACAAAGACTGCGAGCAAGGGCGACGACCGGCGCCGCACGAAACTTACCATCACCACCGCGCTTGAAGACGATTCGGAGCGCGGCCGCTCCCTCGCGGCCCTGCGCCGGCGCCGCGAGAAAGAAAAGCGCAGCAGCAGTCGGACGGGACCGCGGGAAAAAGTCATGCGCGAAGTGGTCATCCCCGACGCCATCTCCATCCAGGATTTGGCCAGCCGCATGTCCGAGCGCGGCGTGGACGTGATCAAGCTCCTCATGAAAGAGGGGCAGATGCATAAGATCACCGACATCATCGACGCGGAAACCGCCGAACTGGTGGTGACGGAATTCGGCCATACGGTGAAGCGGGTTTCCGAGGCCGATGTGGAAGAGGGCCTCTTCGACGACGGCGATGTGGACACCGATCACGCTGTGCCGCGCCCACCGGTGGTGACCATCATGGGCCACGTCGACCACGGCAAGACCTCGCTTCTCGATGCCATCCGCAAAGCCAACGTTGTGGCTGGCGAGGCGGGCGGCATCACCCAGCACATTGGCGCGTATCAGGTGGAACTCGACGGCCAAAAGGTGTCCTTCCTAGACACACCGGGCCACGCTGCGTTCACCGCCATGCGCGCCCGAGGTGCCAAAGCCACCGACATGGTGATCCTTGTGGTCGCCGCCGACGATGGCGTGATGCCCCAAACGGCGGAGGCCATCAGCCACGCCAAGGCTGCCGGCGTCCCCATCATCGTTGCGATCAACAAGATCGACTTGCCGGCGGCAGATCCCACCAAAGTGCGCACCGACCTTTTGCAGCAGGACATCGTGGTGGAATCGATGTCCGGCGACGTGCAGGAAGTGGAAGTCTCCGCGGTCAAAGGCACCGGCCTTCAGCAGCTTCTGGAAGCTTGCCTGCTCCAGGCGGAAATTTTGGAGCTCAAGGCAAATCCCGACAGGGCCGGCCAGGGCACAGTGGTCGAGGCGCAGCTCGACAAGGGGCGGGGGGCCGTTGCCACGGTGCTCGTCCAGCAAGGTACCCTTAACGTGGGCGACATCCTCGTCGCTGGCACCGAGTGGGGCAAAGTGCGTGCGCTGGTCAACGATCAGGGTGACCGCGTGAAGGAAGCGGGTCCATCCATGCCCGTTGAGGTGCTCGGCTTGAACGGCACGCCCGAAGCCGGCGATCAGTTCGTGGTGGTGGAAAGCGAGGCACGCGCCCGCGAAGTCACCGAGTACCGCGAGCGGGTCAAGCGCGAAACGAGCGCCACGCCGACGGCCGCCGTATCGCTTGAACAGATGATGACCAACCTTCAGGCGGCGGGGGTGGCTGAATTCCCCATCGTGTTGAAGGGCGACGTCCAAGGTTCAGTAGAAGCCATTACCGGCGCGCTGGAAAAGCTCAACACCGATGAGGTTTCGGCCCGCATTCTCCACCAAGGTGTTGGGGCAATAACCGAATCGGATGTGACCCTTGCGTCGGCGACGGGCGGTGTGATCATCGCGTTCAACGTGCGCGCCAATAAACAGGCCCGTGATGCTGCCGAGCGAGCCGGTGTGGAAATCCGCTACTACTCGATCATCTACAACCTGATCGACGACGTGAAGGATGCCATGTCCGGGATGCTCTCGCCGGAGCGGCGCGAGAGCTTCATCGGCTACGCGGAAATTCTTCAGGTGTTCAACATCACCAAGGTGGGCAAGGTCGCCGGTTGCCGGGTCACCGAAGGCATGGTGGAGCGCGGCGCAGGGGTTCGCCTCTTGCGCGACAACGTGGTGATCCACGAGGGCACCTTGAAAACGCTCAAGCGCTTCAAGGACGAGGTGAAGGAAGTGCAGGTGGGCCAGGAGTGCGGCATGGCCTTCGAGAAGTACGAAGACATCCGTGAGGGCGATGTCATCGAATGCTTCCGCGTCGAAGAGGTGGAGCGTAAGCTTAGCTAGAGTATCATCCGGCCGCAGCTAGCCGAGGATTGAAAAGATGATGCATCAAGAAAAGCATCAGGTGCCGGTCTGATTTGATCAGGTCGGCTAGCTAAGTTAATACCTTGTTTGCCCAATACATTCTAAACACCTAGGCGGAGAACGGGCGAATGCAATCTGAAGCCTCTTTGACAAAATTCGCGCCGCTGTTTTTAAGTATTTTGCGGATCGTTTCAGGGCTGATCTTTCTCGCCCACGGGACGCAGAAATTACTGGGTTTTCCCCCGACAGATAGAGACGTGGCGTTGCTGTCCTTGGGAGGGATCGCCGGGATCATCGAGATTCTTACAGGCGTACTGTTGATCATCGGGCTATTCACGCGCCCGGCGGCATTCCTGGCCTCGGGTCTCATGGCGTTTGCTTATTGGATCGCCCATGCGCCGCGCGATTTCTTTCCAGTCAACAACGGCGGCGACGCAGCGATACTCTACTGCTTCGTGTTCTTGTACATTGTCTTTGCCGGACCTGGCCCGCTCAGTATCGACCGATTGCGCGGCTCAAAGTAGATTTTGGCGGCAGAATACGGCCAGCGTGAGCGGCGGAACTGCCATCAAGCCCGCGCGCCCTGGAGCTTTGAGCTTTAGAGCACGCTACACGATCATGCGATCCCATACCTGCTCAAAGGTCTCGTCTTTCCGCGCGGTTCGAGTCGCAACATGCTTCCATGCCGCTGAGACGCGCTCTCGAAGCGCTCGTTAGGGTTAGGGAAGTCGAAGCCGGCCGACCAACCGATCGTGCGCGGTGTGGGCCAGCAGCGGTGCGGATATTACTCTAAGTACAAGAACTCCATATTCTTGCGCGCCTCCGGGCGCCACTCCACGGTGCTTGCCCCCCCTTGGGTGCGGAAGCTGAACACAACCGTTGGATTTGCGCTGTCTTCATTATCAATGCGGAAGGACAACACTCGATCCGGTGGCTCTAAGGCAAGAATATTTTCGATAATTGAAGCTTCGCTCGCAGCGCTGGTCGCATTGCTCAAGTCGACGATAAGATCTTGTGCTTTTGACATCGTGTCAGCCCATAAAGTTGAGGTCAATCCAAGGGTCCCAAACAGAAAAACGACGGCGAAACCCCTCACAATTGCGGTCTCATGGTGTGGGGGTCGCCTGGTCGCAGGATGCAGCCGTTGCGCATGGCGTCGATGGCATTCATAGCGTCGATGGTCGCTTTCCAAGAATCAATGCGCGGGGTTGACCAATCAATGACAGACAAGTAGTGGCGATTACGGGGCTTAGATCCCGTATTCATAATGGAGTGCTTGTCGGCCTTGTGCTTTTTGGGAGCCGCTTTGACGTATTCGTCTGGTAGGCCGATCATATGACCGAATTCGTGGGCAGCTCCGGTCTGTTTTCCGTCGCCGATTTTGGTCTTCAGTTCGTTGTCTCGGCTATCCAGCAATACATCGAATTTCCCCGGAAGCTGGTTGCGCCAAACGAAGCTCGTTTCGCTTTTGATCCCCTTTGGAAGCTTTTGGACAAGTAATTGCCAATGGGAGCCCGGAAACGCCGTATCCGTCTTAATCTCAAAGTCGAAGTCTATGGAAATGTGGACACCATTGTGGTTTGCCACCCGTTTTGCCCGCCAGCGGCTCAAAACACTTTGCTTCCAATTGGTAACGAAATCTGATTTTTCTTTCGTTGTCCAAGAGGTGAGTGGTTTGCCGTCTTTTCCTGTTAAGACGTTGCCGTTGGAGTCCGTATCGCCAACGAACTTAAAGAGTAATTTCATATGGATGAATACGACCACATCTTTTTCTGATGCGGCATAAAGCCTGAGGTCATAAATATCTTTATGTGAACCAACATCGATATTTGCTTCGGAACCAATAAGTTTCTGCACGATCGCTCCCTTATTCGTCGTCGAAATATTAATACCAACCAAGCGCCACTGCCTGCGCGGGCTACCGCGAGCGCGGCCACCCTTACGAAATGTTTATGGAAGGTGGGGTGGGAACCGACCATCCGCAACTGTTTGCCAGCCAATGGGTCCGCAGTGCAGTCCACCGCTGCGATCCGAAGTCGGAAAAAATCTTTTGCAACAGCCGCTTATACGTTCCGCTATCGCGCAGAATTGAGAGGTCTGGTTGGCCAGGCAGCGGCCGTCGGTTACCGGGAGCTGGAGAGGCAATGCTCGGTGTTGTCGAACAGGTGGATGTTGTCCCGCCGGGCGCGCAGATGCAGCGTCTCACCCATCCGCGCAGTATGGTCACCCGGCGCGCGCACGGTGAGTTCGCCCACCTGCGGCACGTCCACATAGTAGAAGCTGTCCCCCCCAAGGTGCTCGGCGACGACGATCTGCCCGGTGAAGTCTGCCTCTTCGGAGCCGGTCAAGTGTATGTCCTCCGGCCGAATCCCCAGGTGAGATGGTGCGGCTTTGTCGGAAACCGTTCTCTCCGTTGCCAATTCAACGGTGCCCACATGCACTTTGTTGGCGTGGCCGTTGGGCTTGCAGGGCACGATGTTCATGGTGGGCGAGCCAATGAACGTCGCCACGAAGACATTGGAAGGGTTGCGATAAAGTTCGAGCGGCGGACCGATTTGCTCAATGGTTCCGGCGGAGAACACGACGATGCGGTCGGCGAGGGTCATGGCCTCCACTTGGTCGTGAGTCACGTAGATCATCGTCGCGTCGAGGCGGGAGCGCAGCCGCGCGATTTCGATGCGCATTTGAACGCGCAGCGCAGCGTCAAGGTTGGAAAGTGGCTCGTCGAACAAGAACGCGGCCGGCGCGCGAACGATGGCACGGCCAATGGCAACACGCTGGCGTTGGCCGCCCGATAGGTCCTTTGGTTTGCGCTCCAGGAGCGGCTCTAGGCGAAGGATCGAGGCGGCGGAATCCACCGAATCCTTGATTTCCTGGCGGCTTGCCCCGGCCACCGAAAGTGGGAATGCCATGTTCTCGCGCACCGACAGGTGCGGATAAAGGGCGTAGGACTGAAACACCATTGAAAGGCCGCGCTCCGGCGCCGAGAGCGCGGTGACGTCATTCCCGTCGATGAGGATGTTACCGCTGGTGACTTCCTCAAGCCCCGCGATGAGGCGCAGCATCGTCGACTTTCCGCACCCGGACGGACCAACGAAGACCACGAATTCCTTGTCGGCAATGGAAAGATCCACGCCCTTTATGACTTCGACTGCGCCGAATGATTTGCGGATTTGTGACAGGTCGATCTCAGCCATCGGTCCCTCGTACAAAGTCAAGCCATGCCGCCGCGCTCCAAGAGAAGGCGGGGCCGCCCAGGGGAGCGCCATCGAGGGCGCTGTAGTATTCGTAAAAGCCGCCACGCTCTACGAGTTCTGCGGACGCTGTGCGAATCGCGTCGGCGCGGGCGGTATCGCCAGCCTCTCGAAGCCCGTCAGCGATGAGCCAGTTGACCACCAACCAGACTGGCCCGCGCCAATAGCGCTTTTCGTCAAAGGTCTCAGCGGCGGGGTCGTAGCTTGGCACCATGAACCGGCACCGGTCCGAAATGGCGTCGAAGGACTTGGTAAGGCTCGCGATTTTATCGGCCGAAAGTAAGCCCGGTGAAAAGCCCAAAAACGCCATGGATGACAGATACTTGCCCCGGTCGCCAGTGCGCACATTGCGTGTGGTCGGGCCACCGGCGGCATCATTCCAAAGAGCCGAAAAACCTGCCGCAAGGCGTTCCGCGCGGGAGTTTGCCGCCTCGGCAAGATCGTCACGACCGATGGACGTTGAAAGCTTGGCAAGCGCTTTCTCGGCGCGGAATAAAATGGCGGTCATGCCCGGGTCCGCCACCAAAAACGGGCTTACGTCGCGGTAGCGCTTCTGGTCCCAGGCCACGCCAACGCCCAGTTCCACCAGCGCGATGAACCGCTTGTACTGGGCTTCGGTGGGACGCATGGCGGCGTCCACGTGGCCCAGATCACGGCGCACGAAAGGCTTGACGTTGCTGGCATCGACATCCTCGAGGGCAGCATCCCAGTCCGGCATGTTGTCCCGACCCGACTCCCACGGGTGGACAACTGCAATGGCGCCGGTCTCGGGATCGCCACGCGCGTCCGCAAACCAAGCATGCCAGCGCGCAGCGGCATCGCAGATGCCAGCGAGGCGGTCACCGGCGAGGATGCCTCGTTCCGCAAGGCGCGACGCGGCAATGGCAAGGACCGGCGGCTGGGTGATCCCAGACGTGGGGGGAGCACGGTTCGTTGCCCACACATCAGGGCCGGGAAAATAGCCTTCGTCTGCTTGGTGAAAAATGATGTGGGCGATCATGCCATCAGGCCACTGGGAGGTGGCCAGCGCCTCCAGCTCGCGCACCGCTCGCTCCGGGTCGATGTGCGCGTATCCAAGCGCAGCAAAGGCCGAATCCCAGTTCCACTGAAACGGGTAAAGGCCTTTGGTCGGAACGCTGTAGTTCCCGCGATCGTTGGCGGCGAGGATTTCCTTCGCCTCCCGATCGCGCGTGGCAGCGGTGCTGATGGCAGCAGCACTCATCCCTTAACGCCACCCGCGGTGAGGCCCTTCACCATGAAGCGCTCTGCAAGCAGGAACAGTATCAAAATCGGGATCGTCGTGACCACGGCGCCAGCCATTAAGAATTGGCGAGGCACCTCTGAAGAATTGAGCGAAACGACGGCCCGTGACAGCGTAAAGATTTTCGGATCGTCTAGGAACATGAACGCGAACAAGAATTCGTTCCACGCGATCATGAAGACGTATAGCCCCACTGAGGCAAGCGCCGGCAAGGACAGCGGCAGCGTAATTTTTCGGATGACCCCCACGCGTGAAAGGCCGTCCATCAACCCGGCCTCTTCAAGCTCTGCCGGAACGCCCCGGAAATAACCACTCAGCATGTAGATGGCGACGGGCAGGGTGGATGCCGGATAGACGATCAAAAGCCCCATGATCGTGTTTCGCAGTCCGAGCTGCGAGAACACCGCATAAAGGGGAATGACGAGGACAATGGCCGGCACCAAGTATATCAGCAGAACTGATCTCGACAGGGCGGTGCGACCGGGGAAGTTGAGCCGTGCCACCGCGTAGGCACCGGGAACTGCAAAGGCGAGGCAGATGACCACGGTAAGTGTGGAAACGACAAACGATATGATCATGTAACGGCCGAAATCGTATGTCGTGAAGAGTTCTACGTATGACGACGTCAGCGACGCAAAGCCCTGGCTGAGGTCGAGGGAGAGGTCCAGCGGGTTGGCCATCAAAGCCTGCTGGGTTTTGAGGCTCGTCATGACCAGCACGTAGAACGGCAAGATAACGATGATGGCGAAGAAGAGGTGCCCAAACATGCCGAGCGAGTGGGCAAGGGCGTGCTCGGTCATTCGTCTTGATTGTTTCGCCAAGGAGATGGTGCGCAAGGAGTTGCCCAAGATGGCCATGAGGGCAACCGCGGTCGCCACAAGGCCGATAGCCTGCCACATGGCGCTGACGCCGATATCCTGGGCGTAGGGCGCCCCGAACGAAAGCGCGATCGTAATGGCAATCCAAAGGACGGCGACGATGGCTTGAAAAACGCCCGATCGGAGGTGCGGTTCGCGCCAGGCAATGGTGAGGCCTGCAACAAGGCCACCCACTGCGGCAGCGCCCACCGCGGGGGTCATCGGCACGCCTGTTATTAGGGTTATGGTGACCCCGCCAATGAGGTGGAGGATTGCGCCCCAGAGGAACCCGAGCACGGCGGCTGTGAGCCACCCTGGGTAAGGTTTGCCTGGGTTCGCGGCGCGTTGGGCTGTCGTGTTTTCCGTGCTGGCGACAGTCATAGCCCTTCCCCTTTTGGCATGGCCCGGAAGTAAAGGAGCGCAAAGACAAGGAGCATCACGAATATGACCACGGCCACCGCGGCACCGGCACCAAGGTTGCCGATGGCAAAGCCCTGGTTATAGACGTCGACGGTAAGTGTGCGTGTGCCTGCAGCCCCGCCTGTGAGCAGGAAAATATCGTCGAACTTGTTAAAGGTCCAAATAAAGCGGAGAAGAAATAGAACTGCGATTATGCCGAATATTTGCGGAAGCGACAGTCGGAAGAATTTCTGGAAGGGTGTCGCCCCGTCCATATCAGCGGCCTCATACATGTCGGTGGGGATCGACTGCATTCGCGCCAGGATGAAAAGGAAGGAGAGCGGGAAGTAGCGCCAGGCTTCGAAAGCAATCACCATGGCAAGGGCGAGGGGAAAGCCGAACTGGAGCCCGAAGACATCGACTGGAATCATTCGCTCGCCGAAGAAGTTCACCTGCTCGCTTGCCACATCCATGCGCAAGAGCATGGTGTTAATGGCTCCCGAAAACGGGTCGAACAGGACGAGCCACGTGAACGCCATTGCAATCACCGGCGCCACGTACGGAAAAAGATAAAGACCGCGAAGGATGGATCGGCCGCGGAAATCCCGGTTGAGGAGTTGTGCCGCGACGACCCCAAGGACGATGGCGCCCAGGGTGCCGAAAAGCGTATAAACGATGGTGACCCAGAGGACGGTGACAAACTCCTCAGAGTCGAAAACGCTGATGAAGTTGCCGAGGGTAAACTCTGCGCTGGTGAGGGCGCTCGCCGCGGATGCTTCGGTAAGAGCTTTGCTTTCCCTCGGGTTCACTGGCGTTTCAAGGTAGGGGGCAAGGGCCCGGACCTTAACGTTGAGTTCGCTGCGCTCGGCCGGCGCCACGTCACCAATTTCGCAGGTCAGGTTCTGCCCATCAATCGAACACCGGGGATCAAGGTCGAACGTCTCCAGCCCTGCCGGCAGGGTATCGGTCAGGCGGGCACTGGTGAGGGGGCGGTCTCGAGATGAGTTGCGCAGGCGGTACTGAATGGTTGCTTCGTCGCCTACCGCTGCAAGATCACCGCGTAGGCGCTCGTTTGCAACCAGCGCTGGGGCACGCAAGTCGGCGATACCGACGGGCTTGAAGCTGATCCAGATGTTCGCCGCAAGGGGCAGAAGGACGATCGACATGACAATGGCAACCGTCGGAAGCAACATGGTGTACGCAAGTCGCGCTTCGCGTCGCGCGATGGGGCCAACGGCGTCGCTCGCCATATCCGCCTCCCTTCAGCTCAAAGGTTTGCGCCGGCGAATTCGGTTCGCCGGCGCTTGAGGGTCAGATCTTGGAAAGGGCGTCGTTCATGGCGGCGACGGTCGCCTGGGCGTCCCGCTCACCATCCAAGTACTGGCGAACCAGTCGATTGATTTCCTGACTGTTGATCATCTTAGAGGCGAGGGAGAGCTGACCTTCTTCAACACCCCAACGGGCAGCAGAATCGAGGCCGCTCACGATCGTGTTGATGGTCGCCTCATCGTAAAGTTCCGTGAGAGGCGCCTTGCGATCGACGCCCACGGGCAAGCCGCGCCAGGCTTTGATGAACTTTTCACCGTCTTCGCTGTTTCCGCGACGAACCGGGAATTTACCCTCAGGTGCGATTGAAAGCGTCGATTCGTAGCCGTCATCTAAGGAAAAGAGGACGAATTCTTTGGCGACATCTGTATTGGCGTCCATTGTCACGCCGAGATAACGAACATCACCCCACGCGGCGCCGTCAGGATTCGACGGTCCGGCAAAGCTCGTGACAACGCCAGTTTTGTTGGCCAGTTCGCGGCTGGTGGGATCATCGTTGATGGTGACCGGTGCCGCGTCGCGCAATCCGGCCATCTCATCGAGGATGAACGGAGACCAAATGATCATCGCGGCCTTGCCGGCGAAGTAGAGTTCGCGAGACTGCTGCCAGTAGAGATCGCCCGGCGGCGACGCATCGGCGATGGCCTTGTAAAATTCCAAAACCTCAGTGGTCGCCTTCTCATCGAGCGGCGCAAATCCGTTCTCGTCCACTGGTGTAACGCCATTGGCAAGGAACACGTGTTCCAGCACCTGGCTCATGAAGTTCTCGTCCACCTTCGTGGCGGCGACGAACCCATAAAGTTCGGGGGGATTGTGGAGTTTTTCGAGCGCGGCAACGACCTTGTCGTAGGAATCGGGCGCTTCAAGGCCCGCTTCGTCAAAAAGGTCCTTTCGGTAGACGATCATCTGCGTCCACCCATCCACCGGCACTGCGGCGGTGAGACCATCGAAATCGGCCATGGAGATGGCCCCTTCCGCGAACGTACCGCGGCCGAGCTCCTCGACGATTTCGTCGTTGGTCTCCGCGTCAAGCACGCCATCTTCGGCCCACGGCAGGACATATTGAAGGGTGTGGTAGATGACGTCAGGCAGATCGCCGGCAGCGAAGGCCGCGGTGGCGCGTGTGCCAAGCTCTGATTCTGAAACAGGGATCACGTCTACGGTGTGGCCGGTCTTTTCTTCAAAAGCCTTCGCCATGGCTTGCTGGATCGCAAGGCGCTCAGGCTGCTCTTCGGTGGTCCAGTAGCGGATCGTTTCGGCACTCGCACCGCCCATCAGGACGGCAAGCGCAACCCCAGCAATCACGCCGCGCGAGACGGTCGCACGGGCGCGCGTCTTCAACTTCGTCATGTTCCATTTTCTCCTTGGAAGCGTGTTGGCGTGGGCGCAGACGCAATTGAGCCGCAGGCGCGAGGGCGATCGGCGCGAGGACTGCCAACGTTCATATCCTACCCCAGACGTCCGGCCAGTCTGCCGGCTCATCGGTTCTCATTTGCCGTTTTGTCGCACAACGGCGTTGGACAATTGTTCGCGCGGCCTAGGGGGTCTTGTCAACGAAAGTGTGTAAAACGATTCACTCCGCTGCGACGGGTTCCGCGGTCGGGCTCCCGGATCGGGGAACATCGGGCGTTCCGCCTACCTTGTCGCCGATCCACTGGAAGAGGACGTAAAGGCCGGGAATAAACAAAATGCCGACAAATGTGGCTGCTGCCATGCCGCCGAGGACTGTGTAGCCGAGCGAAACCCTGGCTGCGGCCCCCGCACCGGTGGCAGTCACCAAGGGGACCACCCCGAGGATAAAGGCTGTTGCGGTCATGAGCACAGCACGAAAACGCATGTGGGCGGCGGCCCGCGCTGCCTCGTACCGGGTGCTTCCGGCCTGACGCTGCTCTTTGGCAAACTCAACGATCAAAATTGCATTTTTCGCCGCCAGGCCGACCAGCAAGATGAGGCCAATCTGGAAGTAAAGATGATTGTTAAAAACGTTGTTAGTGATCTCTGTGTTGGGCATGCGAAGCACGACGAAAATCGCAATGGCACCCAACAGCGCGATGGAGACCGACGCGAGCACGGCGAACGGATTCATCCAGCTCTCGTAGAGCCCCACCAAGAATAGATAACCGAACAAAATAGAAAGCCCCAGTAAGAACCCAAGGTTTCCACTTTGAGCTTGCTGCTGATACGACGTGCCTGACCAAGAGTACCCGTAACCATCGGGGAGGGTGTTTTGGGAGATCTCTTCCATGGCTTGCATCGCTTCGCCGAGAGATGTGCCTGGCCCCGCTCCGCCAGTGAGCGGTGAAGCGGGAAACTGATCGTAGCGGAATGCGAGGTTGGGGCCGAGCCGGTACTCGATGCTTGCAAGGGTGCGCAGGGGCACCATCGCCCCGGTGTTCGATTGCACGTAGACCCGGTTAAGGTCCGAGATCGCCGACCGGAACGTGGCATCTGCCTGGACGTTCACCTGGTAGATGCGGTCTTGGTAGGTAAAGTTGTTGACGTAGGTGGAGCCGGTTTCGGCTTGGAGAACGGCGTAAATGTTGGCGATGGGAACTTCGAGGTTCTCTGCCTTAGCCCGGTCAATATCGAGATAAAGTTGGGGCGTGTCGGCGGTAAAATTCGAATAGACGAACCCGACGCTGGGGCTCTGGTTGGCCGCCACAACCACCGCTTTTGTGACCTCGGCGAGTTCTTCTGGGCCCTGCCCCGCAAGGGCCTGGAGGCGGTAGTCAAAGCCGGCCGCATTGCCAAGACCCGGAATGGGCGGTGGCGGGAAGGCAAGGATATTGGCCTCGGGGATCTGGCTAAGCGCTGCGTTGGTGGCGTGGTAGATGGGCAGGAGCTGTGTGTCGGGCGAAGTGCGCTCCGACCAGGGGTCGAGCACCACCACCATGAGCCCCGATCCCGATGACGCCGCGGTGGTGAGAAGACTATAGCCCGACACTGAAACGATGTTGGCAACGCCGGGGAGTTGAGCGATTTTCTCGGTGGCTTCGGCAAGGACCGCTTCGGTGCGAGGAAGCGCAGCCCCGCTGGGAAGTGTCACGTCCACGAAGAGGACGCCCTGATCCTCATTGGGCAGAAAGCCAGGCGGCAACTTTCCAAGAAAGAAGACCGAGCCCGCCACCGCCGCCACCACCGCAAGTCCTGCAAAAAGCGAGCGGCGCGCAAATATGCTCACCACACCCACGTAGCCGTCACGCACCTTGTTCAGACCGGCATCGAACCAGGCAAGGGGACCGCGCTTTTTCCCGCTCGCCGGCCGGAGCATGAGCGCGCAAAGGGCTGGGGAGAGGGTCAACGCGTTGATGGAGGAGATGAAGACCGCTGCGCTGATGGTGACGGCGAATTGGCGGAAAAGCTCACCGGTAATGCCCGGGAAAAACGCCACCGGACCGAACACGGCAAACAGCACCAATGTGGTGGAGATGATCGGGCCCTGAACCTGGTGCATCGACTTGATGGTCGCCGTGCGCTGGTCCGTGCCGTCCTCTTCCATCACGCGAAAGACGTTCTCCACCACGACAATGGCGTCATCCACCACAATCCCGATGGCAAGCACGATGGCGAACAAGGTCACCGTGTTGGCGGTAAATCCGAGGGCGAGCAGGACGGCAAAGACGCCAATCAGACAGACCGGTATCGTCGCCGCTGGAATGATCGTGGCGCGCAAGTTTCCGAGGAACACAAACACCACGATGAGCACGATCACCGAAGTGATGCCCAGCGTGATGATGATCTCTTCGATGGACGCGCTCACAAAGAGCGTGGCGTCGTAGATCAGCTCTGCCTTGAGGTCTTCGGGTAATCGATTTTGGATGTCGGCCAGCTCTTCGCGCACCTTGGACATCACATCGAGCGCATTGGCTCCGGGGGCCTGGTAGAGGGCGACCGAGGCGGCCGGTTTGTTGTTGAGCCGCGAGATGGTGGAATAGGTTTCCGCGCCCAACTCCACCCGCGCAATGTCGCGAACGCGCACGATGGCTCCATCGTCGCCGGTGGCCACGATGATGTTTTCAAACTGTTCGGGCTGACTGAGCTGTCCCTGGGTGAGGATAGTGAATTGCTGGACTTGATTATCCAGGGCAGGGGGGCCGCCGATGGAGCCCAGCGAAGCCTGGACGTTCTGCTCCTGGATCGCTTGGACCACCTGGGCCGGCGACATGTTGAGCCCGGTCAGTTTCACCGGATCGATCCAGACCCGCATAGAATAGTTGAGTGCGCCCAGGAGCTGGGCATCGCCCATCCCGTCCACCCGGGCGAGGCGGTCGCGAACGTTGATGGTGCTGTAGTTGGAGATGAAGACCGGATCGTAGGTTTCTTCGGGCGAAAAGATGTTCACGACGCCCAAAATGTCCGTCGACGCGGTCTGCACGATAATCCCGAGTTCACGCACCTCCTGGGGGAGTAGCGCCTCGGCTTGGGAAACGCGGTTTTGGGTGTTGACCTGCGCGATGTCCGGGTCAGTACCCACCTTGAACGTGACCGAAAGGGAGTAGGTCCCCGCGGCCGACGTCGTCGCGGCCATGTAGATCATGTCCTTGACGCCGTTCACCTGCTCTTCGATGGGGGCGCCCACCGTTGTGGCGATGGTGATGGCGTCAGCGCCCGGATAGCTTGCCGTAACGGTCACCACGGGCGGCGTGATGTTGGGGTACTGGGCGACCGGGATGATGTAGATGCACAAGAGCCCGGCGATGGTGATCACCAGCGAAATAACGCCCGCAAAGCGCGGTCGGCGGACGCATAGCTCGGAGATCATCGGATTAGTTTTGCTGGGTTGGGGCGGTTTGGCCGGTTTGTGCAGTGGTACTCGTGGCAGCGGCGGTTTGGGCCGTGGTGGGCGTCACCTTCTGGCCCGGCCGGACCTTTTGGACCCCCTGGACGATTACCGTCTCGCCCTGGCTGAGCCCGTCGGACACCACCACGTCATTGTTGGAGCGTGAGGCGATGGTAATGCGCCGGACCTGGGCGGTGTCGTCGTTATCGACCACGAAAACGTAGGCCCCATCCTTGTCCTGGATTACCGCCGACGCGCCGATGACCGGCCGCCTCGTCTTGGCGCTCTCCTGCACCGTCACCACCACGAAGGAGCCTGGAAGCAGCACCGATGAGGGGTTCGGAAAGTCCGCGTAAACGGTGATCGTTCCGGTGGACTGGTCGATCACGTTACCCGAAAAGGCGATCTCGCCCTCCTGGTCGTAAATTTTCCCGTTCGGGAGCTGCAGCTGCGGACTGAACAACTCTTTCGCCCGGCCTGCATGCACCTCCCCGGCTTGTTGGACGAGGTTGGTATAAAGGATGTCAGGGACCGAGAAAGCGACGCGGATGGGATCAAGCTGCACAACCGTTGCCATGGTTCCGCTCGCGCTGGAAACGAGGTTCCCGGCGGTCACGATGGCGGGCCCGATCCGACCGTCTATGGGAGAAACGATCGTCGTATAGGACAAATTGAGCTGGGCGGATTGCACGTTCGCCTTCGCCTCCTCCACCTGCGCCTGGGCAGACTGGAGGTCGGCCGCCGCCTCATCGCGCTGGGTGGTGGCGTCATCCACCACGGCCTGGGAGACGGTATCGCGCTGCAAAAGAGTCTGCTGGCGGGCGAGAATGACTTCCGAGTTGTTCAGCGCAGCCTGGGACTTTGCCACCGTCCCGTTGGCGGACGCGAGCTGGGCCTGTGCCTGGGCAAGGCTCGCTTCGTAGGGCCTCTTGTCGATCTGGAACAACAAGTCGCCCTTTTCGACGTCGCTGCCCTCGGCGAAATTCACCGTTTCAAGATATCCTTCCACCCGAGGCTGGATGTCCACCGATTGGATGGCCTGAATGCGGCCGGTGAAGTCATCTTGCTGGCTGACCTCTCGCTCTTCCACCGGCGCGACGATCACCGCAGGTGGCGGGGCGCCCGGCGCGGTGGATTGGGCAAGGGCGCCAACCGTGAGGAAGATCGTCATTCCTGCGGCGAAGGCTGGGGCGAGGGTGAGAGCGAGCGCTGATGGGCGCGCCCTACCCAGGCGCAATACCTGCCGTGTTGTCCGAGGCGCTCCTACCAACAAACTAGTCATCGCCGTCCTGTCTCCGCATTGCGGCAGGACCCTACCACAACGGGAGTACTGCGCGAGCGACCTTCCTTCACGATTTAACAGGCTTGGCGAGGAACGAACGGAAAATTCCCCGCGCGCGCCGGGCCGGCGGGACGATCCGTCGGCGGACAACGTTAAAAATCGCCAGATCAGGCAGTTTCCGCTGCTTTGGCGACCGCTGCCCCGCGGCTATCTTCCACTGCAAACAACGACAAAAACCCCGAAATTTCAAAGACGTCTCGGATGGACTCGTTCATATTGCACAAGACGAGAACGCCACCGGCTGCCTTGGCCCGCTTGCCGGTGAGAAGCACGACGCGTAGCCCGGCGCTTGAGATATATTTCAGGCCATCAAAGTCGAACACCATCGCGCTGGCGCCGGCTTCAATCCTGCCCAGCGCAGCGGTCTCAAATTCCTTTGCTGTCGCCGTGTCGACGCGTCCTGCTGGAGCCAGCACGGTCACGTCACCAACGATGCTCTGGTCAATGGCTAAGCTCGGCACGGGCTATTCTTCTTTCATACGAAGTTCAAACGAAAGGACATTTTCACCTGCCTGGCATCTGTAGGACACATTTTCGACGAGGGTCCGCACAAAATGAACGCCAAGGCCACCGATCTTGCGATCGTCCAGGCGGGCGGTGGTGTCTGGTGGCGGGTTCTTGAGAGGATCGAACGGCGCGGCGTTGTCCTTAACGGTGCCGTGGACGATCCCGTCCGCCAATTCCAGGGCGATGGAAATTGTCGCGCCTTCGGTGCCCGAGCCGTGCTTTGCGATGTTGGTGACGAGTTCTTCCAAGATGAGGTCGAGAGCGTAAGCTGTACTTTTGCCGATGTCGTTCGCCGCCACAAAGGACGCAACGGAAGTGGCGACGCCCGATAGGTCGTCGCTAGACCGCATTGTCAACGACATTGTATCGCCCATCGGAGCCTGATCGTGCATCTGCCGCAGCGTTGGCCGCACCTCGTTTTGCGCCCGTCTCCATGCCGCGCTGAAAGAGTCCGCGGTGCAACGCCCATGGCGCCGCGTTCGACCCTGATGTGCGTAGAGATGGAACCCATCGCCGTCAATGAGGCAGCGTTGTCGTCGAGCCATGGGTGAGCGACGGGGGTTGGCGTTTTCGTCCAAATCGTGGCAGGGGACAGGCGTTCCAAAAAGAGCTGTGCCGCCCATGACCGCAAGCAAGCGCGCGTTGCGCAATGTTGCCATCATCGCCCATGTCGATCACGGAAAGACGACGCTGATCGATGTGCTCCTAAAACAGTCAGGCGCCGTCCGCGACAATCAGCGCGTCGACGAGCGTGCGATGGATTCGGGCGACCTCGAGAAAGAGCGCGGCATCACAATTTTAGCGAAGGTGACGAGCGTCGAGTGGCAGAGCGAAGCAACGCAGCCCACGCGCATCAACATCGTCGACACGCCCGGGCACGCAGACTTCGGCGGCGAGGTGGAGCGCATCCTCAACATGGTGGACGGCGCCGTCGTCCTTGTGGATGCCGCCGAAGGGCCGATGCCGCAGACCAAGTTCGTTGTAGCCAAGGCGCTCTCCATGGGGCTGCGGCCCATCGTGGCCATCAACAAGATCGATAAGCCGGAAGAGCGGCACGCGGCCGTGGTGGACGAGGTGTTCGAGCTCTTCGATGCCCTCGGCGCCAACGATGCGCAGCTCGATTTTCCCATCCTCTACGGCAGCGCAAAACAGGGTTGGATGAGCGCCGAGCCGTCCCCGAGCGGCGCGCCATCCATGGGTCCGCTCCTCGACCTCATCGTGGCGCATGTGCCGCAGCCGCCGGTGGAGGAAGGCCCGTTTCGCATGCTCGCCACCACCATTGAGGCCGATCCGTTCCTGGGCCGTATCCTCACTGGGCGGGCCACTTCCGGCACCGTTGCACCCAACCAGACCGTAAAAGCCCTCTCCCGGTCCGGCGAACTCATCGAGCAGGGGCGCGTTTCGAAGGTCTTGGCCTTTCGCGGCCTTGAGCGCAGCGCCATTGACGAGGGGAGGGCAGGCGACATTATCGCGCTGTCGGGCCTTCAAAAGGCCACGGTCGCCGACACCATCATGGCATTGTCGTCCTCAGAGCCGATCCCGGCCCAGCCCATCGATCCGCCGACCCTTGCCATGACCTTTCGGGTCAACGACAGCCCCCTTGCCGGCACCGAGGGCGACAAGGTGCAGTCCCGGGTGATCCGCGCCCGGCTGATGCGTGAGGCGGAGGGCAACGTGGCGCTGAAGGTGCGCGACACGGAAAACGGTGAGGCTTTCGAGGTGGCCGGCCGCGGCGAACTGCAGCTCGGTATCTTGATCGAGACCATGCGGCGCGAGGGTTTTGAGATCGGCGTATCGCGGCCCCAGGTGGTGATGAAGAAGGGCGAGGACGGCGCGCTCCTAGAACCCATCGAGGAGGTCACCATCGATGTGGACGATGAGTTTGCCGGCTCGGTGATTCAAAAGCTGGCCGAGCGCAAAGCTGATCTGGTGGAAATGAAGCCTTCCGGGGCCGGCCGCACGCGCATCATTTTGCACGCACCCACACGTGGCCTCATCGGCTACCAGGGCGACCTTTTGTCCGACACCCGCGGCACCGGCATCATGAACCGGGTTTTTCACGACTATGTGCCCCACAAGGGCGCCATACCGTCCCGCCACACGGGCGTTTTGATTTCCAACAGCGACGGCGATTCCGTGGCCTATGCCATGTTCAACCTCGAAGAACGCGGCCCCATGTTCATCGACCCGGGGGTTAAGGTTTATCGAGGGATGATCGTCGGCGAGCACACCCGCGGCAGCGACCTGGAAGTCAACGTCATGAAGGGCAAGCAGCTCACCAACGTGCGCGCCTCCGGCAAAGACGATGCTGTGAAGCTGACCCCGCCCGTCAAAATGTCGCTGGAGCGCGCACTTTCCTACATCAACGATTTCGAGCTGGTGGAGGTGACGCCCAAAAACATCAGGCTCCGCAAGGTCCACCTCGATCCCCACGAGCGCAAGCGGGCCGAGCGCGCGGCATAGAGCACCCCCGCCCACCCAACGCTTGACGCCAACAGTTTGAGCATGCCGTATAATGCGGCAACAACGGGGATGACTGCGTGGCAGGACGGAAGTCGGAAGCCGGCGCCAACGTAAAATTCGGAGGCGTACAGAAAAGTTACGACGGCGAAAGCCTTGTCGTTAAAGACCTCAACCTCGACATTGCCGCCGGCGAATTCTTAACGATGTTGGGCCCGTCAGGCTCCGGGAAAACCACTTGCCTGATGATGCTTGCCGGCTTTGAGCCGCCCACCAGGGGCAAAATTTTCCTGGAAGACCAAGAGATCAGCATGCTGCCGCCTCACAAGCGGGGGATCGGCATGGTGTTCCAGAACTACGCCCTCTTTCCCCACATGACAGTGGGCGAAAACCTCGCCTACCCTTTGAAAGTTCGCGGTAAATCCAAAACCGAAATCAAGGAACGCGTGGGCAAAGCGCTCGAAATGGTGGAGTTGCCAGGCTACGGCGGGCGGCGGCCAGCGCAGCTTTCCGGCGGCCAGCAGCAACGGGTTGCCGTGGCGCGGGCCCTCGTTTTTGAGCCGAACCTCGTGCTGATGGATGAGCCGCTGGGCGCCCTCGACAAGCAGCTGCGCGAGCAGATGCAGTACGAAATCAAGCACATCCACGAAAATATCGGCGTCACGGTGGTCTACGTGACCCACGACCAGACCGAAGCGCTCACCATGTCCGACCGGGTGGCCGTCTTCAACGATGGTGTGATCCAGCAGCTCTCGCCCCCCGAAGAGCTTTACGAGCACCCGAAAAATTCGTTCGTCGCCCAATTCATCGGCGAGAACAACAAACTGTCCGGCACCGTCCAGGAAGTTTCCAACGGCACCTGCAAGGTGGGTCTCGACACCGGCGCGGAAGTGGTGGCGAGCGCGGTGAATGTGAACGGCGCCGGGTCGCGCACCACCTTGTCGCTGCGGCCAGAGCGCGTGGAGCTTAATCCTGACGGGCTCGACACCCGCCTTGACGGCCGGATCGAAGAGTTAATCTACCTCGGGGACACCATCCGCGCCCGCCTCAATGTTGCCGGAAACGATCAGTTCATCGTCAAGGTGCCCAACCACGGCGACGACCGCGCGCTTAAGGCTGGGGACGACGTCAAGGTGGGGTGGAAGATATCGGACTGCCATGCCCTTGACCCCATCGTGAGCTGAGACGATGCGCTCCATGCGCGAAAATCGTCGCAGCATCGGGGACGAGGTTTCGGCACGAATGTTGCCCCCGAGCAGAGATAACAGACGAAGCCAACGGGTTGGTGGGAGTGCCGACCCGAAACAAAACGGGAGAGAGATTTTGCTAAAGCACATCGCACTCGGTACGGCCGTATCGGCCCTTGCGTTCACCGGGGCCGTGGGGGCCGCGTCGGCGCAGGACGACACGTTGACGGCGGTTTCCTGGGGCGGCGCCTACTCGGCATCCCAGCGCGGCGCCTATTACGAGCCCTACACTGCGAAAACCGGCGTCAAAATCCTGGAAGAAGACAAATCCAACCAGGCCCTTGCCGGGATCCGCAGTCAGGTGGAAGCGGGCAACGTGACCTGGGACGTGGTGGACATGTTGCAGTCCGACGCCCAGCGCGCATGCGACGAAGGGCTCATCCTGGAGATCGACTGGGACCGCCTCGCCAAAGCGCCCGACGGAACGTCCTCGCGGGATGACTTCGTTGCTGAAACCACCGGCGACTGCTTTGTCCCGCAGATCCTTTACGCGACCCTTTTTGCCTACAACACCGAAGCGTTCGACGGCAAAGATGCGCCCGCTTCCATCGCCGACGTGTTCGACGTGGCAACGTTCCCAGGCACTCGGGCGTTCGAAAAAATCCCCCAAAAGAACCTTGAGTGGGCGCTCCTTGCCGACGGTGTGTCGCCCGGCGAAGTCTATGACGTGCTCGCCACCCAGGAAGGCCAGGATCGCGCTTTCGCAAAGCTCGATTCCATCAAGGATTCCATCATTTGGTGGGACGCTGGCGCCCAACCGCCGCAGCTTCTCGCCGATGGTGAAGTCACCATTGCGTCGGCCTACAACGGGCGTATTTTCAACGCTCAAGTGAACGAGGATCAGCCGTTCAAAATCATTTGGGACGGCCAGATGTTCGAGGCCGATGGTTGGGTGGTTCCGGTGGATACCGGCAAGGAAGACATGATCTATGACTTCCTGAACTTTGCCACCGATACCCAGCGCCTTGCCGATCAGACCAAGTTCATCGCCTACGCGCCTGCCCGCAAATCCTCGATCCCGCTCATCGGGACCCACGAGGCGAGCGGTGTGGAGATGATGGAGCATATGCCCACGGCGCCGGAGAATTTTGACGGAAAGGCGATCCGCTTCAACGTGGAGTTCTGGGCCGATTACGGCGATTCCCTGGAAGAGCGCTTCAACGCCTGGCTCTCGTCCTAGTCATCGAACCAAAGCCCGCCGGCCTTTGGCCGGTGGGCGCGTCACCAAACTCCCGCCAGCTGGCGGGTGAAAAACTAAAGGCTTGAGGTCATTCGTTTCCGGTTAAAAAGCGCAGCACACCCAAGCAGCAGGCCAGCTTCGTGAGCGACGCGGCGGCCTCTGCCGGGATGGCTGGCGGCGTCGTGGATGCGCCCCAACAGCTCAAAACTGCGGACGGAAAACCCCTCAAGGCGGCACTGCGGGCCGCGAACTCAAGGGCTCGGCGTAACGCTTTTTTGCTGGTCTTGCCGCTCTTTGCGTTCCTCCTCATCACATACATGGTTCCCATCGCGCAGATGATGGTGCGCTCGGTGATGAACCCCGAGATCGCCCAGTATCTGCCCACAACCACATCGGTGATCGGCGGTTGGGACGGGGAAGGGCTGCCGGACGAAACTGTGTTCGCGGCGATGGTCACCGACCTCAACGACGGCGGTCGGGCCACCATCGGCCGTGCCGCCGCCCGGCTCAATGCCGAACTTCCCGGCGCCCGCTCCATCATGATGCGTGGCATGCGCGGGGCGGACGAACTCACCGCACCCTTCAAGGAAGCGCTCATCGCGAAGAACGAGGGTTGGGGTGACCGTCGTTTATGGAAGTTGATCCAGCGGGAAACGCGCACCGTCACGCCGGCCTACTACCTGCGCGCCCTCGACTTTGAGTACAACACCGAAGGCGAAATCGTACCGCGTTCGGAGGACGTGCGCGTTTATCGCGGGATTTTCCTACAGACAGCGTGGATGAGCCTTCTCATCACGATGCTCACCATCGTGCTGGGTTATCCCATCGCCCACCTTCTGGCGACGCTCCCGCTGAAGAAGGCGAACCTTCTGATGATCCTGGTGCTTTTGCCGTTCTGGACGTCGCTTCTGGTGCGCACATCGGCTTGGATCGTCCTCCTACAGCAGCAGGGGGTGGTGAATGACGTCCTCGTCTTCCTGGGCGTCGTGGATGACGGCAATCGGTTTAGGCTCATCTACAACCGGATCGGCACCGTCGTCGCCATGACGCACATCCTCCTGCCCTTCATGGTGCTACCGCTTTATTCGGTGATGAAAACGATCCCGCCGAGCCTTACCCGGGCGGCCCGGTCCATGGGGGCAACGCCGCTGCGCGCTCATCTGACGGTGTACTTTCCCCTCACCATTCCCGGCTTGGCGGCGGGGGTTCTCCTCGTCTTCATCCTGGCCATTGGCTACTACATCACGCCGGCGCTGGTGGGCGGTGAATCGGGCGTCTTTATCTCGAACCTGATCGCCGACCGCATGACCGGTTCACTGTCGCAACTGCGCCTTGCGCTCGCGCTCGCGACGCTTCTCCTGGTTGGCGTCCTCGTCTTCTACTGGCTCTTCAACAAGCTGGTGGGCGTTGAGCGGCTCAAATTCGGGTGATGTGATGGCCCTTCCTCAGCACGCCACCCGGCTCGAGCGCATCTGGCACCGCACCTACCTGGTGATCTGCGGCCTCATCTTCTTCTTTCTGATCGCGCCGATCATCGTGATCATCCCGCTGTCTTTCAACGCCGAGCCCTATTTCACGTTTACGCCTGACATGCTGGCGCTGCGCCCGGAAGGTTATTCCATGCGCTGGTACGATGCGTTGCTGGGCAGCGAGGAGTGGATTGCGTCCATCGGCAACTCCTTCTTCATCGCGATCACCTCGACAATCATCGCCACAACCCTTGGAACCCTAGCCGCCCTCGGTCTGTCGCGGCGGGAGATGCCGGCGCGGGCGGCAATCACAGCCTTTCTCATCGCGCCCATGATCGTGCCGCTCATCATCACGGCCGCGGCGCTGTTCTCCTTTTACGCACGCGCCAACCTGTCGCAGACGTACTTTTCCATCATCATGAGCCACGTGGTGCTGGGCGCGCCATTCGTCGTCATCACCGTAACGGCGGCGCTCGCAGGATTCGACAATCAATTGATCCGCGCCTCCCAGTCCTTGGGAGCGAACCAAACCACCACTTTTTTCAAGGTGATCCTGCCGCTTCTGCTGCCTGGCATCATCGCCGGCGCGCTCTTTGCGTTCATCACCTCCCTTGACGAGGTGGTGGTGGTCCTGTTCTTGGCGGGGCCGGAGCAGACACCCATGACGGTGCGCATGTTTTCGGGGCTTCGCGAGCAGATCAGTCCAACGATCCTTGCCCTTGCCTCGATATTGGTGGCGCTTTCCATCATGCTCCTGACAACGATGGAAATGATCCGCCGCCGCACGGAACGCCAGCGAACCGGGGGCGGTTGAGCACTGCCAGAGCACCTCCAGGTGTGGGCGCTCTGACGAACGGTGACGGAATTGGGCTCGTGGTGTCGGGTGGCGTAGGCGGCGACGCGCGGCGCACTAAGTTGCATGGAGCTTTGATGCTTAAGGGCGAGGATAACCGATGATCGTTGAGGGAGGCTGCCGGTGGTGGAACCGGTTTTGCCGTCTGGCGATGATCAGTGCCGCTTTGGGCGCTGCCCTCGGCGCGGAGGGTGCCAACGCCCAGCGTGGACCCGCGGGTGTGCTCGTGGACCCGGTCACGGTGATTGAAGTTGCCGAGACTCAGCCCATCATCGCGCGGCTCGTCGCCATCGAGGAGAGCGTCGTCGCCACGCGCATTCCCGGCATCGTGGCGGAAATTTTCGTGCGCGTGGGGGATCGGGTCGAAAATGGCGATCCCCTTGTCCGGATCGATACGGAGCTTCTCGAAATCGAGCTCGACGGGGCGGAGGCGACCCTTACCCAAGTTCGAGCCGGCTTGAAGGTCGCCGAGGCGAACGAGGACTTGGCCGAACAGGTGATGGAGCGCACCCGGCAGCTTGAAGGATCGGCGGCTTTCAGCCAGGGCCGGGCCGATGACCTTGTCCAGGAACACGCCAGCAAGTTGGCGGAACTTGCCCGGGCAGAGGCGGCGCTCGCTGTGGCCGAAGCCCAGGTGGAAACCGCTCGATATCGCCGGAAAAACGCCGTCATCGGCGCGCCTTTTTCCGGCGTCGTCCTGGCACGGGAGGCGAGCACTGGCGACTATCTGACCGCGGGTGGTGCGGTCGCCACCGTCATTGATGACACGCGCCTGGAGATCGAGGCCGACGTGCCGACGGAGATCGTTGCAGCGCTCAAACCAGGAGACACGGTGTCGACGCTGATGGATGATGGCGCTCCAGGGGTTGCCCAGGTGCGCGCCGTCGTCCCGTCGGAAAGCCCAGCCACCAGAACCCGACCAGTGCGCTTTTCCATCGGCGAGACGCAGTCGTCAAAACCGCTTGCGGCGGGGCAGAGCGTCACTGTTCTGGCTCCGGTGGGTCCGCTTCGCGAAGTGGTCTCCGTCGCAAAGGATGCGCTGGTACAGCAGGTGAACGGCTGGATCGTGTTTGTGGCTGTGGACGGCAAAGCTGTGCCGCGTCGCATCTCGCTCGGCACCGCCATTGACGACCGCTATGAGGTGAGCGGTGAGGTCTCGCCCGGCGATCTGGTGGTGGTGCGCGGCAACGAGCGGCTGCGGCCGGGTCAGCCCATCGCCTTTGAAGATCCCGGTGGCGCGGTGACGACGGGGTCGGCCGTGGCGCCCGCGGAGCAGACCCAGTGAACGTGATCAAGGCCGCCATCGAGCGCCCCATCGCAGTGGTGGCTGTGGTGCTGATGGCGCTCCTCTTCGGCTACCTGGCGCTCACGCAAATTCCTATCCAGCTGACGCCGGACGTTCGTAAGCCGGTGATCACCGTGGAGACCGAATGGGCCGGCGCGGCGCCCGTGGAGGTGGAGCGGGAGATTGTCAACAAGCAGGAGGATGAGCTGAAGGGCCTTGAGGGCCTGGAATCCATGACCTCCCAGTCCCGGCGCGGTCAGGCGGAAATTACGCTAGAATTCGCCGTCGGCACCAACATGAACCGCGCGCTTCTGCTCGTCGCCAACCGGCTCGACCGCGTGTCGGGCTATCCCGATGAGGCGGACGAGCCCACCCTGGGCACCTCCGGCTCGGAAGATAACCCCATTGCCTGGTTCATCATGAAGCGGGCGCCGGGCAACACGACACCGATCCATCAGTTCGGAGATTTTGCCGACGACGTGGTGCGCGAAGCCTTTGAGCGGGTGGAGGGTATTTCTGGGACGAACGTCTTCGGCGGGTCGGAGCGCGAGCTACAAATCATCATCCGGCCGGAACGGCTTGCCCAGTATCGGCTCACAATTCCCCAAATCATCGAGCGGCTTCGCTCGGAAAACATATCCGTTTCTGCGGGCGACATTGACGAGGGCAAGCGCCGCTACGTGGTGCGTGCCCAAGGTCAGCTCAACAACGCGGCCGACATTAAAGCCGTCGTCATGCGATCTAACGCGGCCGCCCAGCCAGGCACGACGGTCCGCGGGCTCGGCCGGGTGCTTTTAGGCGATATTGCCGAGGTGGAGTTCGGCTACAAGGAGCCACAAACCCGCATCCGCCATCGCGGTGAAGCGGCCATCGCCATCAACGTGGTGCGCGAAACGGGCGCCAATGTGATCGAAACGATGGAGGGCGTTCGCGAAGCCCGCGACGCACTCATCGCCGGCCCGCTCACGGCCCAAAACCTCACCTTCGAGCAGGTCTATGACGAGACCGTCTACATCACGAGCGCCATTGACCTGGTGATCCAGAATATTTGGGTAGGTGGGCTTCTCGCCGCCACCGTGCTCATGGTGTTCCTGCGCTCGCCCCGAGCGACTCTGATCGTCTCCCTCTCGATCCCCATCTCTGTGGTGGCCTCATTTGTGGCCATGAGCGCGCTGGGGCGCACCCTCAACGTGATCTCCCTCGCCGGGATCGCATTTGCCGTGGGAATGGTGGTCGACGCCGCCATCGTGGTGCTCGAGAACATTTATCGGCTCCGTCAGAATGGTTTGTCGGCAAGGGACGCGGCCTACGAAGGCGCGCGTCAGGTGTGGGGCGCGATCCTGGTGTCTGCGCTCACCACGGTGATGGTGTTCATCCCCATCCTCACCATGGAGTTGGAAGCGGGGCAGCTTTTCCGCGACATCGCCGTGGCGATCTCGGTGGCCGTGATGCTGTCCCTCGTGGTCGCCATTACGGTGATCCCGGCGCTGTCGTCGCGCATCCTCACCAAGGGGGTCGCCGCAAAGCCCATCTTCATTCCGGTCATCGACCATTTTGCACGGGCGTTTCGCTGGATCACGCTGAAATACGTCCGGGCGGTAAATGCGAGCCGCGCTTTTGGACTGATCGTCGTCTTTATCGTCAGCGCCGGGGCAATCGCCTTCGTCGTCGACAACTTGCCTAAGCTGGAATACTTGCCGGAAGGCAACCGCAACCTGGTGTTCGGCATCCTCATCCCGCCGCCTGGCTACAATCTCGACACTACCAATTCCATCGCAGAGCGGGTGGAACGGGCCGCACGGCCGCTTTGGGAAGAAGAACAGCCCCCCGATGGTCCGCCGACCATCGATTCCTTCTTCTTCGTGGCGCGCACCGGAACGTCCTTCGTGGGCGCCACTGCTGTGGACGGGACCCGGGCGGGCGAACTCATCCCCATCCTGTCGCGGCCGGTCTTTTCCGAGCCGGGCACCTTCGGCTTCATGACCCAGCCCTCCATCTTCGGGCGCGGCATCGGTGGAGGGCGCGCCATCGAGCTCAACGTTTCTGGGCCTGAACTGGAGCCGATCCTGATGGTGGCGGGGCGCGCGGCCCAAAAAATTGCGCAGTTGCTGCCGCGCCAGGAGGGGCACCAATTCCGTCCGTTGCCAGGGCTTGAACTTGGTTCGCCGGAAGTGCGCGCGGTGCCCGATCGCATCCGTTTGGCCGACGCTGGCGTGAGCGCCCGTACGCTGGCTGCCACCATAGACGCCTACAATGATGGCGTGCGGGTGGACGAGGTCACCGTCGGTGCCGATATCTTGGATCTGACGCTCAAGGGCGGCGAGCTTCAGGCCGGGAGCGGCGGCGAGCAGACCCAGGCCATCGAGCGGTTGCCGGTGGTAACGCCCACCGGTCGCATCTTGCCCGTGAGCGCGTTGGCGGACGTAAGCATTACCGCCGGGCCGACGGAGATTCGCCACCGCGAGCGCCTGCGGACCATCACGTTAGAGGTCCGCCCATCCAACGATATGGCGTTGGAATCGGCTCTGGAACTCCTTGAAGACGAGGTGGTCGCGACCCTCGTCGCGGAGGGTATACCACCGGGCGTTCGCTTTTCCATGACCGGCACTGCCGATGAACTCACCGAGACCTGGGACGCGCTCCAGCTCAATCTCCTGTTTGCACTCATCGTCGTTTACCTGGTGATGGCCGTGCTTTTTGAGAGTTTTTTGCTGCCCCTCGTCATCATGATTTCGGTGCCCGTGGCTGCGGCTGGCGGTGTGGGTGGTCTTGCGCTCCTCAACACGCTGCAACAGCAACCCCTCGATATGCTGACATTGTTGGGATTCGTAATCCTGGTGGGAATTGTGGTGAACAACGCGATCCTTATCGTGCACCAGGCGCTCTACCACTTCCGGGAGGAGGGAATGGCATCCCGTGATGCCATCCTGGAAGCCGTCAACAACCGGATCCGGCCCATCTTCATGTCCACGCTCACCAGTGTGTGCGGGATGCTGCCGCTGGTGCTGATCCCTGGGGCGGGCTCAGAGCTTTATCGTGGGCTAGGCTCCGTTGTGGTGGGCGGCCTTGCCGTTTCGGCGGTCCTCACACTCCTCGTTGTGCCGCCGTTGATGCGCATTCTCCTGACCGATGGCAGCCAGCGCGAAAGAGCGGCCCAGACGGGCGTCAAAGAAGAGGAAGCGGCCGCGCCAGCAGAGTGAAGTCCTGTGGGCTGACGATCGGCAAAAGCCGCTTATCCATCTGATATCTTTGAAATTAATTCTGCCGCCAGAGCCGTCTCTGTCCGTGCCTTGACCCATACCTTCGATTGCGGGCCGGTTGCTGCAGCAACGCTACTGCCACATGGGTCTTGCGATCAGACGGATGCGTGTGCTGCGGTGGGCTGTGGGAGACGGTTATGAAGATCACGAGACGGACGGCCATCGCCGCGGGGATTGCGGCGGCGAGCCCATGGACGCAGCGGGCATGGGCGCAAAACACTGAGTCAGGACCATTCAAGGCACCGCCGCTACCCTACGCATTGAACGCGCTTGAGCCCCATCTTTCCGAGCGCGCCATGGGCCTTCATGTGGAGATCCACCAACAGGCCGCCGAGCGCCTCAACGCTTTGGTGGCCGGCACTGACTACGCTGCGTTGGAGCTTGAAAACCTCATCGTCACGGCGGCGGATGAGAAGCAGTGGGAGATCTACGATCCGGCCGCGCAGCTGTGGAATCATACGTTCTTCTTTGAGCAGTTCCGCGGCGGAGCCTCGCTACCGGGACCGGTCCTTGAGGAGGCATTGGCGCGCGAGTTCGGCGGCCTTGCGGGTTTGGCCGAGGTGGTTCTGGAGGCGGCGGCGGGCGTCTTTGGCGGTGGCTGGGTCTGGCTCATGGCGGAGGGCGACGGCCTGTTTCTCCAGGGCGTTTCCGATGCCGTGAACCCGCTCGGAACGGATCGTCAGGTGCTGATGGGCGTTGATCTTTGGGAGCACGCCTACGTGATCGACTACGGGACGCGGCAGGCCGAGTACCTACAGGCTGTTGTGCTGAGCCTCACAAACTGGGAAGCCATCGACCAGCGGTTTATGGACGGTTAACTGCGAAAGCCGTCACCGTTGCTCACGCTAGGTAAGGTCACACGATCATGGGATCGCATGACCTCATCTAATTTCCTGTTTCACCGCGCGATTCGAGCCGCGCCATGATTCCTGTTGCTGAAATGCGCTCCAGCGAGCGGCAAGAACGCCCACCGTTGCGCCACCCATCCCGGCTAGTTCTTTTGGTGGGACACCAAAAAGCGACGTTCTTCCGGAGCCGACACATTTTCAAGCCCGCTCATCGCCTGATGGGTCAAGGGCAAAGAGCGAAGCGTCCCTTGAGGCATCGGGCGCTGCCCGGGACGATATGGGTGAAGGCGGGAGAGTTTTGGCCCCATTGCCCAGCGGTCGCACCGGCATGGGACAACCGTCTTGGAAACGAAAGCTAACGGACGTTTAGAGGAGCGGCCGCGATCAATCGCTGCAATGACGCGTCCTTTACAGAGGCGCGCTGTAGCGTTGGGCAATGACGATCACGTCCTCGTCGTCGCCAGAATTCACGGTGAATTTCCGAGTGAATTCGCCACCGCGATGGCGCGCGGTCACTTCGTACTCGCCCGCCGCAAGGGTGATGTTCGCGTGGGCGCCGATCCGCTCAAACACCGGCTCTCCTTCAGCGTCGTAGACGGTCCACTCAGTGTTTGCGATGGCCTCGCCGCCGGCGGTGCGGACGAGCTTCAAGCTCACGCTGCCCGCCTTGTGGCGCAGGGAGACCCGCGTAAGCTTTCCGGGTTCAATCATCACGTCGGCTCTGCGTACGGCGTTCACATCGCCGTATCGGCTGACGATGTGATAGGACCCCGCCGGTAACCGCGCGATCGCCCCGGATTTGATGTTCCCGATGGCCCGGCGATTCTCACCTTCGAGCATATAAAGTTCGAACGTCGCTTCGGACCCGCGGCTCGTTTCATCGTCATCGAGGACCGCGTTCAGCTGCAAGCCGCCGGCATTGAGCACAAACGTGTCGCTGGTGCTCGCCCCCTGCACGTCCACCACCCGCGACAAAGCCGCCCTACCGTAGGCGACATGGACGATGTAGCGGCCCTCCGGCAGGCGCAGTTCGAGATCGCCGCCACGGCCGCGATGCATCATGGGCAGCTGCCCGCTCGCGTCGGGATAGTCGGAGTAAACGCGCCACTCGAGGCCATCGCCGATGGGTTCAGAATCCTCGGCGAGCTTGCCGACCACGTAAAGGGTTGATTCCTTGTTGGACGGTGCGCTCAGCGTGCCTGTGTCGCTGGCTGGCGCATAGGCGGAAAGAGTTGGCGCTGCAGAGGCATCGGCATTGACGAGTTTGGCAAGGGCGGCCTGAGGGGTCGTCCCCGCACCGCGTAGGGGATTTGGTGTCGGGATGGGCGTTTCCGCTAACGCCGAAGCCCCATGGAGGGCGAAAAGCGCCAGCGCAACTGTCGCTGCCAAACGAATCATCGCTTCCCTCTGCTCATCCGTGCCGCGACTTGCGCAACTCACGCGGCGAGGCGGCTTTGCCGCACTTCTTCAGATTACGCTCACCACACGCGGCGCCCACCATCGTTTCGTCGGGATGTGGCAGGGTCGCCGCAGTTGACACCATATTTCATCGAACGCAGCAAATTGACACGCGAATTGTGTGCTGGGCACAGGAGGAACTCACGATGCTTCCAATGCGTGACTATTTGGCAACGCGCCGGACGGTTACCGCCAATCTCCTTGCCGAGCCCAGCCCGGATCCAGCAACGCTGGACGCCATGCTGAATGCGGCGGCACGGGTTCCTGATCACGGCAAACTCGCGCCGTGGCGGTTTATCGTCTTTCGCGGTGCAGCGCGAGAGTATGCCGGTGAAAAGTTTGCCGAAATCGCCGGCGCGGACGAAGACAGCGCCAAGGCCACTGCGGAGCGCGGACGATTTACGCGCGCTCCGGTGGTTGTCGCGGTGGTGAGCTGTGCTGCGCCGCATGCAAAAATTCCCGAGTGGGAGCAGATCCTTTCGGCAGGGGCGGTGTGCCTTAACCTCATTCACGCAGCTTCGGCCTATGGGTTTGGGGCGCAATGGCTCACTGAGTGGATCGCCTACGACGGGAAGGCCAAAGCGGCCATCGGCATCAAGCCCGACGAGCAGGTGGCCGGGTTCATTCACATCGGCACTCCCACCGTGGCACCCAGCGAACGGGCGCGGCCGGAACTATCCGATATCGTGACGCTCTTCTCACCGGATGAGGATTAGGGAGTCGGGCATCGCCGCTCGGCCTGCGAGCGCATTGGGAGCGCGACCTCAAACCCGCAGAACCGAGACCTGCCCGTCAGGTGCTTCCTAGGCGGCGGCGCGCTCTTGCAAAAAACCGTCGATACGGTCCATGGCCTCCAAAATACGGTCCTTGGCTGCGGCATAAGAGACCCGCACATAACCCTCGCCGAGGATGCCAAAGTCCGGGCCGCCGATGAGGGCGACGCCGGTCTCCTGAAGGAGCGCTTCGGCTAGCGGTTTGGCCTGCCATCCCGTCTCGATGATGTTCGGGAAGGCATAAAAGGCGCCCTTGGGGGTGGCGCAGGTGATCCCAGGAAGCCGGTTCAAGGCCTCCACCACCGCAAGGCGGCGGTCATCAAAGGCCGCCACCATGGCTTCTGAAGCGTCCTGGGGGCCGGTGAGCGCAGCAACGCCGGCAAATTGGGACGGTGCGTTGACGCAGGACCATGCGTTGACGGCAAGTTTGCGCGCTTTGTCATAGAGCGCGTCGGGCCAAAGCGACCAGCCAAGGCGCCAGCCGGTCATGGCGTAGGTTTTGGAAAATCCGTCGAGCAAGATGAGGCGGTCGCGCAGCTCTGGGAAGGCGCCAAGGGAAAGGTGTTTGAGACCGTCATAGGTCATGCGCCCGTAAATCTCGTCGGAGAGCACCGCCACGTTCGGCCACGCTTCGAGGATCGCGACGAGCTTTGCCACGTCCTCCGGCGGCGTCACACCGCCGGTGGGATTTGCCGGTGAGTTGACGATGATGAGGCGCGTGCGCTCGGTGATGCGCTCCGCCACGTCATCGGGCGAGAACGCGAACCCATAAGCCTCCTTGATGGGGATGGGCACTGGCGTTGCGCCGGTGAACTCGATCATGGACCGGTAGATGGGAAATCCCGGGTCGGGGTAGAGGATTTCTGCGCCCGGCTCCCCGAACATGCCGATGGCCATGTACATCGTCACCTTGCCGCCGGGGACGATGAGCACACCATCGGGCGAAGTGGCGACCCCTGTTCGGCTTTCAATATCGGCCGCAACGGCCTCGCGCAGGGCAGGGATGCCGGGGGCGGGCGTATAGCCGTGGTGCCCATCGCGCAACGCTTTGACTGCCGCTTCCACGATGTGGGGGGGCGTTGGAAAGTCCGGCTGGCCGATACCAAGGTTGATGACGTCGCGACCCTCGGCTGCCAGCGCGTTCGCCCTTGCAAGGACCGCGAAGGCGTTTTCTTCGCCAATCCTGTCATAGCCGCTGATGGTCGTGAGCATCCTGCTTCCCTTCCTACGCCCGTTCCTTCGGCCAGTGCGGCCGATGAAGGATTTGCCCCCTCTCGCCGTCCCTGTCCATCCAATCGCCATCCGCCTGCTCGGTCTTGCGTTGACAATAAGTTAGTCAGTACTTACGGTAAGTCATGACTTACGATGATGCGCTGGATGCCCTCGGTGACAGGCGACGCCGCGAAATTTTTCAGGTGCTGGGAGGCGCACGGCTGACGGTAGCGCAGATCGCATCACGCCAGCCCGTGAGCCGGCCGGCGGTATCCCAGCATCTGAAGGTGTTGGCACAGGCCGGATTGGTGCGCGTCGAGGTGGAGGGCACCCGCCACTACTACCGCGTCAGGCGCGAAGGGCTCGCCGAGCTGCGCGCCTGGGTCGACGGGTTTTGGGGCGATGTCTTGGAAAGCTTTGCCGCGGACGTGGAACGGCGAATGGCTGGTGAGGAGACGCAGGAATGATAGAGCCGGTGAAGAAATCTATCGTCGTTGGTTGCAATCCCGATGCAGCTTTCCGCATTTTTACTGATGAGATCGCTGCCTGGTGGCCGCTGGGGAAAAATTCGGTCTCAGCGATGGAGGACAATGTGGCGCGCTCGCTGGTCCTGGAATCGCGCGAGGGTGGTCTGGTCTATGAGATCAAGGCGGATGGAAGCCGGGCGGATTGGGCAATTGTAAAGGTGTTCGAGCCCGGAAAGAGGCTGCGGCTCGCCTGGCACGTGATGTCACCCCAAAGCGAGGCGACGGACGTGGATATCGTATTCACGCCCAACGATGCAGGCGCTGGCACACGGGTCGAGCTTACCCATAGCGGCTGGGAAATCCTTGGTGAGGCCGGGCAAGGCCGGCGCGACGGTTACGCCAGCGGTTGGGTGAGCGTCTTTGAAACAGCGTTCGCCCAAGCCTGCGCGGTGGCTGCGTAGCACCGTCTTGGCAGCGTCGGCATTCGCATCGTCTTCTGGGCGCGATCGTTCAAGGCGATGAAGGGGCGATCAGGAGGTTGCCGAAGCGGTCCACCTGCGCACTAAGGCCGGGATCGACGAAAATTGTCGTGTCCGGCTGCTCCAAGAGGGCCGGGCCCTCAATGCGGCTGCCCACGGCAAGGCGCAGCCGGTCATAGATCGCAGCCTGCCACGTTTTGCCGCCAGCGAAGATTTCCCGCTCCCCCAACCGAGCTTCTTTCGGGGCAACACCGTCTTGGGGGGAAAAGAGGCTCATATCGAGGGGCGGGCGCCGGCCCACCACGGCCACGCGATAGTTCATCACCCGCACCGGCACATTTTTTAGGAGCCGGCCGTAGCTCGATTGATAGCTCTCCTCGAAGGCGCCCTGCAAAACCTCGCGGGTGAGGCCGCCGGCGGGTATTTCGACCGCCGCCGAGACCGCATGGGTTTGGCCAAGGTAAAGCATATCGAACTCGTAGAGGCGGTCGATGCGAAGAAAGTTCACCCCCGCCTCACCGAGGAGCGCTGCCAGATCATCGGCGGCGGCGGACATTTCGCGGCCCAGCGCTTCGGCGTCCACCTCTGAGATGGCTTTGTTGACCGTCTGCACCCGATCCTGGCGCATGTCGGCCACCACACAGCCAAGGGCGCTTGTCACCCCGGGAAAGCGTGGGACGAGGGCGGATTTTAGCCCCACCTCCTTGATGAGCGCGCCGGTGTGCAAGGCGCCTCCGCCGCCAAAGGGCATGGCCACATAGCGCGCCGGATCGTGACCCTTCTCGATGGAAACGAGGCGGATCGCGCCGGCCATTTTAGCGTTTGCCACCCTCAAAATCGCCTCCGCCGCGGCCTCCACGGCGAGCCCCAACGGTGTGCCCACTTCGCTCTCGATGGCGTCTCGCGCTGCTTCCACATCGAGGCGGTCGAGCTTTCCGCCGATGGGCCGGTCAGGGTTGATGCGGCCGAGCACGAGGTTGGCGTCGGTGACAGTGGGGCGCTGATTTCCAAGACCGTAGCAGGCCGGGCCCGGGCTGGAGCCGGCGGACTGAGGACCCACATTCAGCAGCCCGCTGGCATCCACCCAGGCGATGGATCCGCCGCCGGCGCCGATGGTGGTGATCTCAATCATTGGCGTGCGGATCACCATGCCGAAATCGATGGAGGCTTGCGCCGTGAGGGCAGCCTCGCCGCCCGCCACCAGCGACACATCAAAACTCGTGCCGCCCATGTCGCAGGTGATGATGTGATCGAAACCTGCGGCGGTGGCGATCGCTTTGGCGGCAATCACCCCCGCGGCGGGTCCGGAAAGGGCCGTGCGCACCGGAAAGCGCTTTGCCGTCTCAATGGCCATCACGCCGCCATTGGATTGGACGATCAGCACATCGGCCTCGCACTTGCGGGCGGTGAGGCTCGTTGCCAACCGGTCCAGATAGGCCGACACCAGCGGCTGCAGGTAGGCGTTGAGGGTCGCGGTGGAGAGACGTTCGAACTCGCGGATCTCTGGCAAGATTTCGGTGGCCGCGCTCACGTGGGCGTTGGGCCACACCGAGCGGACGGCCTCCACGGCCATTTTTTCGTTGGCGCCGTTGGCGTAGCCGTTAACGAAGAAGACGCAGACCGCCTCACAGCCCGCCTCGCGCAGCGCGTTAGCTTTTTCGCGCACCGCGTCAGGGTCCACGGGCAGCGCCACTGTCCCGTCGGCATAAACGCGCTCGGCCACCTCCAGGCGGTCGGCCCGCTCCACCACGGGCTCGAAACTGCCCCGCAATCCCCAGGTGTGGGGTCGGTCTCGGCGGCGCATTTCCAAGACGTCCCGGAACCCTTCGGTGGTGATGATGCCGGTGCGCGCGCCGCCGCGCTCCAGCAGCGCGTTTGTGCCCACCGTTGTGCCGTGGACCACCGTCGCAATTTCCCGAAAGTCAGCCACTTTCTGGGCGATGCCTTCCACGAGGCCTACCGATTCATCGCCCCTCGTGGAGGGCACTTTGGCAGTGCTTAGAGAGCCTTGGGCCTCGTCCCAGAGGAAGACGTCCGTAAACGTGCCGCCCACATCCACTCCTATGACGAACGCGCCGGCTTTGGCCTGGGGATCGCTCACGACTTTCCTGCCTGCGCGCGAAGCTGAGCGGTTTGCGAAGGATCGACCGCGCCATCGGCGTTGAGCGCGACCCGGTATTGGGTCGCGGCCGCCTGCACCGAAACGTAGCCGCGTGCCACGTCTTGGGCGACGGCTTCTGGGTCGCGCTTTTCTGGGGGACCGTAGCCGCCGCCCCCCGGTGTATCGAGGCGCACCGTTTGGCCGCGCTCAAGCTTTAGCCCCACAAGCTTTGAAGCCATGGGCGGATGCACCACACCTGAGGCGTCGGGGCCAGGGGCTGGGTGGGAGAAAACGTTACAGGCGCCATCCTTGCCACCGGCGACGCCCCGGGGCGGGTAGCGTCCCCGCTCGCCGAACAGGAAAACATCGGCGGAGGTTTCCAAAAGTTCGATTTCATAGGTGGCGCCGAGGCCGCCGCGGAACTCTCCCGCCCCAGCCGAACCCGGCCGCAGCGCCCACGTCTTGAACGCCACCGGGTAGGCGGCTTCGAGAATTTCCAAAGGCGGGATGGTGGCCGTCGATATGGGCGCGTTGCCGTGATTGAGGCCATCGCCGCCGGCATAGCCGCCGTGGCCGCCGCCGAAGAAGGAAAACATCACCCAGCGGCGGCCGTCTTCCCGATGGCCCGCCAGGGACAGGGCATTGATGGTGCCGTAGGCGCACGCGTTGGCCGCCTCCGGCGCGATCTGCGCCACTGCCTGAAACACCACGTCGATGAGGCGAAGGATGGTTTCAGTGTAGCCGCTCACCGGTTTTGGCGCTGTCACCGAGAGGATGGATTCGGGGTCAACCTTGATGTCGATGGGCGCAAGGACGCCACCGTTCGCCGGCACGTCACCGAAGACGTGCTTAAGCGCCACGTAGCAGGCCGCAACGGTGGTGGCGCGGGATATGTTCACCGGCCCCGCACAGGCCGGCGAGGAGCGGGAAAAGTCCATCACCAGGCGCTCACCCTCTACGGTGAGGTCGAGGGCGATCTTGAGCGGGGCATCTTCGATGCCGTCATTGTCGAGATAGTCTTCCACGGACGCGGTGCCGTCCGGCAGGCGGGCGATCTCCGCACGCATCATGGTGGCGGCCCGCTCCTTGAGCGCCGCCAAGGCCTCGTCCACGAGATCGTCACCGTATTCGTCGAGCAGCGCGTTCATGCGCTCGGTGCCGAGGTCGAGGGCGTTGATCTGGCCGTTGAGGTCGCCATAGAGCGACAACGGAAGGCGCGTGTTTGCCGACAGCACATCGACCACGTCGTCCAGAAGAACGCCGCGATCGAACAGCTTGATGGGCGGGATGAGGATGCCTTCCTGAAACGTCTCCGTGGCGACGGGATTATAATTTCCCGGCACGTTGCCGCCCACATCGTGCCAGTGGCCCACCGAAGCGAGGTAGCAAAAGAGTTTGCCGTCCCGAAAGATCGGCTTCACCAGGCGAAAGTCTGAAAGGTGGGTGCCGCCTTCGTAGGGGTCGTTGAAAATCCACACATCGCCGTCGTGAACCCCGCCCCGCTGGGCGGCCTTCGCGATCACGGCTTTCACCGCAAACGCCATCACACCCACGAAGATCGGGAGGCCGGATTTTCCCTGCACCAGGGTATCGCCGGTTTCCTTGTCGTAGATGCCGTGGGAGGCATCGTGGGCCTCCGCGATGATCGGGTTAAAGGCCGAGCGGAAGAGGGTGGTGTCCATCTCGTCGGCAATTTGTTCGAGCCGACCCTTCAGGATCGACATGGTGACGGCATCAACGCTCATCCACGGCCTCCATCCGTCCGAATCCTTTGGGGGCCGATGGCGAGCGGTCCAAAACTCTTCGGCCGTCTGGCAATGTCCCCTTGCGAGGCGAAGGTTTTGCCCACGCGATTTCTCCCCAAGATCTAATCGTGTGCCGGTCAGCGCGCGTCAGCCTTTGCCTCGCGTCAACCTTGCCAGCAAATTCCTACGCACCGTCGCATTCTCAGGGCGTCACCAAACAACGACCTGCAGCCTTCCCTCAAGGGCGTCAGCAGTGCTTTAAGAAGGACTTGCAGTACCGAGGGGCTCCCATGCAGCGTGTCGTGATTGTGTCGAACCGCGTTGGCCCCCTCACCGATACCGGCCGGGCGGGCGGGCTTGCGGTGGCTCTTGTGGATGTCCTGCGCGACCGGGGCGGGCTTTGGTTCGGCTGGTCCGGCGCGGTGTCGGAAGAGGGTACCTATGGTGCGCTGAGGTTCGCCGAAGAGGGCAATGTTTCCACCGCCACCATCGACATGGCCCAGGTGGACTACGACGAGTTTTATGCCGGCTTCGCCAACCGTGCGCTCTGGCCAACCCTTCACTACCGCCTCGATCTCACCGATTTCGACCGCCGCTTTGAGGAGGGCTATCGCCGGGTCAACGAGCGCTTTGCCCAGCGCCTTGTGCCGCTCTTGCGGCCCGATGACGTGGTTTGGGTGCAGGACTACCACTTCTTCCTGCTGGGCGACATGCTGCGCGCGGCGGGCGTCAAAAACCCCATCGGCTACTTCCTGCACATCCCTTTTCCGGTGCCCGAAGTGCTGACGGCTTTGCCGAACCACAAGAAAATTGCCCACGCCCTTCTCGCCTACGATCTCGTCGGCTTTCAGACCGGCAACCACCTTGCCGCGTTCGAGCGCTACATTTTTGAGGAAGCTGGCGGCACCCGCGAGGCCGATGGCGCGCTTTCAGCGTTTGGGCGCAGGGCCCATGCGGCGGCATTCCCGATCGGTATCGACGCGGAGGCATTCTCTGGCTTTCATCAGACGAAAGAAGGCGGGGAAAACCTCGCCCTCATCCGCTCTGAGCTCCAGGACCGCAAGCAAATCGTTGGGGTCGACAGGATCGACTATTCTAAGGGGCTTCCGGAGCGCTTCCTGGCCTTTGAAAAGCTGTTGGAGCTTTATCCGGAGCACAAAGGCGAGGTGTCGCTCCTCCAGATTTCGCCCCCGTCGCGCTCCGAAGTGCGGGCCTACACCCAAATTCAAAGGCTGCTGGAGGGGTTGTCCGGCCGGATCAACAGTCAGTTTTCCGACCTTGATTGGACACCGATCCAGTTTCTCGGCCGGACCTTCCCACGCCGCTCGTTGGCCGGGATTTATCGCGCGTCGGCGGTGGGCCTGGTAACACCGCTGCGGGATGGCATGAATTTGGTCGCCAAGGAGTACATCGCCGCCCAGGATCCGGAAGACCCGGGGGTGCTCCTCCTGTCGCGCTTTGCAGGTGCCGCCGAAGAAATGCGCGAGGCACTGATCGTCAATCCATACTCCATCGACGAACTTGCCGAAGCGCTCCGTGCGGCTATCCAAATGCCCCTTGATGAACGAAAGGGCCGGTTCCGCCCGCTCTATGAAAAGGTGATGACCAACACGGCCTCGAGTTGGGCGCGCCACTTCATCAAGGAGCTTCTCCACTTCCACCAGCTGAATATGCCGATAGAAAGCGACGGTCCTCAGCGGGAAGCTGGCTTCTGACGATCACCGCCGGCGGATTCTTGTGCGCAGAGGGCGGGTCACGCGCCCATGGGTTCGCCCAGTATGGCTTCAGTCTTCGGGTTTCCGTGCGGTCCGAAGCGCCACATAGTTCCACGCCGCAGAGAAGCGCGCCGGCTCAAAGATCGGGGAGCTGAACCCGGTCATCGACGCCGAAAAGCATGGTCATGAGCGCCACACGGACCCACATGCCGTTGCGCTCCTGACGCCAGTATTTGGCCCGCGGATCCCGGTCGATGCCGGCATCCAGCTCATCGCGGCGGGGTAGTGGATGCAAGATTGCGCAATCTGACTTGAGAAGCGGTAGGTGCTCGCGTCGAAGATGGAAGCGTTTGTATTCCTGCGCCGCGTCCGCGCCGTCCCCGGCAGCGCCATCGTACTCGTCCTGGATGCGGGTCATATAAACCGCGTCCGCTTGCGCAATGGCATCGGTAAAGGTGTCGGTTTCCTCAAAGACCGTGTTGGCGGCGGTCAATTCATCGCGCAGGTCGTCCGCGATACGGAACGCTGCTGGCGAGGCAAACAGGATTTTGACGCCCTCGTAGTTGGTGAGGAGCCGGGCGAGGGAGCGCACTGTGCGCCCGCGTTTGAGGTCGCCCACCATACAGATGGTTTTGCCATCAATGCCGCCGCGGTCTTTCAGGCTGCGCGACAGCGTATAGATGTCGAGGAGTGCTTGGGTGGGGTGCTCGTCCGGGCCCGAGCCGGCATTGATGATGGGAACAGGCCGCGGTGTTGCGTCGAGCATCCCGGCGATGCGCTCGCAAAGCCGCGGTATGGGCGAGCGCATGATGATGAGGTCCACATAGGACGAGAAGGTGCGCAGCGAATCCTCAACGCTCTCGCCCTTGCGCTCCGACGACGTGGACGCATCCCTGATTTCCGACGCGGTGATCCCCAGAATATGGCAGGCGGACTGGAACGACAGGAAAGTACGGGTCGATGGTTGCGTGAAGTAGAGCATGGCCCGCTTATGGGGCAGCAGACTCTGCAAATAGGCGAGGCCCTCGCGGCTTTTGTCGAACCGGCGAATGGTGGTGGTGAGCGTGTAGATATAATCGAGAAACGCTCTGTCGAACTGGCTGGACGACAAAACATGGCGCGGCGGCGCAACGAACTCAGGAAAAGCGTCCACGGCAAGTACACCCTCCGTTTGCGGAGCGAACCTGCCATACCGTTGTTTGGCCGCCATGTCCCGCGGTGCGGCGTAAGGCCTCCCCGGTATCCACCGGGAAAATCCTCATGATGCCGTTTCGCGACCCTAAGCCCGCGAGTGTCTTCGGCGCGAAAGCGGCGCTGGCACAACGCTTGGACCTCCGATTGGCCGCTGATCGCTCGGAGTTGATCACCGCGAGAAGAAACGCCATCTTGGAGCGATGGAACAAACGCGACGACCGACGCTGACGGAAGCGGCGAAACGTGCCCTGCGCGAAGCCGAGGAGCGCCGGCTCAAGGCGACCGAAGCCGAGACAAAATCGGCGGGCGATCAACCGCCAGAACAGGGTGGACGAGACGGTCCCGAGCCGGTGCGTTTCGGTGATTGGGAAGTGAAGGGCATCGCCACGGATTTTTGACGCGGTGTTTGCCCTGTGCGGGCTTGGCTACGGGTGCGGGCCACGGGCTCAACCCGGCCGGTAGGCCGGGTTGTGGGGCGAAAAATTACCAGTTGCCGGTGTTTTCCATCGACGCCCAGGGCTCTGCTGGCGGCTTTGCGTCACCAGCTTGCAGAAGCTCCACGGAAATCCCGTCGGGGGATTTTACGAACGCCATATGCCCATCGCGTGGCGGTCGATTGATGGTTACGCCCCCATCCATCAGGCGCTGGCAGGTGGCGTAGATGTCGTCGACACGAAAGGCGAGGTGGCCAAAATTGCGCCCGCCCGAGTAGCTTTCCGGCTCCCAGTTGTAGGTGAGTTCGACCATCGGGCTCTTCGCATCGCTTTGGGCGCTTTCCATGTCGTGGGACGCAGCGAGGAAGATCAGGGTGAATCGGCCTTTTTCGCTTTCCACCCGGCGCACTTCGCGCAATCCGAGCTTGTTGCAGTAAAAGTCCAGCGATTCCTCAACATCGGAGATGCGGACCATGGTGTGAAGATAGTGCATGGATGCTCCGTTTCGGTTCGGCCACGTCAGGTGACGCGCAACAGGGCTCGCCAATCGCCAAAGTTCGAGCTGTTCGTCAAGGGACAGGAATTGGTGTGCGCGGCCAAACCACTCGGTTGGCGCTCGGCAAGATTAGGCCCGGTTCGGCGCCGCAGCAAGCTTCGCCGCTACGGCTCCAGCTCCGTATCCCAGTAGAGGAAATCCATCCAACTCTCGTGGAGATAGTTGGGTGGAAAAAGGCGACCATTGTTGTGAAGGTCGTGCACCGTGGGGCGGAATGGATCCTGGCGCGGAAACATGTCCGCCACCCGGCAACTCTTGTTGCCCTTGCGCAGGTTACAGGGGGAGCAGGCTGTGATCACGTTGTCCCAGGTGGTCATGCCGCCCCGGGAGCGCGGCACCAGATGGTCGAACGTTAAGTCGTCGGACGCTCCGCAATACTGGCACTCGAACTTGTCACGCAAAAATACATTGAACCGCGTGAATGCCGGAAAGCGCGCCGGTCTGATGTAGGTCTTCAGAGATACAACCGAAGGCAGACGCATCCGAAAAGACGGACTGCGCACCTCGGCGGTGTACTCCGAGACGATATTCACCCTATCCAGAAAGACGGCTTTGATGGCGTCCTGCCATGACCACAACGACAGGGGATAGTAGCTCAGCGGCCGGTAATCAGCGTTGAGTACCAGCGTCGGATGCGCATCGGGATGGCCCGCGATGGTCATCTGACCGTCTCCATCTTGCCGTCGAATCACCGATAGAACACTGCATCTATCGTGCGCCAACGTGACGGATATGTGAAGCCGGGTGGGTTTGGGAAGGGGTCAGCGGCCCTTCAGGCATTGCGCAACGTGCGAAACGGCCATGGAAATTCCGGTTTCATCGATGCCGTGGCCAAGACCTGCGATGAGGTGCCATTCCACAGGTATGCCCTTGCCGGCGAGCGTCTGCGCCGCTTCAAGGGTCAACATGGCGGGCACCACCTGGTCGCCCGTGCCGTGCACCAGCAATGTTGGCGCCGCCTTCAAACCATCGTCAGCCCCGGCGCAAAGACCGGAAAACCCCACAACCCCGGCAACCGGCGCACGCAACCGGTAGGCTACGTGCAGCGCCATCATCGTGCCTTGGCTGAAACCGATGAGGGCGAGGCGGTGTTCAGGAAGGCCGTGGCGATCGAGTTCATCTTCGATGCCGCGCTCCAGAGCAGGGCCCGCCGCGGCAACACCGCGCGCATACTCGGAAGGATCGCGCATGGTCAGCGGGAACCAGGCTCGTCCGCCCATGCCCATCTCTTGCGGTGCGTCCGGCGCGACAAAGAGCGCTCCCGGGAGGACCAGCGAAAACATGTCCGACAGGGAAAGGAGGTCCTCGCCATTGGCGCCGTAGCCATGAAGGAACACGATGATGCAATCGGGGGCGCCACCGGTGGCCGGGGGGCGCCTTGGACCCGACAGCGCGCTCACAGCGGGAAGCCTTCGTTCGCGGCATCCTCCACGCGCCCCGCGCACTCTTCCGGTCTCGGAAGCTTATAGTGCGCCCAAAAGAGGCGGGCAGCGGTGCTTCTGTGGGGGGACCAGGAAAGCCCGATTTCAGCAAGGTCTGCAGCCCCCGGCTCACTGTCGAGGCCGAGCGCGCTCCGGGCACCACGCCGCACGGCAAGATCGCCCACGGGCAAAATATCCGGGTGGCCGGCGCAGAACATCAAGTAGAGCTCCGCCGTCCATGGACCGACACCAGAAATGGCGACAAGTTTTTCGCTCGCCGCTGGGGCGTCTTCATCAACGAGGTTGGTGAGGTCGAGGCCCGCGCAAACGGCCTCTGCGACAGCGCGGAAGGTTCGGGTTTTCTGGCGCGAGAGCCCGGCGGCGCGGAAACGCGTCTCATGGGCCTGGGCAATGTCGTCCGCGTTGAGGTCCGGAAACTCTCCCTCCACTTTGGCCCAGACCGCCTTTGCCGAGGCCACGGAGAGTTGTTGGCCGACCACGATGCGCAACAAACCTTCAAGACCGGCAGGCATGAGGCGCAATGGAAGCGGGCCAACGGCGGCAAGCGGCCTCTCCAAACGGCTATCGGCCCGCGCAAGCGCCTGTGCCGCCGTCTCAAGATCGCGCTCGCAGGTGATCCTTTCATCCATCGGCGCGTTAGAGCGCGGCGAACACCGCGACACAACCCCAAAAACTCGACCCTGTTGGCCCGATCAATTGGGCAGGTGCGATGACCTCTCGCCGGTCTGCGAACCGGTGAGTCAGGATCACCCGCGGGCACCACACAAACGAATGGTTCGGGTAAATCCGGTCGCTAGAGGGCTATGAAAGCTAAGCTTTGTGCTCCATCGTGGGCGGCGCTGCGACCACAAAATATCCCTTGTCAATTAATTGACCGTGCTGGTACTGCGTAGCTGTGTTGGTCGCCGCCAAAGGACCCTTTTGTTCGTCTCGGACTGTCAATCACGATGATCTTGTTGATCTGCAGAAGCCGTGTCGCTTAGTCCCACGGGAGGACGCATGAACATCATCCTGATCCTTGTCGACAGCCTGAACAAAGCGGCGCTAGAGGTATACGATCCCAATACCGTATGCCGAACACCAAACCTCACAAGACTTGCGAAGAAATCGTTTGTCTTTGACAATCACTTTATTGCCAGCCTTCCTTGCATGCCCGCTAGGCGAGAAATTTTTTCCGGTCGTAAGGAGTTTCTTTGGCGGCCGTGGGGTTCGCTTGAACTTTTCGACCCTCGTCTCCCGCGGGAACTCCAAGCCATCGGCTACAATACCGGCCTTGTGACGGATCATTATCACTACTGGGAAGAGACTGCGAACGGATACATGCAGTCGTTCATGACACTCGACATGATCCGCGGTCATGAGACCGATTACTATATGCTTCCACGGGCCGGAGAAGTGCCGGGTTGGGTGGACAAGATGAGCGAGTTTCGCTCTCCGTACCACATGCGACAGTATTATGAGAACGTCAAAGACTTTGACTCCGAAGAAGATTTCTTCCCAGCAAAGACGTTTTCAACGGCTGTGGACTGGCTCGAGAAGAATTCCAGCCGCGGTAACTTCTTTCTGCAAGTGGAAAGTTTCGACGTCCATGAGCCGTTTCACGTGCCTGAACCCTACGCGTCCATGTACACGGAGGGACTCAAGGGCGGGGCCGAGGACTATAATATCTGGCCTCCCTACCAGGTCTATGCCGATCTTGACAGATTTATGGCGCAGACATCATCCGATGAACTCGCCTATTTGAAGGCGCAGTACTACGGCAAGACGACGATGACTGATCGTTGGCTGGGCGTATTGCTTGACAAGCTCGATGAACAACAGCTGTGGGACAACACCTGCGTAATATTTACCACCGATCATGGCCATGACCTGGGCGAACGCGGCGTCTTCGGAAAGCAATACCCGCACTACGATAGCCACGCCAATATTCCCATGATGGTGTGGCATCCCCATGCGCCAGGCAACGGTGCCCGGGTGGATGCCCTGACCCAAACGGTGGACCTATTTTCAACCGTTATCGAGGTCGCTGGCGGGACGCCTCCGGCGCACACACGCCATTCGCGCAGCCTATGGCCGCTCATCGAGCGCGGCGAACCACCCCGCGGTGAAATCACCTACGGCACTTTTGGCCAGGGCGTTTGCATCACCGACGGGACATGGACTTTGTTTTGCTCGCCCAAGCAGGGGGAGCCGCTGTTTTCCTATTCGACGATGATCGCCCGACCACTCATCGTCGACAACCCGGTCGATGGACGGGTCGGCGCCATGCCGGATGTTCCGGTGGATCAGGATTACTTCGATCCGACGATCCCTTACCCGCTCTGGAAGCTTCCGATCACCATTGATGCGCGCACGCACGAAAATTTTCTGTTCAATAGATCGGTTGATCCTGGCCAGACACGCAATTTGTGGGACGAGGAGGTGATTGAGAGAGATCGCCTACTCGCACTATTGCGCAGCTGTCTCGACGCCGATGGATGCCCGCCGGAGCAACTGGCGCGGCTGGGCCTCAAAAACTTTGGCGTTGCGGCTGATGGACCGTGACGCGAACCGACAACGCCCGCAGGCATTACGACCCACTTAAGCACTTCTTGGGAACACGCTCGCATGTTCGAAAATCCGTAGCGCTTGGAGTTGTGGGCGATGGGGGCGAGGGCGGTCGCGATCAATCTCGGGCGATGGCTTTGGCTAAGTTCCTGTTGCCGCGAGGGGAGGCGGCACCGTGAGGTATCTCAGACCGCGCGCGGCAATCGCGGGTATTGGCGAGTTGAAGCCCCAGCGACGCACGGATGGCATCACCACTCTGGAACTCTTGATGCGGGTGTCGGCGGAAGCAATACGCGATGCCGCAATGGCGCCCCAAGCAATTGATGGGCTCCTGGTGGCGCCTCAAGTGGGCGAGACGCCGCAACATGTTCCTGCAACCGTTGCTGAGTACTTTGGCATGCGCCCCACGATGGCCAATACGGTCGACCTGGGGGGCGCATCGGGAACAGGCATGGTGTGGCGTGCCGCCGCCGCCATTGCCGCCGGCCAGTGCGAATCGGTGTTGTGTGTAATTGGCAACCATCGCAACAGTCCTGCGCCGCGATCGCCGAACCGGAACCCGGCCCGGGAGTTCGATACGCCCTTTGGCGCGTCGGGAGCGAATACGTCCTACGCGCTCCTGATGCAGGCCCACATGGCGCGCTACGGCTGCACTGCGGAAGACTATGCTGAGATTGCTGCGGGCTCGCGAACCAACGCGCAAAGCAATCCCATGGCGATATTTTACGGAAAACCAGCCAGTGTTGAAGATGTGCTGGCGTCCCCCATGATCACCTCGCCCCTACACCTGCTTGAAATCGTTATGCCCGTGGCGGGCGCGGACGCGGTGATCGTCACGACCGCGGAGACTGCCAACCAAGGACCACACCGGCCTGTCCACCTCTTGGGTGCAGGCGAAAAGGTAACGCATAGGGTGGTGAGCCAAGCCCCCGAGTTGACGTCGGGACCGCTGAAATTTGCAATCGAGCGCGCCCTTTCCCAGTCGGCCATGACCATCGAAGAGATGGACTTCCTCAGCCTTTACGACTGCTACACCATCATGGTCGCCACCACGATAGAAGACGCTGGGCTTTGCAAACCGGGGGAGTTCGGTGCCTGGTTCAAACACAATGGAGGCATGGGGCCGCAGGCCCGCCAACCCATCAACACCCATGGCGGACAACTGGGCTTCGGACAGCCGGATCTTGCGGGCGGTATGACCCATTTGGTGGAGGCGGTGCGGCAGATCCGCGGGAACACCCCTGGCCGGCAGATCGACGGCTGCGAGACGGCGCTCGTCACGGGAAATGGCGCCACCATGAGCGAAGCGGTCGCCCTTATATTGGGTGGTGCGCCGTGACAGCGTTTGAAGATCTTGCTGTCCCCGGACCGACAACGACGCCATTGAGTGAACCGTTCTGGCAGGCCGCTGAAGAGGGGCGGCTCCTCATCCAGCGCTGCATCGAGTGTGGCTATGCCGTCTTTTATCCAAGGCCCCTTTGCACGAATTGCTGGGCTGACGCTCTTTGCTGGGAGGAAGCGAGCGGCAAGGGAAAACTGAAGTCGTTCTCCAAAATTCTTAAGCCTGGCCATCCCGGATGGGCCTCGATAGCACCATTCTTTGTCGGTCTTGTGCAGCTTACGGAGGGCCCAACAATGCTAAGCACCGTGCTGACGGGCGGACGGGAGCCGTCCATCGATGCACCGCTCTCGTTGACTCCAACCAACGTGGGCGGCCGGATTCTGCCATGCTTCAGTTTGACATGACGAAAGGATAAGCGCGATGGGGGACAACGCCAAAGACGGATGGGCCGGCGTGACGAAGGGAAAACCCAGCGTTGGGCAAACAGCGGAACGAAGCCGTACGACGAAACTTGCTGATATTCATGCATTTACCGAAATGACTGGCGACCGGAATCCTGTTCACTACGATGAGGCGCTTGCAAAGAAGACCCCATTTGGGAAACTGATCGTCCAAGGCGGTGTCACGACAGGAATTTTGAATGCGTGCGTTGCTGAAGATTTGCCGGGCCCCGGCACAGTATTTCTTGGCACAGAGCTAAAGTTCAAAAAGGCCGTCGGGATCGATGAGACGATCACCGGGCGGGTGGAGATCACCAGCGTTCGAGACGATAAGCCCATCTGCCAGATCAACGTATCGGTGGTCGATGGGGAAGGGGACGTTTGCGTCGAAGGCACCGCCACGACGTATACGATGCCTCTGGAAGGTCTTTAAGCTGAAGTCTGAGACCGCAGAAACGCCGCCGCAGCCGCCATCGCTCGACCCAGCGGTAGCCAGCATGTAGAGTATTGGTCCCACCGGATATCAAAAGATCGCGAAAAACTCGATTTCTGACGAGGCAAAACCATTGGCTAGTGTAGATCCCAGAACGCGTTGGTGGGTTTTGGGCATTGCTGGTCTCGCCGTTGTCCTGTCCATGACCACATGGTTTTCCGCCACGGCTGTCGTTCCTGCCCTTGCGAAGGACTGGGGCCTCACCCCGTCGCAGGCCGGTTGGCTGACAAACGCCGTGCAACTGGGCTTCGTCATCGGCGCACTGGGCTCAAGCCTTCTGTCGGTGGCTGATATCGTACCATTGCCCCGGCTGATGGGTATCTGTGCTGTGCTGGCTGCGGGGGCGAATGCTTGGCTATTGCTGGAGCCGGGCATTGGCGGTGCGGTGACGGCTCGTTTCGTAACCGGTGTTGCCCTTGCGGGTATATATCCGCCGGCCATGAAGTTCATCGCGACGTGGTTCCGCACCGGGCGTGGGTTTGCCATGGGCGCACTGGTTGGCGCGCTGACCTTGGGCTCTGCGTTGCCGCACCTGGTGCGCGCAGCCAACACCGGTTTGGCCTGGCAGAGCGTCGTCATCGTCACGAGCGTAGCCTGCCTCATTGCCGCGTCAATATTTGCGCTTGCGTTGCGAGAGGGACCGTTTCCGTTTACCCGCGCCGTCGTAGATCCACGGCAGCTGGGCGGGATTTTGCGCAACCGCCCGGTCATGCTCGCGAACATGGGCTATTTCGGGCACATGTGGGAGCTCTATGCCATGTGGGGCTGGTTCCTCGCGTATGCGAACGCTGCAGCATCCTCTGGCCATTGGAACATTAATGCGTCGTTGCTGGTGTTTGGTGTGGTGGCCATGGGCGCGCCCGGCTCGGTAATGGCGGGCTATCTAGCAGACCGGATTGGGCGCTGTGCGACTACGGCGGTGATGCTCTCCATTTCGGGAAGTTGCGCTTTCCTCATCGGTCTCATGTTCGATGGTCCTACCTTTATGTTTGCGCTCGTCGCACTTGTTTGGGGGCTCACCATTGTCGCCGACAGCGCCCAATTTTCCGCCGCTGTCACAGAGCTGTCGGCAAAGAACCAAGTGGGTAGCGCCCTCGCGTTCCAGATGGGTGTGGGCTTTGCGATCACTATCTTTACCATCTGGCTGATGCCCATTGCCGCCGAATACTTTGGCGGCTGGCGCTGGACCTTTCTCATCCTCGTTCCTGGACCGGTTGTGGGCGTGATGGCGATACTCAGTTTGCGCATGTGTCCTGAGGCGCGGTTGCTGGCAAACGGGATGCGATGACAAGCAATCCAGTCGATCGCTTGAATCCGATCATCAAGCAAAAACGGACTGCGCTAATCGCAGCCAGCAGGGAGGGTAAGATCAATGCCGTCGTTTGACTTCACCGCCGTTGGGTTTTTGGTTCTCGACGTTCTCGGGCGCTATACAGAAGAACTTCCGCCCCCTGGCGGCGCCACGTTCATCGACGAGATCACTATGACGGTCGCCGGAACCGCGGGCGGCACTGCTGTCGACTGCGCAATACTTGGCCTCAAGGGTCAAATCGCCGCCCGTGTCGGGCGCGATCCCATGGGCGAATTTCTCCTAAGACAGATGGGTCAAGCCGGCTTGGACACCAGGCTTGTTCAGCAAGATGACGCGGTGCAAACATCTTGCAGCTTGCTGCCCATTCGATCGAGTGGCGCACGGGCTGCATTCTTTGTACCAGGCACCAGTAAATCGTTCGCGCCGACGGCTGATCAACTAAATCAAATACTTGATGCTGAGATCATACATCTGGGCGGTACCGGTCTCCTGGATGCGTTCGATGGAGCGCCGTCAGAAGATTTGTTGCAAAGGGCGAAGGCCATGGGCCGCACGACGGTTTTTGATCTGATTTTGGCGACGCCAGAGACTTTCAAAAAAGTCGAGCCGCTGCTTCCGCACATAGACTACTTTGTCCCATCCATCGATGAAGCAAGTGCCATGGCCGGAACCAACGAACCAGCCGACGTCGCACGATGGTTTAAAGAAAAAGGCGTCAAGAACGCAGTTCTTACCTTGGAGGGTGACGGGGTATACGTTGACCCTGCTGAAGGGCAGGCGTTTAGGCTCCCCGCCCATGAAATCGATGTCGTCGACACAACAGGTTGCGGCGACAGCTTTACCGCTGGGATCATCGCGGGCCTTACCAAGGGTTGGCACCTCAAAGAGTGCGCTCGATTTGCCAACACTGTCGCGGCTCATGTGGCGATGGGCCTAGGCTCCCAAGGGAAGTTAAAATCCTTTGACGAAACGCGAGAAGCCATGGCCACTTTGCCCCTGCGCAAGTAGTCCCGTGGTTGACGCGCATGCTGAGACGTTGTCGCCATGCGTCGGCACAAACTCATTTTTCTGCCAAAAACCCATGCTTCAACACTTCGGCCAGCTGACCCGCAGCGCGCCGTTTTCCTAAGGTGGGCCTGCGCTGCCAAGCCATTATGGCGCCTTCCACAAGACCGTGGGCCATGGCGGCGTATAGGGTAACGTCGCCCCCTCGGAATGCTCCCGCCCCTAGCGCTTCACGATACATGACGACAATCTGCCGGCGAATGCGATCACCGGGCAATGAGCCATCGGCGTAGGCAACGTCGGTCGTCATTGTGAACAAGCCAAGGAGTGGACGACGGGATTGGGCCAAATCGAAGAGCCCCAGGCATAGTTGGTCTAGTCGGTCCCCATAGGCGCCGCCACCGGACCAGTCGGCCTGCATGCGCGAAACGAACTCATCCTCCAACCCTTCCAAGACCGCCCGCAGCAACTCGATCTTCGTGGGATAGAAACGGTAGACTGTCCCGACAGCGATCCCTGCCGCGGACGCAATGTCCGAAATTGAAACGTTCTCATAGCCCCGCTCAGTGAAAAGACGCATCGCACATTCATGCAATGCGTCCTGCTTCGCCTTCGGGTCGCGGGTTCTTTTGGAAGCCTTCGTGGCGTTTCGGTCGCGCATAATGAATCTTATTCACTAGTGTTGACAAAGGCAAGAACCAGATCATATGAGCGCTGATGAACTTCATTCACTAATGCGGAGCCGAATATGATCGGCAACGCAAACGCCGGGAAAACCTCGTTGAAACAGGCTATTTATCGCACCCACGGTACTCCCGCAGACGTCATCGAGGTGGTGGAAAGGGAGACGCAACCCCTGCAGGTAGGCCAGACGCGTGTAAAAATTCTGCGCACTCCCATCAACCCGTCCGACATGTTTCAGGTCGCTGGTCAGTATGGCATCCAGCCACCTCTTCCGGCCGTCGGTGGCATGGAAGGCGTCGGCGAGGTGGTGGAGGTGAGCGGGGACGGCCTGCCGGTTGGTTCCAAAGTATTGCTGGCCGATCCTCCGGGAGCGTGGGCCACGGAGCGTGTTTTTCGCAGCGACGTTCTCGTCCCGATCCCCAAAGCCGACTTTGATCAATTGGCCATGCTTACGGTGAATCCGGCGACTGCTTTCTTGCTACTCACCAAATATGTGGATGTAAAAGAAGGCGATTGGATTATCATCTCCGCCGCCAATTCTGCCACAGCCCGGTATATTACTCAGTTGGCCAAGGCACGGAATATCAAGGTTGCGTCGGTGGTGCGCCGGGCGTCGGCCATTGATGCGGTCCGAGACGCTGGGGCCGATGCAGCCTTTGTGGACGGTCCCGATCTTTTGGACGAAGTAACGGCTGAACTCGACAAAGCGCCGGTCTTGGCGCTCGATGCTGTGGCAGGCGAAACAACTGGGCGGTTGGCGGCCACGCTGCGAAACGGTGGCACAATCGTTATCTATGGAGGCGAATCCGCACAACCCTCGGTGCTGTCGGATGCCTCGATTATCTTCAAAGATGTCAGGGTCAGAGGCTTTTGGTTGGTGAACTGGCTGACCCGCGCCTCCCAGCAGGAGCGCGTCGAGACCTATCAAGCTTTGACGCAGCTGATCCTGGAGCAAAAACTGAATGCCCCGATAGATCGGATTTTCCCCCTGGAGGAGATCAACGAAGCCCTCGCGTACACGGCAAAGGGCGGCCTCAACGGCAAGGTCCTGATCGCACCCAACGGTGTTTGATCAAGGGCTCACCAGATTTCGAGCCGCTGGGCTTTCTTGATCATCAAGGTGACACGGCGGGATGGGTTACAGTTTGATGCAAACGTTTTTGGTTTCGCTGTAAAAATCCAAAGACCAAAAACCGCCCTCGCGACCGATGCCAGAGCGCTTCACACCGCCGAATGGTGTGCGCAGGTCACGAAGGTTCCAGGTATTTACCCAAACGATACCTGCCTCGATCTCCGGTGAGACCCGGTGAGCGCGGGACAGATCCTGGGTCCACAGTGTTGCTGCAAGGCCATAGGGGGAGGAGTTGGCAAGGCTCAGTTCTTCGTCTTCGTCGTCGAAAGGGGCCACGTGACAGACGGGGCCAAAAATCTCTTCCTGCACGGGGACGCTGTCCTCGGAAAGTCCTGTCCAGACGGTGGGCTCGACCCAGAACCCTCCGGCGAGGGCGTCGGCCATGGCAGGGACGCCGCCACCAGCCATTACTGAGGCGCCAGCGTTCACTGCATCACGATAGGCGTTGGTCACCTTCTCGCGGTGCTGGTTGCTGATGAGGGGGCCGATGGTGGTGGCAGCGTCCTGGGGCGTTCCTGGCACCAGACTGTTTGCTTCCTTTGCAAGTCCCTCGACAAAGCGCTCGAAGATCGGTCGCTCCACATAAACCCGCTCGGTGCAAAGACACACCTGGCCGCAATTGGTAAAGGATGAGCGGGCGGTGCCTTCAATGGCCGCGTCGATGTCGGCATCGGCGAATACGATGGCTGGGTTTTTACCGCCCAGTTCAGCCGACAGATCGCGGGTGCCCGCAGCGGCGGCTCGCATGATCTCCTCACCGGTCTTGGTTTCGCCGGTGAAGGTGATGGCATCGACCCCCTCGTGCTCGGCTAAAAAGGCGCCGGCTGAGCCTGGTCCAAAACCATGTACGACGTTGAAGACACCAGGCGGAACGCCGACAGTATTCATCACTTCGCCAAGGAGCGTTGCGGTATAGGGCGTTTCTTCGGAGGGTTTGACCACCACCGTGTTGCCGCAAGCGAGCGCCGGGGAGACTTTCCAGGTCATTAGGAGGAGCGGGAGGTTCCACGGGCTGATGACCGCGATGACGCCCTTGGGCTTGCGCACAGCATAGTTGATGGCCCCCGTTTGGTCAGGGGTTTCGGTGGAAAATGAAGGAGCAGCACGGCCCGACAGGATGCTGGCAAAGGACCGAAAATTGGCTGCTCCCCGCGGAATATCGACGGCGCGCGCAAGGCTGTGGGGCTTTCCTGTGTCGGCCACCTCCGCGGCGAGAAACTCATCGAAGCGACGCTCAATCTCCGCCGCGATGGCGGCCAGGATGTTGACGCGCTCGGCCGTGGTGGCGCGGCCCCATGGTCCATGGAGGGCGGTGCGGGCGGCGCGGACGGCCCGGTCCACGTCGTCGCGGGAGGCTTCGCAAACGATGGCGTGGCGTTTTCCGTCGGTGGGGCAAATGTCGTCGAACCACTGTCCGGTGCTGCCTTCCACGAAGGTGCCATCAATGAAGTTGAGGAGGCGCACGTTGGTTGCGTCCATAGTCTCCGTCCAACCTCCTTAGGTGATGTGGAATGCCACAACAGCACTACCCACGCCGCCGGTGGCGCCGTAGGCCAATACGTCCGCCCCACTCCAACGATCTCCGAGCGCGCCGACCACAAAGGCGACATGGGACAGGTTCGTTCCAGCCGTTCCCGCAGTGACGGTTATGGCGCGCCCATCGGCAGCCATCAGCCCGCCAAGCAGCTGTCTGTTGCGGGCGTCATCGGCGGCCGAGGTGATGGCGTCCTCCTCCGGTGAAACGGTCATGGGAGGTATTGCCCCCGACAACGACCCAGCGCCGACGATGGCAATGCGTCGCCCCAGTGCCGCCGCTTCTTGCGCAAAAATCGCACCGAGGTCCGCATCGCGACCGCCGATGCCCGCGCCGCAGAAGACGAACCGGAATGCGCCCCTGGGATCGATGAGCGTGTTGGCCGCCACCACCGCGCCTTCAACAGGCTGGTTCAAAGCATTGATGCCAACCACAGGAACTCTGTGTGCCGTCGCAGTGCGAAGCACGGCATCCGCAAGGGACACATCGACATCCGCACGGCACGCGATGGCACCTACGGAAGGATCGCCGTAGCGCACGCGAAGGGTATTTCCGGCGAAAATCTCGTTACCGGCCGCACCCCGCCACGGTTCGAGGAAGGCGACCACCGTGTCGACCCGCGCTTGTTTGAACCGTTCGCCGAGGGTGCCGGCCGCATGCGCCAGATCTTGCCACGGTGGGTTCTCTGGCCGGAGCGCAGGGAGCGGGCTGCCCGGGACGAGGGCCGCTGCGACGACACCCGCGCCTGGCGAGCTGGCCCTGGTGCCGCGGTCGGCGCCTGTGGAGTGCGCCAAGTTACCGGTGAGTTGGCCGAGCGCCTCCCGCGCCACCGCTTGTTGCTTCATCGGGTGCACGGGCGCGTTGCCGTTGCGGCGTCGGCCAGCCCAGAGTTTCAGGTCTTCCACAAGCCCAACGGCGCCGCGCGGCAAGACAAGGATGAGGAGCACCGCAGCGATCCCAAGGGTAAGCTCGCCGCCGCCCCAAAACCCCACCAGGAAGCGTTGCACGATGACGAACAGAACCGCGCCCACCACCGGTCCCCACAAGGTGCCCATCCCGCCGGCGACGACAATGAAGACCACGTAGGCCGACCATCGGATCGAAAACGCGTCGGGCGGTGTGATGGTGACGGTGTCGATATAGTAAACCGCCGCCGCAAGACCTGCCATGGGCGCGGAAATGACGAACACCATCGTCTTGATGCGCCGAATGTCGATCCCGATGGCGGTGGCAGCTTCCTCATCATCGCGCACGGCAGTGAGCGCGGCGCCATACCGGCTGTTCAGGAGCCACCAGACAACGAGGGTCGATGCGGCAAGGATGATGAGACCCCCATAGTAGCGCTCGGCGATGGATGTATCGGACGGGATCGTCATGCCGCCGCCCGCGCCCACCACCTGCCACTCGTTGAAGATGGAGGCGACAGCCGCCGCGATGAGCCAGGTGGCAACGGCGAAGTAAGCGCCCTGAAGTTTGAGGAGCGGTAGTGCGCCCAAGAAAATGCAGAAGAGCAGGATGACACGGCGAATATAGTCGCTGCCAAAAACGTCTGCGGCGGGATTGACCGCGATGATGATCTCGTAGATTGCCCAAAGGATAACCGCGATGATGACGCCGACGGTGGTGTTGCGACGCATGTTGCGGTCTGACGCCGGCATTGCCTGGAGCCAGGCAAAGAGCGCCGCGACAATGGCGCCGAGGATGGCGCCCACCCAGACAGGAACCCCGAAATAGTAGACGGCGATGGCAACGGTGAAGCCGGAAAGGCCCACATAAACCTGGGTGCCGAACGACAAGAGCCCGCAAAAGCCCGCCAAAAGGTTCCAGGCGTGACCGAGGGTGGCGAACAAGAACACTGTCATCAAAAGGACGGCGAAGTAGCGCGCGCTTTCCCCCACCAACGGAAAGAGGATGAGGACCACACCGAGCACGATGAGGACCCCCGCGCCCACCTTTGGCGACAAGATCCGGTCGATGGCGCCCGCAAGGCCGGTCATTTGGAGAATAGACCCTCGCGGAAGAAGGCCAGCACGAAGAGGACGAGCATATACCCGCCCACGAGCTGGGCCGACGGGCCGAAATAGGTGCCCGCAAGCACTTGCACGATCCCCAACAAGATGCCGCCCACGAGGCAGCCCACCAAAGAATCCATGCTGCCGATGATGACAACGCCGAACGCGGTCAGGATGAACTGCGGTCCGTCAAAGGGTTGGAAGGTGCGCGTCATGCCGATCATAAAGCCCGCAACGCCGCTGATCGCGAGCGATAGCCCGAGGGCGACGGCAAAGATGTGATCGGTGCGAATACCCATGAGGGCGGCGTAGGTGGGATTGTCCGACGTCGCTCGGATGGCACGGCCCAGCGCGGTGCGGCGCAGGAAGATGGTGAGCGCGATCAGGAGCGCTATGGCAATCAAAAAGAAGATGAACCGCAACGTGGAGATGGAAAGATCCATGGACAGACGGATCGCCGAAAAAGCGAGGTTGTTTTTGATCGACATAGCATCGGACGCGAAGATAGACAAAAGAAGATGCGAAATAAAAATGCCGAGGCCGAAGGTAACGAGGATCGGCGCCATCAACCCGAAATTGGCTGACATGCCGCGCCGTTCCATGGACTGGACCGAAACGCGATTGAGGAGAAGGCGCTGGAGGCCGTAGCCGAGCGCGAACATGATCGGCACCACGAAGACGAGGACGAAAAAGGGCGGGATCGGCACCACGGCGAGGATGACAGCGGAAAGGTAGGCACCAACGATGAGGAATTCGCCATGGGCAAGATTGACGAGGCGCATGACGCCAAAGGAAAGGGCGAGGCCGTAGGCGATCATGGCGTAGGTGCCGCCCAGCAGCGCGCCGGTCAGGAACGCATTGGCAATGTCGATGACGGTCCAATAGACCTGTTCTTCGAAGGGGAGGGGCGTCATGGCGTGTGTGCGCTCCCGCGAGACCCGAAGTAAGCGTCGGTGATTTCAGCTTCGGAGAGTTCGTGCGGTGCGCCTTCCAGCACCACCTCGCCCTCCAGCATGACAATCACGTGGTCGGCGACCGAAAGCGCTTTCTTCATGTCTTGCTCGATGACGACACAGGTGAGGCCCGTGCGATTGATCTCCTTCAGCCGCTCATAAATGTCGTCGACCACGATGGGCGCGAGGCCCAGCGAAAGCTCGTCGAAAAGGACAAGGGCGGGCGAGGACATGAGCGCCCGTCCGATTGCCACCATCTGTTGTTCGCCACCCGACATTTGCCGCACCGGTTGGTCGCGCCGCTCCGCGAGGCGAGGGAAGAGGGCATACATCTCGTCGAGCTTCCTGCGTGCGTCAGGCTGGGCCCGGGAAATGTGTGCGCCCACGAGGAGGTTTTCCTCCACACTCATGCGCTGAAAGAGGTGTCGGCCCTCGGGCACCATGGTGACGCCGGTGGCCACAATGCGCTCGGTGCGCAGCTTGTCGAGGCGCCGGCCCTGAAACTCGATGGCGCCTTCGATGTGGGCGGCGGCACCGCGGTTCATCATTCCCGTGATGGATTTTAAGAGCGTTGATTTGCCGGCGCCGTTGGCCCCGATAACGGCGAGAACTTCGCCGGGGTTGACCGTAAAAGACACGTCGAAGAGGGCGCGCAACTCACCGTACCAGGCCGAAAGACCTTTGACCGAAAGGATCGGGAAGCGCCCGTCCCGCCCCGCTTCGGCGAAAAGGCTCCCCCTACGCGCCAAGGTAGACACGGCGCACCTCCTCAGAGCGGATAACCGCCTGGGGCGGCCCCTCGGCGATGATTGCGCCCCCCGCGAGCGCCATCAACCGGTCGGTGGCACGCAGCATCGTCTTCATGACGTGTTCGATCCACACCACGGTGATGCCGCCATCCTTAATGCGCGCCACAAGGGCGATGAAATCCTCCACCTCCGCGTCGGTGAGGCCGGCAGCCACCTCGTCGATCAAAAGGAGGCTCGGGCGGGAGGAGAGGGCGCGGGCCAACTCGTGCCGCTTGCGACCCAGGAGCGGCAGACGACCGGCGAGGGTGTCGCGCTCCTTCTCAAGGCCGGTAAATTCTAGGATTCGAGCGATCCAGTCATCGCACTCGGCGTCTTCCAGGTCTCCACCAAAGAGCGCCGCCACGCGAAGGTTTTGCGCCACCGTCATGTGGGTGAACGGACGCGGGATTTGGTAGGTGCGAGCAATACCAAGCCGTGCGCGCTCGAAGGTGGGATACGCGGAAATGTCGTTGCCGCCATAGGATATCTGCCCGCCATCGAGGGGAACGGAGCCGGCAAGGAGGCCGAAAAGGGTGGTTTTGCCTGCACCGTTGGGGCCGATGATGCCCAGCACTTCGCCCTCGGCAACGTCGAAAGACATGTCTTGGGCGACCACGACCGCGCCGAACGATTTTGAAAGGTTGGTGGCGCGCAGGAGGGGCTCGTTCAAACCGAAACGCCTCGCATGAGATCTTCGACGCTCGGAACCGCGCCGGGGCGGCTGGGGTCGTGTGGGCGCGGTGTGTGGCCCATCATGGCAAGAACCGCCCGGCAAAGGGCGCTGTTCGGCTCCGCAAGATCGGTGATGGCGGTGAAATGGTTGCGACCTGGCTGGGGAAGGAAGGCGCCCCGATTTCCCACCCGCCGCCAGTCTTGAAGGAACTCGTCGGACTGGCGAAGGAATTCTGACGGTTCTTCGGAGCCATAGGTGACAAGGAGTTGAGGGCGCACCCGGCGGATGGAACGTGCCGGGCTATGGGTCAATATCTCTTCATCGGTGAGGCGAAGATCGCCTTGCACAAAGGACAGCAGCTTGACCGGCGCGAGGTCAAAAAGGCCGCTGATCGCGACGCCGCCCTTCACGGTGTTTTCTGGAAGATCGTAGTGGGCCAGCCAGTCGGTCAAAAGGGTGGTGGCCGTGAGGTGGCCACCGGCAGAGTGGCCGCAGACGTAAATGGCATCCGCATCGCCATTGATCGATTTGGCATTGGCGTAACACCAGGCGACGAGGGCGCGCATCTGGCGCACCATCTCACCGATACGTGCACCAGGAGCGATGGAATAGTTGGCGATGACGGCGGTCACGCCAGCCCGTTGGGCGCCGGTGGCGCAGAAGGAAAATTCCCGCGCCGACAAGGAGCGCCAAAACCCGCCGTGGATGAAGATGAGGATCGGCGATCCCCGCCGCGCGGCGGGAAAAATGTCGGCGTACTCATCGCGGGTCGGGCCGTAGCGGACGCCCAGTTCGCAAGGCTGGCGATCGCGGGTCCGGGAGGAGCTTTCAACGAACTGCCGCGCATAGGCCGCAAAGTCCGGCACGGACGCCTCCACATCGTAGGCCTTTTCAAGGTCCTCTTGGGTGGCGAAGTGCCGGAATACTGCGGCCATGGCGGGGTTTACTGCTGATAAACCCGCATATCGGCTGTCTTTTCAACGTCTGGGTAGACGTCGTTGAAAACGTTCTCCTTTACGAGATCGCCAGTATCGTCATCGCGACGCCACTGTGCACCGCCAAGGGGAGAGATCGAAAAATTCTGGTCGTTGAAGGCGACCTTGCCCGCCACGGTGTTCACATCGGTGGATGAGAGCGCGTCGCGTAGCGCGGCCTTGTCGGTGGAACCCGCCCGCTGGAGGGCATCGAACAGCACATCGTAGCTTGCATCCGTCCAAGCCAGCGGCGGCGAATAAAGTTTGCCAGGGTTCGCTTCGTGGTAGCGGTCCACCAGATCCTGGCCGGTGTAGCCACCAAACGCGCTTTCGCCGGGGAAGGCGGGGGACCAGAAATTGACGCTCAAGATGTCGATGCCGAAGTCGCCCAGCGCCCGCATGGGTTCCGGGTAACCCGTACCCTTGTCGATGATGTACATCTTTGGCTTATAGCCAGCTTGGGCGGCCTGCTGCATGTATGTCTGAAGATCAGGCGGGGCGAGTACGCCGGTTACGACTTCGACCCGGTTGCGCTTAAACTGGTTGATGATGGCCGAATAGTCGGGAAGGCCCTGCTCAAAGCGGCCCGGATCTGCGGTCTGCCAACCTTCGCCCTCGAAGGCAGGGCCGAACAGGGATGCAAAGACAACCCCGTCAGGGTCGTTGGGGTACAGAAAACCGATGCGCCCATTAAAGCCACCAGGAAGCGCCTTGATCATGCCCACGTGGTTCTTCACGAGGTCGGGCACTGCAAAGAAGAAGTGGTGCGTCCAGTTGTATTCTTTCGGTTGGCCGTCGGGGCCGTAGAGCCAGGCCTCCACCGGCGTGTTTGAGGTAATGCAAGGCACCTCGTAGCGCTCGCAAAGGTCGGACGGCGCATTGGTGGTGTCAGGCGTTCCCTGGGCTAGAAGAACGTCCACCTCATCTTCAAGGATCGCGCGCTGGGCGGCTTCTGCCGAGCCCGCGGCGGTGCCTTTGGAATCGTAAATTTCGTATTCGATACGGCACATCTGGCTGCCCACTTCGAGCCCGCCTGCCTCGTTGATGGCGCCGATCTTGTGGTCATCCACCCACGGCGTTTCGCGGCCCATATCGAGCAGCGGGCCGGTCATGGGAACCACGCGACCCACTTTGATAACGCATTCGTCCTGCGCAGTGGCCGGCGTTGCGGCAACGAGCGCGAGCGCGGTCGCGGCCAACCCCAGGGCAATGGTCTTCATGGCTCACCTCCTCTCGTGTCGGCCGGCCTTCGTGGCCGTTTCCCGATCGTTTTGAACTTTGAACTCAGCACCGGAATTCGACGATGCCCGCCCCCGCGCCGTAGGTGGCGCCGTAGGCATGGATACGCGCTCCACGGATTTCACCGCCGAGGGCGCCCATGATCCAGGCGAACTGCTTAAAACCCATCTCGGCCTTGGCGCCTTTGGCAAACTCCTGGGCAAGCTCGGCGAGCTCTCCCCGCCCGCCGCGTTCCATCGCGGCCAGCATGCGGCGGTTCCACTGATCGTCCTCGGCGGTGGTGATGCCGTCAGAGCGAATGTCGATCTCGCGCCGGAAAATTGAGCCCGACAAGGCGCCAACGCCGACAACGGCAACCCGCCGGTTGAGGGCGTCAGCCTTTTTCACCGCCATCTCGGCAAGCCGAACGGTTTCATCGAAGGAGTGGTAAAGATTGTTGGCGCCGATGGTCAGCGGAATGCGGCTTCCGTCATTCATAAAACTGTTGGCGACAATGGTGCCGGTGTCGATGGGGAACTTGTCGTAGTTTACGCCCTTTGACGATATACCGATCTCCTTGGAGCCCGTAATACACGCTTCCGCCAGTTCCACATCACAGTTGATCGTGTATTCAAGGTCGCCGTATTCGTACCAATTCTGATCAACGTGAATATCAGAGAGCGTTGGGCGGGTTTGCCAAAGCTCGTCCAACACCGCCATCCATTGGGTGGAGTAAAGCAGGATCGTATCGGGTCGCGAGGCTTGAAGGGTGCGCCCGGCGGCGCGGTACGCGGTGGCAATCCCGCTCCAAGGCGGGTTTTCGGGTCGCAGAAAGGGCAGCGGATTGCCCGGCACGAGGAAGGCAGAAACGACCGGCATTCAAAGAATCTCCAGGGTCGTCAGCGGTTTCCGGCACCGATGGCAGGTCCGGGGCCATCGTAAAGCGCACCACCTGATGGTGTTGACGGAAGCGGCGCGAAGGAAGAGCCTGCGGCCGATCGCGACGCCCCGTTCCAATCCCGCGCCGGCGAAGCGAGGCCGTGCTTGGTGAGGTCCCACTTAAACACGGCATTGCCGGTGCCGATGACGTTGCCAAAGCCCAGTAACTCGCCCGGAAGTTCAGGATAGTCCATCGCCGCAAACATCCAGGTAAAGGAACCGGCCTTGAATTCGGCAAAGGCGATTTCCACGAACTCTGGAAGCAGGCGGTGCACTTCGCTCAATTGGCCACGGCGCATGAGATCGATCAGGCGCATGTCCCACTGGTACATCTCCATGGAGTAAGGATGTTCCTTCGACATGTCTTCCGGAACGTCGGGCTCTTCCTGGAAATGGCGATGGCTCATGGTCGCTGAGCATAGGAGGACGGCGCGGCGGCCGAGCCCCTGGATCGCCTTGCGCGTTGCCTTGCCCAGAAGGTCCATCTCGGCAAAGCCTTCCTCGGTGGTGAGGTAGTAGGGCGAGTTGTTGGCCGATAGGCCGACCACCGGAATATCCCACTGCGGCCGCGCAAGATGAAGCGAAGTAATCGTTCCGTAATCGACGCGAAAGCGCGGGTTGCGCATCAGCTTGGAGACGAGGCCGATTTTTTTCGCTTCCTCGCAAGCCCGCTCGGCCAGCTCCACATCCACATCGAGCTCGAAATTATAGCGGAACAGATTCGGGAAAATCGGGTCGACGGACTTTCCCGAAAGGTGCGGCACGGCCAGGAAATGGTGCCCCAATTCCGTGTTCCAATGGGGCGAATGAACAAGCAGCACATCGGGCTTTAGTTCATCGATCGCTTCGCGCACCTTCTCGTAGGCCCAGCGCAACTGCTCCCAACCGCCTTTGGAGCGGGGTTCGTTCTGGGGCGGATTCTCACCGTAGACCAGGTGCGGCGGATGGGGGGCGATGAAGCCAGCGACAATTTCGCCTTGTGCCATGGCGCGGTCCTTTCAGGTCGACGTTGAGTTTTGAGCAATGTACGCGGTGGCCCGCATCTCGATGAGAAGGTGCGGGTGGGGAAGCTGGTGCACCGCGACCGTGGTGCGCGCCGGCCCGTCAGGCGCGAAGTATTTGGCGTAGACTTCGTTGTAGCCGCCAAAATCGTTCATGTTGACGAGGTAGGTGGAGACATCGACGAGGTTTTCGAGCCCACCGCCAGCCGCCTCCAGGATGTCACCGAGATTCTCGATGCAGGCGGCAGTTTGGGCGCGGATGTCTAAATTGACGGTGCCCATCTCGTCCACCTGCGCACCGGCGATCGAGTTGTCCGGCCGCCGCGCGCTGGTGCCGGAGATAAAGACAAAGGCGCCAGCGCGCCGAAAGTGCGGATAGGCGCCCCGCGGTTTTGCTTTGTGGGCGAGCGTTTCGCCAGATGGCTTTGCCACCGCTTTGAGATCGCCATCGGCCACGTCAGTTTTGGTCCTTCATGAGCATGAATTCCGCCTCCACAGCCGCTCCCAAAGGAAGCGCCGAAACACCGACGGCAGTGCGGGCGGGCAGGGGACCGCCGGCCGGGACGAAACGCTCCCAAACCGCGTTGATCTTGGGAAAGTCGTCGAAGTCGGTCACATAAAGCGTCGCGCTCACAAGGTCCTTTAGCGACAGCGCATTGTCTTCCATCAGGCCGAACAGCATTGTCATAATTTGCTCGAACTCAGCCGCGGCACCGCCGGGAACAAGCTCGCCAGCGGCCGGATCGAGCCCAACGAGCCCCGCCGTACGGATGAAAGGGCCGGCCTCCACCGCGGGCGCGTAGCGGAATTTCGGCGCAGGCAGAGCGCGTGTCTCGAGCACCGTGCGGCCACCTCCCGATCTCGTTCTGCATGGAGAGAGAAGGTATCGGCAAAAATGAGATTGTAAACCACTTATTGAGATGGAGGGGGAGCTGTGCGTATCATCGCCGTTGACGGAGCGGCGCAAAGGGCGTGCCGCGCCGGCGCACTCGCGAGGGCCCAACATTGAATATCTTCGCCAGCGTCTTCGTGTTCCTGGTGATCGCGTTCATCATCGTCGTGATCTTGTGGATCATCTTTTGGTGGCTCTATCAGCGGGCTACCAAGGAGGTGGCGTTCGTCCGCACCGGCCTTGGCGGGCAAACGGTGGTGGAGAGCGGCGGCGCGTTCGTTATCCCGGTGCTGCACGACCTGACGCGCGTGACGATGACCACCTACCGGCTGGAAGTGAGCCGGCGCGACAGGGATTCCATCATCACCCGGGACCGCTTGCGCATCGATGTAACGGCTGAGTTTTATGTGCGGGTGGGGGCGAGCCGCGAGGCCATTGCCATTGCCGCCCAGGCGCTGGGCGCAAAGACCGCCCGGGCTGAATCCATGCGCGATCTCCTCGAAGGACGTTTTGTAGACGCTCTGCGCACCGTCGCCGCCGAAATGACCATCCAGGAGCTGCACGAGCAGCGCGGCGAATACATCCGCCGGGTCAAAGAGCTGGTGGCCGGCGAAATCGAGCAGACCGGCCTTGAGCTCGAATCAGCGTCGCTCACTGCGCTCGACCAAACGAACCGCGAATTCTTCGATCCCAACAACGCCTTTGATGCGGAGGGCTTGACCCGCCTCACCGCCGACATCGAAGAGCGGCGCCTCAAGCGCAACGCCATTGAACAAGATTCGGTGGTGTCCCTCCAGCAAAAGGAACTGGAAACCGAGAAGCGCCGCCTGGAATTGACCCGGGAAGCCGAGTACGCCCGCCTTGCCCAACAGGAAGAGGTGGCGGTTCGCCGGGCCGAGCAAAATGCGCGGGTCGTTGCTGAAGAAGCTGCCAAACGCCAGGCGGCGGAAGAGGCTCGTGTAGCCTCCGAGCTTGCCATCAACGTTGCCACCACCCGTGCCGACCAGGATCGCGAGCTTGAGCGCCTCGCGGCGGAAAGCGAGGTGGAGCGGCGCGACACAGCAAAGAAGCGCGAAATCGAGGAAGCGGCGATCGAAAGCGAGCTTGCCGTCCAACTTCGCCGCATCGAGCGCGAGCAGCGTCTTGCCATGGAGCGCGCGGCAAAGCACGCCGAAACCACAAGGGTCGAGGCCGAGCGCAAGCGCGAGGCCGATGAGGCAGCGATCCAGAACGCCACGGAAACGGACAAGCTAAAAATTGCACAAGAGCGAGACCTTGCGCTCGACCGCGTGGCGAGTGATCGCGATGTCGACCTTGCCCGCGCCACGCGTAAGGAAACCCTTGCCAAGCGCGACCTCGACGTGGAGGCCGAAATCGACCGCCACGCCATCACAAACAAGCAGGTGGTCACCGAAGCTGAGCATGAGCGCGACGTGGCCGTGGCACAAAGCCAGCTCGGCCAGATCAAAGCACTGTCGGAGGCCGAGCGCGCCAAGGCAGACCTTGTGAAGGCGGAGGAAGAACTAACGCTCCTGCGCGCCCGTGAACGTGAGGAGCGGGAAAACGTCGTGGCACTCATCAAAGCACGCACGCAGGCCGAGCGCGATACGGTGGGGATGCTCGTTGCCGCTGAAGCTCGGTTCCGCGAGGCGGAAGACATTGCAAAGGCCGCGGCTGTCGAAACAACGTCCAAGGCTGAGCGGATCCGCACGATCGCCGACGCCGAGGCGACGGCCGAAAAATCGCACGCCGAGGCCGAGGCCGTGCGCCGTCAGGTGGATGCCAAGGCCGCACGGGCGCTGACGGAGGCTGAAAACGCCATGTCCACCGAGCTCATGGAGTTGAAGGTGCGCCTGTCGGTTATTGCGCACTTGAAGGAGATCATCCGCGAAAGCGCCAAGCCGATGGAGGAGATCGACGACATCCGCATCATCCAGCTGACCGGGTTAGCCGGCGCGGAAGGGGCTGGCGGCGGGCCCGCTGGCGACGGCGCAGCGGGGAGCGGGAGCGGCGATGGTCGTGGTGGCGAAAGTCTGCCGGACCAGGTGGTAAACAGCGCACTGCGCTACCGCGCCCACGCGCCCGTGGTGGATTCGCTCTTAAAGGAGGTCGGGCTCAGCTCGGTCGACGCCGCCTCGGTCCAAAAATTCCTCAGTGCTGGGCTCGAAAAGAAAAGCGACCGCGAGGATGGGCCCGATGAGGACTAGAAGTCCGCGCCTACCTGACGCGCCGCAATGGCGCCCGATCGGGCGTTAAGCAGACGCCATGGGTACGCCGAAGAACAACTCCGTTTTCAAGGCGTTCGATATTCTGAACGTCTTCGGCGCGGCCGGCCGTCCCCTTTCGACGGCAGAAATCGCCGAGGCCACAGGTCTCGCGCCGCCGACCGCTCATCGATTTCTACTAACGCTTGAGGACGTCGGAGCCGTGACCCGCGGCGATGACAGTAAATTCCGGCTTGGGTTTTTGATGGCGGAGCTTGGCCGTCATGCCGATCACCCGGACGTTCTTGCCGATCGCGCCCGCGGACCTGTCGAAGCCTTGGCGACGGAATTGCGCGAAACGGTAACCCTCGCTGCCTTCGAGAACGGAGTCATACGCTCGCTCGTCTTTGCAGAGCCCGCCCGGCCGTTTGCCTTTGCCATGCGCAAGGATCAGCACTTTCCCTTGCACGCGACAGCGTTCGGCAAACTCTTCGTTGCCGCTCTTGCGCCACTGCGCCGTGAAGAGTTGATGGGCGAACTCGAGCTAGAGCCGTTTACAGCACGGACCCTGACGGACATCTCACAGCTTCGCCACGCGGTGCGTGCTGTGTCTGAGCTTGGGTTTGCCGAGGTGCGTGAAGAGCTTGAGGAAGGCCTCAACTGCGTGGCGGTACCGCTAAAGGGCCCCCACGGTACGATCCTTGCAGCACTTGCCGTTTCCGCGCCATCATCGCGTCTTCCCCGCGGCAAGCTCGATGATGTGGTCAAGGCGTTACGGGCGGCCACGGCAAAGATCGGCAAAGGGCTTTTCATCGAGGCCCGCACACTGCCGCACAAAGCCCAACCGCTTGGCCAGTTCCCGCACGTTAAGCGGGTCGACAACATGGCTTTCGTGTCCGGCACCAGTGCGCGGCTGCCCGACAACTCATTTGCCGGCGTGTCGCTGCAACGCGGCCTACCGCCGATCATCGACGTAGAAATCCAGACACGAGAGACACTGACGAATGTGTGCGATATTCTAAATTCGGTCGGCGCAACGCTTTCGGATGTTGTGCAGATGGAAGCTTTCCTGACCGATGTAACGGACCTTGGCCCATTCCAGGCCGGCTGTGATGCAGTGTTGGGCGATGAAGATGTACCGATCCAGGCGATCGCCGCAACGGCGCTACCGCACCCGCACCAGGCCATTATGGTGAAGGCCGCGGCAATAACGCCATTTTCCGCCACAAGTATAAAGCGACAGGTCGATAGAATTTAAGCTATAATTGAGTTGTTGGTACGGCATTTGATAGATGTGGAGTAATCGTGTCGAGTTCAGTGAAACCGTCGAGTGCTTCTTTGCCGACGCGTGATACCAACGGCCGAGGGTCGCCGTGACCGCGCCGCGCCCTGTCGAGATCGTCAGGCGCTCCGACCCCAGCTTCGTCGTTCAGGCGAAGCGCTGGGCCGTCGAGCGCACCTTCGCATGGATCACTATTAACCGCCGGCTCGCCAAGAAATTCAAGCGCTTCGCAGCAACCGTACAAACCATGATCCAGATCTCCGTGATCAAGTTCATGTCGTGCCGCATCGCACGCTACCATACCTTTTGAAACGGGCTCTAAGAAATCGACATCAAACCTATACAACATTTAATAACGATATCGGTTCGAAAATATCCATCTATAGAAAACGAAGCCCTTCCATAACCAATTGGCGCTTCTCGCTCGGTTGGCAAGCCAATCATGATCTGTATGTTTTTTGGGGAGGTGAGGCTCTTGTGTGTGTAAATTATTCGCCGATGTTGATTTCGAGAGTATCGACTTGGTAAATTCCAAGAGTTTTTCGTAGATAATATTTGTTGTGCTGGCGGTAAATTCTGTTGAAGCCGCCATTTTAAGGACTTGTTTGATGCATCTGGAACTAGAGCAATGGTTAAAGTGGGTGTGGAGCGACCGGAGTCTCATCATGAAGATGAGCACTCGCGATTTAAGTGGGCGTGAGGCGGAGGCGATCGCTGAGCGTGACAGCCTTGCCGTTGATTACATCAGTTGTTTCATCAACAATCGTAGCCTAAAGCTGACATCAGCGTCACGCTCTGACATTCGCAGCTTCGTAAATAAGATTGTCACAAATTCACCTTGGCAGGTTGATTTTCAGCGTAAGGATAGTCACAAGCCCACCGAAGGTGATTTTATACGAGACGTATCAGTCTCGAAGCTAAATAGACTGGACGAGGAGCAGTTGAGGGGACGTCATTTCCATTTAACAAGAAGCCCCCACAGCCATCCATCTGTACGCATTTTTATAAATGCGAGTGAGAACAAACGTTTCGAAACATTTTCGCAGATCTTCCAGCTAATTGCGGGAGGTTTTGTTCCCGGGTCTGCAAATGTCCTGAAGATGAGTGTCGCCATTCCTGGTCGGCAGCGCAACGATGGTATCATTGTTCACCTTGCGAGTAGAGCGCAGATGGGGGAACAGATCTATCCGCTCCGGGAGTACGTTGGGAACAACAAAAGTAATTTTGGTTCGTCGTATCCAGCGCTTACGCAAGGTATTCCCGCCGACCCGCCTTGTATGAGCGTGGCATCGACGCCGCCAAATCAATCCATCTGCATCGTGCCTGGGATGGGGGTGTGTGCAAAGGAGATCGATAGGCAAGATTTCATAACCTATCGCGCCGGCATTATCCTCCAGGCGCTGAAGAACGGATCGCGTAGTCGAACTGGGTTACGTAGTGGCCATTACTTCAAAAAGTTCAAGGCGCGGGTCGCCGACCTATTTGCACACGCTGGCATTCCAGTGGATCAGCCTTGGTTGCAAGGGCAGGTGGCTCTACCGGTGATTAACCGAAACGCTTGGAAGCCGACCCACAGTGGCAATCAACATCACCTTCACGGCGCGGGCCCTCAGAGCAACAGGCTGATACCCCGTCCGAGTGCGGCGAATAGTGGGCGTCCGGCGAACTCGCGCTGGTAGGTCATAGAACGAGGACGTTACGCTGCCGCGGCAGCGTGACGCTATAGCGCTTCGCGCTCGTTCTGAATCGGCATGGGATTCCCGAAGCAGTTGGTTTCTGCTTCACCATCATAACTGGCCCCGGAGGGTCAGTTATGATTCCTAGATCCTGGTCAGGATTTAAGGTTTCACCTGCGCTGGACATGGATTGCGGCGAGTGTGACGAAGCCCATGAAGCTATCGTGTAGCTTGTCGTAGCGCGTAGCGACGCGGCGGAAGTGTTTGGGTTCGTTGAAAAACCGCTCGATCAGGTTGCGCTCGCGGTAGAGTGACCAGTCGCAGGGGTATGAACGCCGACGGTTGTGCCGCAGCGGGATCACCGGTCGAGCGCCAAGGTTGAGGATCGTACCGTGGAAATGCTCCGCGTCGTACGCGCGATCACGTAGTGCGGCGAGAAGCCTTCGATAAGCTTGGCGCCAAAAAGCACTTCGCCGCGGTGGCCGGGGCTCGCCCCAAGGCGGAGCGGCAATCCGAGACCATCACAGACGCCGTGGAGTTTGGCACTCAGGCCACCCCTGGAATGACCGATCGCCTGGGCTTCAGACCCCCCTTTTTCCGCGGCGCGCCAGCCGCATGTTGGCGCACCTTGATGATGGTGGCATCGACGCAAAGCCATTCGAAATCAGGGTCTTCGTTCGGCGCATCAAAGATTTACGCAAAGATGCCTCGGGCCACCCAGTCGTAGTAACGTTGCTTGACTGTTTCCATGCGGCCGAAGTGATCTGGCAAATGGTGCCACTTGGCGCCTGATCTTGCCATCCAAAGCACAGCATTCAAGAACCGTCGATTGTCGCTGCGTGGGCAGCGCTTGCCCTTACATCCGCCTGGCACAGGGGCTCCAGCCTCGCCCACTGGGCGGTCGTCAGGTCATCAGGACGGCTCACAGTGTTCAAGGCTAGTCCTCCAAAATCAGCCTTGAATCACGATCCTGACCTCAAGTGAACCCCATCCAACCTTAAATCCTGAACACGACCTAGAGATCGTTCTCAATGTGACGTTTAGCCTAATACGACGCACTGTGTCGGCGTTCAACTTGAGGGCCTCACGGCCCGATATTCGCGATGGCAGCCCCTTGCAAGTAGTGCGCGTTGATCTGGGCCAAGAAGCGGACCTTAGTTTGTTCCTGGAACACCAGGATCAAATCGGAGCCACCGAACTGGAAGTAGCCGAGCTCCTCGCCTTTTTGAAGCAAGCGTCCCGGTTCGCCCGTGAAGACGACGGACGAAACCTGGGCCATTCCCACAGGTACACAGGCGACGAGGCCGACGTCCGTGCTCAAAATGGCAACGCCGCGCATTTGCGTGAATTGATAACCCACTCCATCGTCTGCGTTTAGGACACGGACGGGTTTCCCGTCCACATCGGATTCTCGCACCGATACATCAAGGCGGACTTGACCTTCGATGATCTGCGTTTCCACTAGCTCACCGCCGAGCGGTACGTGAAATCGATGGTAGTCGAAGTTGTTCAGAAAGAAGTGAGTGAATACGCCACCAGAAAACGACGCGGCGTGGGCGCTGTCTCCGAGCAGCTTGGCGATGGGCCAGCGAACCCCCTTTGTCTCGACCACCGGTTCTTCGGTTCCTATTGATGGTTCGGCATCGATGGGCCAGGTTCCGGCATAGGTGGAATCAGCCGGTGCCACTACAACGCGCGGATTGTGCGGCGCAGCCACAGGCCGTACCCCTGGTTTCGTGTGTCGTGCAAAGAACTGGTTGAACGTCAGGTAGCCGCTTGGTGGCGGCATATAGTCGCCCCAGCGGAAGCGCGGATCATCACGGAACGACGGAATCTCCTTCGCCGATTCTGTGGTGTCCATGTACTGACCCCAAGCTTTTGCATAGTCCTTCATCCAACCTGAGAGCGGCGTTAGAGTTTCCGGCGACGTAGGCGAGACTGCGGATTGAAGCCCGTAAAGTGGCTCCTGATCCAAAATAAAGTAGAACGCAACGATTTTTTCATATATTAGCATTCGGCTACTGTGTTGAGTGGGAATCCACGTGAGCAGGTTGTCAATGTATTCAATATAGTCTGCGAGAGAACGGATGGGATCGATCGTGGTTGCGTCCAGATTCGCAGCCCGTTGAATGGCCTCCTCAAACAAGGGGCCCCATCCGTGCTGATCGATCAGCCGTATAAGTCTACTTACGACAGGCTGCATAAGCGGGCATCCATTTCCGATGGTGATCTGTGTTCTTTTAGTTGATGGCCGCATTGCGCGCGTCGTAGGTTTTTTGGGTGCACCACAGGACCGCGCCTTGCGGCACGGTCAGCGGTGACACCCAAGGACGCATTCCTTGGAGCTGCGTACTCGATTAGGCCCTCTCTAATCGGCGCAGCTGATCCGAAAATTCAGAGTCCGATTGCCGTCCTCGTCCGTGCTTGCAACCATTTGTCCTCTGGCAGACGCAAACAGCCCTGTGCCACCGATGATCGAGTACTCGAACTGTACAGGGGGTAAATCCTTGTTCAGGCCTGTGTCATGCCGCTCGAAGATACCCGAGGTGGAAAGCCGCCCAGTCGGGAAAATGTAGTGCATCGTCGCAAAGAACGGGATTGGGTCTTCATCTGTGATTTCTTCGCCGTATGGCATCACTGTTGAATTCACGTACATCGGGCCTACGGGAACGCCGCTGGTAGTTGTCATTGTGCCTTTGACCATCATGGTGTCACCGACGCTGCGACCGTCCCTGTCGTGATCGAGAGAGTGCACGTGGTCTACTGCCCAATGCACCGTGAATTCCTCGCATACCTCGTACGCAACAGCGGATGTGATGGTGCCGAGAAACGAGGACAGTGCTGCGAGCGCGATTATTGGCGATTTCATGGGGTGCTTTCCTAGTTTTATACGATATTTCCGATCCGGCCCCTACCAAGACAGGGTAGCCCCAACCTTCGCGGTACGCGGGCAGGGAATGGCCCTCTACCAGCGCTAGACGGCGACGGAAAGCGGGCGAATAGGGAGCTGCTGCTGAACGAGCCTTCCAAGGCACGCCCATCCTTCGTTTCATGCCCCTTATCTGACCCGCCCATCAGCGCATCGTTTAAGTCTTCCTGTGTGGTCAAAGCCTGCGTTCCTTTCGTTGCGGCTAAAGATTAAATATAAATGAAGGCGAATATTCGCGCTATATTAGCATATATTATCGGCTAATTCTTACTTTGATATATGCACCGAAAAATAACATATATTTTCGGTACCGAAGTGGAAATAATATCTAGCGCCAAAGGAGGCTGTTCGCCTGGAGCGCCTTAAGGGCATTCGAGACGAGAGCGCGGCCGCTTACCGTGATGAGATGCGCCGCCTGACATCACGTTGCGAGAGTCGGATGCGATAGGAGATGAAGGTGAAGCGCCGTTAAGAATAGCCACCTTTCAAAGCGACGCTCCCCGACAGGCTGCGGCCATAGATTCTCGGGGGGCGTGGTTAGACGAAACGGGTAAAGCTCAACAGTGAGGAGGGCTAAGCGATGCGGGAATTTAGGGCATTTCGTTTTCGGGGTGGCAGGACGGCTCATAGGATCCAGCACCCAAACTCAATAGCATCAGCCCGCAAGCCTGGCTGACCTCGGTCCTCGGGCGAATTGCCGACCAAAAGATCACCCGGAACGACGAGTTGCTGCCCTGGCACTACGCTTGAACCGCGGCGCAATAGGGCGTCCAAGCGCCCAGCCAGAGCGGTTACACCGGACGCTCACCGCGAACCCGCAGATCCAACGAAAGGTCTCTGACCATGTCCACCAGTCCCCCTTCCGGCGGACAACTTGAATCAAATCCGACCTAACCGATCGTAAAACGATCAATCTGTCAGGTCGGGTATTGGTCTAGCGGTGCTCGCGGGTTGCCCCTAGGACACTTCAAAGTGCATCTTTTCGAAGACCACTTCGCGCGCGTTGACAGTGTCACGCACGCCAATCCGGTCGACTTCAGCTGGTAGGGCTAGTCGTCAGTTCTCGAAACGCGGCGTTGGAGTAAGTTCTATTTGTCTAAATTCGTAGCTCTCATCGAAAGGAGGGCTCCGACGTTCGCCTCAACCCCGCACACCTCGGAGGGCGAATAGTGATGCAGGATCTCTTCGCGGTTGACGTACAAATCGATACCGCCGTCATTGAATTTAACCCCATCTGGAAAAGTCTCACGCCACTCATCGACCACAGCCTGCTTGTTGCGGAGGTATTCTATCTTATGTGCATCGGAACGAAATTCGACCCCGCGCACAAGTGTGATGTGGAACGGGTTTCCATAGTGACCGCATGGGCAGGCTAGAACCTTTGCAAACAGGCTGAAGAGTCGACCGGCGATGGATCCAGGTTCGTACTCGAGCAGAAGTTCAATCTCCGACTTTGGAGTGAAATTGATCTTCTTTGGTTTGAAAGTCACAGGCGGAAAGCGGATCGTGCGAAGCATGGCGTCCACGGTACTATGAGCGATCCCACCATCCTCGGCGTTGTCTGGACCGTAGCGCCAAACCTCAGCGTGGGCGGTGTCCGGACGCTTTAACTTCGTATCGTCGCCGCCCGCGATCAGCCACCCGTCGTCACTCGTCTCACAAAGGTAATCGTAGTCACGGTCGGTAAGGCGGTCGAGATCGACAGGTGACCCCATCTCGGCGCGGCAGTCGATACCGATGTTGGCAAGGCGATTGACCCGGCAAGCAGGGTGCCTATGGCCGCTTGGCGAGGCATTGTCATAGGCCGCCATGAATTCTGGGGTTACGGGTGGTACATCGTCGTAAGATATAATCGGCATGAGCGCGAATGTAGCATCCCTTCCTTCGGAAACGAAGAACGCGCACCCCAAAGAACTCGTAAGGGAGGGCTGCGATTGATAGGTGCCTGGCGGTTCGGGGTTTTGGCCTGTCGCCGTTCAACCTCGCTCGCGACACTCGGGGAACGGGTCGGTCAAAATCCCGGTAGACCGACGACCGAAACCCGCTACGGCGGATGCTTCGCAAATGCGAGCCGGTGCCGAGTAGGGCGGGGGCCTTTCAATCTTGACCTGAATCGAGGTGGGCGGTGATGCCCTGGCGGTGGCCACGCACAATTGCCTGCCAGCCACTCAAGTATGGATGGCGTATTTGGCTCTATCAAGACCAATACGATGGGCCCCTGTGGTCCCTTCATCTCGGGCCTATTGCAATTGAAAATAGGCGTTGAAAGAAGGAGCGGAGCGATCCCAATAGCTGAAAACCACACCGAACGGGTGGCCGGCTTTGCCAGTATGGCGACCGCAGAGTTCGAGTATGCGCAAGCAGTCGACGCCCTTTCGGCAGGTATTGATGTCGTCGGATTGGCACGCGCGCTGGTTCTTGACCCTTCGCTGCCAAACGCTTGGCTTGCTGGTGAGGCAAGAGCACCGCCGTTTCCGAGGTTCGAAGACCTGCCAGAGGGTGGCGTCACCGGGTGGTACACTGTGCGAATGACCGAACTTGCCGAAGGTCGCGGCTTATCTGGCCCAGAAGGCCTCTCGGGTGCGATCCGTGCATATGAAGGAAGAGACGCAACGCACGTCGCAATTTGGAACTCTCACTTCAAAGACTGACCAATGCGGATCGATTTTGTCCGATTTCAGCCTTCTGCATCAAAGCGCTTGGTGACAACGAATGAACCCATAATCCGATGGGGAATGCTATGCTTGAAACAGAGCGCTTAATTCTTCGCAAACCTGAGCCCGCCGTTCTGTCTGCATGGACCGCCTTCTTCACGTCTGAGCGAGCGCGGTTTGTCGGCGGTGGGGAAGGTAAGACCGATCTTGCGTGGCGTGTCTTTGCGATCGTCCTCGGACATTGGTCACTGCGCCAATCAGTACCCTTTGTTATCTGTCGCAAGGACACAGGAGACGCCATTGGGCCCGCTGGGCTTTGGTATCCAATCGGCTGGCCGGAGAAGGAATTAACTTGGTCTATTTGGTCTTCAAAGGAAAAGGGTAAGGGGTTTGCTGGCGAAGCAGTCTTTGCTTTGCGCGACTATGTTATTGGTGATCTCAATTGGTCCCGCGCCGTGAGCTATATTGACCCTGACAACACCCCATCCATTCGCCTGGCTGAGCGGATTGGTTGCACGCCTGACGAAAGTGCTCTTGCACCTGACGATGACCCAACGCTTGTCTACGTCCAGCCCGAAGCAAACTAGGGCTTGGTCTCAAATCCGCCCGTGTCTTCGAACAGCCAGACCATGCGGTCCAGAAACCAAAGCTTGCCACCCATCACGAGGATCAATCCGGCGAGCACTGGCCAAGGGTCCAACACCCATAGACCCCATGCTAGCGGTAAAAGCCCCAGGCCACTTGCAACAGCGAGAACATGGGGCATCCGCCTGTGATGGGCCGGCACTAGAGGCGCCTTGCGGGCAATCCATACACGCTCGCCAAACACACCTTTGGACATCCAGTTGTCGAGACTATCGGTTTTTTGAAACGCGCGTGGGTTCCACCAAGTCCAGAGACATACCAGTGCGATTGGGAGGAGCGACCACCATCCGAGCCAATCACGGCTCCAAACCGCCGCAACAAAGAGTAGCGGGATGGAAGTGCGGCTCCATCCGCTCCAGGGATTGGCGTGTCTTTCCCAAACCTCGTCCGACATGGACATCAGGTGTTCCGAGAATGAGCTTTTGGTCATGTTGAATACCTCAGCTTGGCGAAGTGCAATGGCGACAACGCGACGATGGTCGTCGTCAAAGCACTCTGACATTGATTATGCAGCTAGCTCGCGCTGAGGCGAAGTTTGGACAGGTGAGACGGTTCTTGCGTCGGAAAGAATACCGCGAGCAATACGGCGTGCACCCTTTGCCGCCGAATGGAAGTAGCCCTGGAACTCAGGTCGAAAACCATTGAACCACAGCCCAGGCAGTCCTGGCACTGGCTCTCCCATTGGGGACTTGGGAATCCCGGCTTCGTTAAGGACAGCAAACCCACCAAGCAAGCGTTCCAAAGCCGTTTTATATCCAGTCGCGCAGATCACCGTATCCGGCTTAAACGTGCGGAGGCAATCGAAGAAAACACGGTCGGCCCAGAACTCGGTGATCTCACCAACCACCTTGAAACGCCCGCTTTTGATCGCAGCGACGAAGCCATCATCGATAGCAAACGCCGTCCCATCGGTCACGAGCCGTGTTCCGCCGCCCATGGAGTGGGACGTCAAACCGTACTTCTTGAGATCTCCAAAAGAACAAGCGCTGTGTCATCGCGAACGCGGGATCGACCATCCAAAGCGGCATCGCGGCAAACAGATTGGCCGCGCGATGCAAAGGAAAACCAAATACGCGTTGTGGAACAATTGCAGGACCGTACCGCACGGAAATTCGCACGTCTTTCGGGTTGTGGCGTGCGAGATGGTTCAGCACGTCGCCGCCGGAGTTGCCAGCGCCGACAACAAGAACCCTCTTGCCGTCGTAATGCGAGAGGTCGCCGATATTTGCAGCGTGGATCAGTTCTCCTTCGAACCGCTCAAGTCCGCGCCAATCGGGGATATGAGGGGTTCGGTCGCGTCCGGTTGCCAGTACGATATTCGGAGCATCGTACGATCGGCTACCGGCAGTCACGCGCCAACCGTCCGGGGCGCGCTCAATGCTTGAGACGATGACGCCCGCCTCGATGCAGTCGCGAAGATCATGGGCATAGTCTTCGAGGTGCTGGATGAGGGTGTCGCGCTTTAAGTAGGCACCGTCAGAACGTGGCGCCGGTTTTCCAGGCAGCGCGACAAACTTGCGATGAACGTTCAGCCGTAGCGCAGGATGGCGTTGCCGCCAGTTCCAAGCAACGCGGTCAGACGCATCCAGCACGGTCACTGGAATACCCTGTTCCCGCAAGATGTGCGCGGTGGAGAGGCCGGTTAAACCGGCCCCGATGATAAGTGTATGTTTGTCGGCGTGTTTCATAGGCCGGTTCCTAATGTGATAGGTGGAGCATCCCATCAGGCCGATCATCGATGAACCCGATGTCCCTTTGGATGCTCATTGGAGTGTTTGCGATAATGCGGTGCGTCTTGTGTCGCTGGCGTGCTTCGGCGAGACACTGAAAAATGCGTGTCTTCATATCATGCTCCATTTTTGGACTAGAAGCCGCTAGCGCCGGGCGACGAAGTAGGCGTTGACTTGGTCATGCGGCAGGCGATGGGTTTCCACATCGACAAATCCCGCTTCGGCCAGGAAGTCCTGTGCGGTTTCCACACCCCACATGGTGCCCAGTCCCGGGCCACCCTGGCCGATGGAAATCGGTGTGCAATGCATCGGTGAGATCGTGAACAAGAGCGGCGAGAGCGGGTTTTCCATGTTGGTGACGAGATCACGCGAACCGCCGATGTCCTGCATCAAGAACACGCCGTCTGCCTTTAGTGAATGGAAGACCGTTTTGATCAGTCCAAGAGGATCCTTTTGGTCGTGCACGGCATCAAAGCCAGTCACGAGATCAAACTTCCCGAGTGCCGTGACGGTGCTAAGGTCCAAGGTTCTGAAAGTGAGGTTGTCCAGACCATTCTTGAGCGCTTGAACGCGCGCTTCAGCGAAGGCGTCTTCGCACAGATCGATGCCTGTAAATGTGCTGTTCGGAAACGCCTCCGCCATTTTGAGGAGTGCGCGACCACCGCCACATGCGACCTCTACAACATCGACACCATCTGTCAGGCGCTCGATCAGTCCGGGGACAATTGGCAGAATACTGTCGATCAAGGCCATTACTGTCGTCTGGTAGCTGTCCTCCGCCATAACCTCATGAAAGCGAAGAAAGTGGCCATAGTGCAGACCTTCACCGTTCAGAAACCGCTCGATCATCTGCTCCTCGACGGAAGCGGCAACCCCAACAAACTGGCTGGTCACAGCGATGTTGTTCGGTGCGGCCGCCCGCGTCAGAAAAGCGGCGTGCTCGGTAGGAAGAGAATAAATCTGCGTCTCCGGATGATACTCCACGATACGAGAGGTGACCATGACGGCGAGCCATTCGCGTACGTAGCGCTCAGCAAGACCGGCTGAGGCGGCGAGTGCCTCAATGCTGCTCGGCGGTAGGGCGGCCATTGCGTCGAACAGGCCGACACGGTGGCCAAGCGAGATCATAATGGAGGTCGCGGCGTTGCTAATTGTGTCGACAAGCTGACCGGCGAAGGCTTCGGCGCGTTCAGCGTCAAAGTCAGCTGGCAAGGAAAGATCGTTCATTTGGGTCTCCATTTTTGAATGCGCCATGGCGCTCAGATGGGGACCGTTTGCATTGATAAGCCGAGTTGCGTTAGCTTGTAGATCGACAAGAACGGCTAAAATCAGACATATGATATGTCAAAATCATTCGAAACAGTTGTCATTGGTCTTCCTTGGGCTGGAACATCAACGGTCTATTCGATCCTGGATGTACTGGCATCAGTAGGGCGAGACTGGGCGATGCTACATGGCAAACAGATGCATCCATCGCCGTTCCGAGCGCGCCTTTGCACGCCGGATGGTGCAGCCTATCGCGATATGAATGGTCGCTTGATAACACCGGAATCAGTGTTGCCTGATCCATTTCAGACGGATCTCGTGATTGTTCCGGACATGCACCTTGACCCATGGAAGCCACTCCCCGCGGAGTTGAAACCAATCGCGGAATGGGCCGCTCGAGTTCATGAGACTGGTGGGATGGTCACATCGGTTTGTTCTGGTGCGCTGCTCTTGGGTCTGAGCGGCGTCCTCAACGGCGTAGATGCAACGACCCATTGGGCATACTCAGAACGTTTGGCGGAGGAATTTCAAGGAATACGAGTTCGTCGGGAAAGGGTCTTAATCCCGGCCGGCGACGGGCACCGTATCGTGACAGCAGGTGGAGCCTCAGCCTGGGCTGATCTTGTTCTTTATCTGATCGCACATTTGGTCGGCTGTGAAGAAGCACGCCGAATTGCTAAGCTTTACCTCATCGAACCGCATTCGCAGGGGCAGATGGGCTTTGCGTCTTTGTCCGCCGGACGTCTGCATTCTGATGCAGTCATTGGTGACTTACAAAGTTGGATCGCCGTCAACTACGAACACTCCAATCCCGTCCAGGAGATGGCACGCATGGCTGGTATGACGGAGCGTACGCTATTGCGTCGCTTCCGGGCGGCGACTGGGCAGACACCGAGTGATTATGTTCAAACGGTTCGGGTCGAAGAGTCAAAGCAGACTCTCGAAACTTCTGACAAACCAATCGACGAAATAGCCGGAGAGGTCGGATATGCCGAGCCGTCAGCGTTTCGGACAGCCTTTAAGAAGAGGGTAGGCATGAGTTCCAGCGAATACCGGCGAAAGTGGCAGGCAAAATTGCACCACGCACTTGGAGGCGCGACTTGACGTCTTATCCAAACCTTTCTTGTCCGATTGGCGGCTAGAGGCAAAGTATCGTTCGATGATGGCGGTCTCGCACGTCCGTCGGCGTAGCTTCGCCACCTTCAGGTTCACTTCCCCAGCTTTCGTCTCCAGCCTTCGTTCATAGCTTCCAGCGCGGGTGTCTTTCCTCGCAATTTCGCGCTCGTGCCGACCAGTACCACAGAGATGGTCGGCCTCCGCGTCCAGCATCGCCTTCAACGTCTCCTCCACTGTTCCGCGCACCATCTCGCCAAGGTAATCTTTGATCCGCCCTTCGTCGATCTGGATCACCTGGCCCATCGGTTTGATCTCTATGTTCTCGTCCATCGTCAGTTCCCTTCATCAAGTTGAAAGGAACCGCCACCCCAGGCAAATGTGCGAAAGACTCTGTACGTTGTTTGCGGCTGGCGCCTCGAATGCACGTCGTCGCGCACTGTCGGGTGGTGATCGTCGAAACCGGTCCCATGACGGAGCCCCTCGAAGAGCCGCTGGGAAGCATAGCGCTGCTTGCACGGAGCCCTCTCAACTCCGTCCAGCAGTTGCTCCATGAAGGCCTCGTGATCCGTGAGCTTAGGCAGGCGCCGGATTCCCTATCATATTCGAAACGGTTCGCCATTCGATCCCGAAGCGAAGTGCAGCTACCCGATGGCTAAGCCGTTCCAGCATCACCGCGCGGCGGACAAGGCCGTACAGTTCTATACCGTACATCCTCCAGCCTCCGGATTTGTCGATTGCGAGGCTAGTGGTAGCGGTGTTTACGCCCTGCTCCGACGACAGTTTGGGGAATAAATGGTGTCGATCATTATCCGGCGTTCTCAGTTGGATCGATCTAGCTCGCAACTGTGTTGTGCCAAGTTGACAAGATCTTGTAGGATAGCGAGTAATAGGCCGAGCTTTGATGCTCAGTCATGCTTTCGAAGTGATTCTATGGAAGCGAAAACCTTGCAACTATCTCATACTTGGTTGACCGAAGTCCTTCGGCAGTCGGGTGACGCAGGTGACGCGTCAGTAACAGACATCAAAATTGAACCGCTGCGCCATCAGGGGCGCTCCTCTCTCCTGTTCAGATGCACCCCAGCTTTTGATAAAAATACATCGACAGAGCTTAGCTCGTTAATCTTCAAATGCCCGACTGAGGATAAGCAAATACGCGGCAAGCTGTCGAAGTTTGATGGTTATCGGCGCGAAGTAAATTTCTACAAGGCGGATATATTGGCGGGAAAAGTCTGGGCGCCTAAGATATACTATTGTAACGAATCCGGCGATTTAAACCCCAAGGGCATATTGATGGAAGATCTCGGTCGTGGACGTATCGGATCAATTTTCAACTCACACGCCGATGACGCCTCGGTCGCAATCGATGCCCTCGCGCACATGCATGCGTCGTTCTGGGAAAGCCCGCTTCTCGCGAGGCTTCCATGGTTAGTGCGATTCAACAACACTTCGGCTTTAGAGGGTGCCGCGCAAACATTCGCTAGTTCGCTACAAGTTGTAAGGAGAACTTTCGGCAATATTCTGTCAACATACACGTTGCGTATCGCAGAAGCTTGGGTTGCAAATTTCGATGCCGCTCTTGATGCGATGGCGCGACTCCCGGTGACCCTTGTCCACGGTGATGCACATCCTGGGCAGATGTTCTTCCCCACGCGCGAGCAGCGGCGATTCTACCTTGTCGACTGGCAGAACGCGACTGCAGCATCCGGTGCGGTGGACGTCGCCCGCTTTCTCGTCATGGGCTTAAAAGCTGATCTACGGCAGAAATTTGAGCAGGATCTTGTAGCTCGTTATCTTGGCCACCTATACCGTGCTCATGTAACTCAGATCCAAGCAGAAGAGTTTTGGCTGCACATCAGATTAAGCAACCTCTGGAACCTCTTTCTCAATGTGCTAGCAGTGGCCGAGAGCGGGCAGGACGATGGCTTTCCTCAAACCGATCGGGTGGCGGGGTTTGACTGGCAATCGCTCATTCTGTCACGGACCGATCGCGCAATGCGCGACTGGGAGGTGGGCGAGGCGCTGGTGAGAAGCCTTGCGATGGTTCGGCACAGCCGACCATAGCGCGCCGGACTTAACCTCAGTTCGCAACTCGGCTCCACGGATAGAGATCGCCATACTCAACGGCTCCGCTTGCGCGAGCTGTTGTGAGTCCGGCATGGTGGCTTGCCAAAATCCGCCAGAGTGGGGACGCTGAAATGATAGCCTATCGTGCCGTGCTTTCGATAATTGTTGTTTGTGGTTTCGCGACGGATGCCGCCGCAGAAACCAAACAAATCGACCACACCTTCTGCGGCGTTGGAACGACATCGACTGTCGTCCCCGGCGAGGATCACGGGGTCTATCACACAAGTTTTCACGGCGTGATCTCAGCCGATGATCCGAACGATTCCCTGAACGGCACGACCGGGCGATGTGATGTCATGCACGAATCGGGCAGCGCAGGTGGCGATCATATACGCACCTTCGGATACTGCGTCGCGACCGACCGCGACGGCGACTCGGTCACAATGTTGTCCGAACGCAGCGACGGTGGGGCGGCGCGCTACACATTTCTTCGTGGCACCGGAAAATGGGAGGGTGCGACGGGTGAAGCGACTGCAGTCCCCGTGGCACTTGGAAAGCGCGATGCGACCGGGCAGTACGTGCTCTGCTCACGACTTGAAGGCGAAGTAACCACGCCCTGACACTGCCTTGAGCGAAAAGCGAGATGGGACAGCATCGACCGCGGCGCTCCTTCGTGCGGCGCACATGCTGCTTGACGAGGAGCCGTTGCTGATCAGAGACCCGGTTGCGATGAAGATCGTGCCGGGCCTGGATGGCGCGGGCTTCGACGCGCGGGGTGCAGAGCTTGAACGACCAATCGCGAGACTCGCCCGCGCACAGGCCGTGTTGCGGGCGCGTTATGCCGAAGACGCGCTTAAGCGCGCGGTCGCCTGCGGTGTAAGCCGATATGTCATCCTCGGCGCAGGTCTGGATACGTTCGCCTACCGTCAGCCCGAGTGGGCCGAGTCTCTAACGATCATCGAAGTCGATCGACCCGAAGCGCAGGTCGCGAAGCGCGCATGTCTTTCCGACGCAGGCGTCGAACCGCCTGAGAACTTGCGCTATCTTCCAGTCGATTTTGAGACCGGAGCACTTGGTGATGCGCTCGATGAGATGATCTCCAGTCGGCCGGTGTTTTTCTCGTTTCTCGGTGTCTGCCAGTACCTTTGCGGTGAAGCCGTCGACCACGTGCTTTCGTTCATCGCACGGCAAGTCCTGTCCTCCCAAGTCGCCTTCACGTTCAACCTTCCGGAAGATATGCTGACTGGCGAGGAGCGGGCTGCCGCCCGTGTCGGCGCGGACGCGGCAGCGCAGGCCGGCGAACCGTGGGTTAGTTGCTTCCGCCCGGATGAACTCATTGACGGCCTTCGTTCGCTAGGCTTTAGGACCGTAGAGCACCTCACGCCGCGCGAAGCGCAGATCCGCTATTTTGATGGACGGCGCGATGGGCTGCGCGCCTCGTCGGTGCAGCAGTGCGTCATTGCGACCGTATGATTAGCGCGGCGTGGGCTTCATCACTCGAACCGAACCGGCCTTCGGAACTTGGCGACGGCGCCGCGGTTCTCGCAACGACGTTACAAAGCGCACACGAACGTGTGGCCGCACTTTCCCACAATCGTGCGATCTGCAACACTCGCTCAGGTGGTCGTCGCAGAGGCTGACGAGGTGGGCGGAAAGTACAGCTTCGGTTCTATCCTTGCAGAGCGGGCGTCGCAGGATCCCGATCGCCTCGCTTACACCTTTCTTCCGAACGGTGAGGAGGACGGCCCGCAACTCACGTATCATGCGCTGCACAGCCGTGCCGCCGAAATCGGCTTGGGTCTCAGCGCCGTCGCCGCCCCGGGTGAGCGTTGCATCCTCGCATTTCCGGCAGGTCTATCGTTTATCGAAGCCTTGTTCGGTGTGTTTAACAGTGGACTGATCGCTGTCCCGGCTGAGTTTCCGGTGCGGCGCGCGGCGGTGGACCGCTTCCAGGCGATCGCCGACGACTGCTCCCCAAGTATTGTCCTGACATCACGGGAAGGACTTGCGATCTTGCGGGACCGACCGGGCATCGCCGGCGCCTGTCCTGAGGCGCGCTGGTTCGCGACAGAAGATTTTTTGGGGCATGATCGCTCTTTGGCACCGTCTGCGGTGACACCACAAGAGATTGCGATGTTGCAGTACACATCGGGATCTACTGAGCGACCGAAAGGCGTTATTCTTAGCCATCGCAACTTGATTGCAAACTCTACCTGCATCCAACAATCAGGCGGGCAAAACGGATCATCCACGTACGTATCGTGGCTGCCGCAGTTCCATGATATGGGCCTTGTCGACGCGATCCTGCAGCCGCTGTTTGCAAACTGTCCCGCCTACCTCATGCCCGCGAGCGCTTTCGCCCAGCGTCCGATCCGCTGGCTGCGGGCGATCTGCAAATACCGTGGAACGCACACTGGTGCGCCCAATTTCGCCTACGATCTTTGTGTCACTCAAACAACCGAGAGCGATCGGGTCGGTCTTGATCTTAGAAGCTGGCGAGGGTGCGCGTATAACGCCGCCGAACCGATCCGTCGCGAAACGCTGACCGCCTTCGCGGAAACGTTCGGCCCCTACGGCTTCGCGCCGGAGATCCTAGGCACATGCTACGGGCTGGCCGAGGCTACACTTGTTGTGTCCACGTCTCAGCGTGCCGTTCCGCCACGCTGCCGTTGGCTTACGCGTCAGACTGGAAAGGATGAAAGAAACCCGGCCAAACCCTCCGATCGAGCTGCAAGCGGGCGTTGGCTTGTGTCGAGCGGCAGACCGGTCGCGACGGCTCAGGTGATCATCGTCGATCCAACAACTGGAATTTTACGTGATGCGGGCGACGAAGGCGAGATTTGGGTTTCTGGCCCGAGCGTTGGAAAGGGTTACTGGGGCCGCGCGGAGGACACGAGGAGAACTTTCGCTGCCACGCTCAACAATGGGACCGATGCTTATCTGCGCACAGGGGATCTCGGGTTCTTGGACGAAGACGGGGAGCTCTTTGTCACCGGACGCATAAAAGACCTCCTCATCGTCGGCGGCCGCAACGTTCACCCAAATGATGTGGAAGCAACGGCAGCCAGCGCCCACGTCGCCCTCCAAGGTCAACGCGGGGCGGTATTCGCGATCGAGACGGACCGGTCTGAACGTGTGGTTCTTGTCCAAGAAGTCGCGAGGGCCGCGAAGAACACTGAAATGGCGCAAGAGATCGTAGCCGCGCTCCGTGCCGCTGTCTCTGAGGCTCACGAAATTACCGTCGATGAAATCGTCCTCGTTCGCCGCGGCGCCATCCCGAAGACCACAAGCGGCAAGGTACAGCGACGCGAATGCAAGTCGCTGTTTGAGGCGAATGGCTTCAGGAACCTTGCCCCCCAAGGTGCGGGCACGCCCGTCATCGATCTCAAGCACACACCAACCGGGCTTAGTTCAGCGCGCGACGGGTTCGATAGGACGTCGCTGCGTCGATGGTTGCAGGCCGAGATTGCCAACGCGCTTGATCAGAACGAGGCGATGATCGCGACCGATGTCCCGTTTTCGTCACTCGGCCTCGGCTCGCTTGGCGTGATGAACATCGCGCGTCGTCTCGAAGATCGCATCGGCCAAGCCCTTCCCGTGACCCTCCTCTTCGACGCACCAACAATCGATCGGGTTGTGGAGGCCATTGCAGCCTCTGGACCGTCGGTGAGAGTTGGACCTCGTATAGGCGGCAACCTGCCCGTTGCGGTGATCGGTATGGCGTGCCGATTTCCGCGTGCAGACGGTGTCGACGCGTACTGGAAACTGCTGAAAAACGGCGTTGATGCTGTTGGCGAATGTCCGCCTCACCGCGTCGCGGCCGGACAGGGCCGCAGCGATCGGCCGGCAGGCTACCTCCAGTCGGTAGATGGATTCGATGCTGCCTTCTTCAGGCTTTCTCCGCGCGAAGCATCGCAGACGGATCCACAGCAGCGACTCTTGCTTGAGGTTGCATGGCACGCATTAGAACACGCCGGTCTGTCGGTGCCTCAGCTGCGGGGGCAGCGCATCGGCGTCTTCATCGGTGCAAGCAGTGGCGACTATGCGCAGTTGAGGCGAGGAAGCGCGGAAGCATCGTCCAATCGGCATGCGGCGACCGGGCTTTCACAAGCAATCCTCTCCAATCGCATCTCCTACCTGTTCGACTTTCGTGGCCCAAGCCTCACAATCGACACAGCGTGCTCTTCGTCCCTCGCTGCGGTCCACCAGGGCGTGCGCAGTCTGAGGAGCGGCGAGTGCGACCTCGCGCTCGTGGGTGGTGTGAACCTAGCTCTCGATGATCGCCTGTCGCAGTCCCTCGATGCGGCCGGGATGCTCAGCGCCGACGGTCGATGCAAGGCATTTGCTGCCGGAGCCGACGGGTATGGTCGCGGGGAGGGTTGCGCGCTCGTCGTCTTGAAGCGGCTGCCGGATGCACAGGCTCAATCCGATCCGATTGCCGCGGTGGTACTTGGTTCGGCAATGTCACATGGCGGTGAGACCAACGGGCTAACGGCGCCGAGCCCGCGTGCGCAATCGGACGTCATTGCCGAAGCGCTTGACGATGCTGGTTGCACAATGGGTGATCTTGCGTTTGTGGAGGCCCACGGATCGGGAACCGATCTCGGCGACAGAATAGAGATTTCGGCCCTTAGCACCGTGCTGGCAAGGGACCCTGACGCAACTGGAAAACTTGTTGCTGGCTCTGTGAAGTCGAACATAGGGCACCTTGAAGCCGCTGCGGGTATCGCGGGGTTGATCAAAGCCGTGCTGGCGATCCGGAACCGGCTGGTGCCGGCGAGCCTTCATATCGGCACGGTCAATCCCCATCTCAGAGCCGATCCACGGATTTTATTTGCGCGTGAAGCAACGCCTCTCGAGGGAGGCGCACAAAGTATTCGCGCCGGGGTCAGCGCATTCGGTTTTGGCGGCAACAACGTTCACGTGGTGCTCGAGGAAGCGCAAGCTCCTCGGCCAGAGCCACCCGCGGTTGATCGCACGCACCATGTACTGGCGCTGTCGGCGCGGCGGCGGGAAGACCTTGCCTCCCTCGCCGGCGCGTTGTCCAAGGTGCTTCGTGCTCCGGCCGCATCCGTGATCGATATCGCTCACAGCGCGAACACCGGCCGAAGCGGGCTGGAGGAGCGCCTCGTGGCGAGCGGCGAGAGCGCCGAGGAGATCGCGCAGCGCCTAAAATGTTTCGCCGAGGCTGGTCGCGCAGCCGGCGTCATCAGCGGCCGTCGCCCTGATGATACGTTTCGCCCAGCGTTCCTCTTCAGCGGGCAAGGTGCAACTAGCCTGGCCATAACGAAGGACCTTTGCGACGGAGCGCCGGTCTTCCGCGACGCGCTTCAGCGATGCGACGCGATCCTGCGCGCCAGCTGCGGTGTCGACGTGCTCAGCATCCTCCTGGGAAAACGCGATCCTGCGGCATCGCTCGAGCCGGCCGCGCGCACCCATGCGGCGATCGTCTCGCTTCAATACGCGCTGACAGCGCTCTGGCAATCCTGGGGAATTACACCGGCCATTGTTATTGGCCACAGCCTCGGCGAGATCGCCGCCGCTGTGGCGGCCGGTATACTGGACCTTGAGGATGGCCTGACACTCGTGTGCGAACGGGGCAGGCTGATCGACACACTGCCGCAAGACGGCGTCATGGCGAGCGTGTTTGCAAGCGAGCGTGTCGTGCGGAGCGCGATGACCGGGATGTCTGCTCCGGTATTCATTGCCGCGCTCAATGCTCCGGAGCATTGCACGATCAGTGGATCGGCTGAGGGTGTGCAGAACCTGAGAAAGCTACTTGGCCAGCAAGGCGTGAAAACCGAGCCGCTCCCGATGATGACCGCGTTTCACTCACCGTCGGTGGATCCGATTGTCGATGCTCTGGAGGGCGTCGCTGATGGCCTCCGCCACCGGCCTGCCAAGCAAACGTTTGTCTCAACAATGACGGGGACGGTGGTCAGCGAGATTGGGCCAGCGCATTGGCGTCACCACATGCGGCAGACGGTACGCTTCAGCGATGCGCTTTCTGTTGCCATGTCGCACGGCGCCAACGTCTTCATCGAAATCGGGACCGGTCGCGAGCTGCTCTATCTGGCAAGCCTTGCTGAAGCCAACGTCCCGCTCGTTGCCTCGCTGCGACCCGGACGCGCGTCTTGGCCGGTCGTTCTAAAGGGCCTGGGGGAATTCTACCTGCGCGGAGCACCGGTTAACTGGGCGGCGCTCGGCGATCCTTGTTCGCCAAAGAAGGTGCCGTTGCCTCAGTATCCGTTCCAACACCGGTCCTATTGGTTCGACGATACCAGTCGACCCGCGAACGATACGCAGACTGCTCCACCACGCTTGCCTGGCAAAGAGGCGTCTATAGACATGTGCGGCAGTCGATCCGCCGTCGGTGGCGACAGTTTGGATGAGATCTGGTCTGGTTTCATGATGCAGATGGCACCGCTGTCGGCTGGCGAACGGAGCGATCTCCTGACCGAGCAAATTGAAGAAACGCTGCGCCTCTCTCTTGGATATGATGCCAATCAAGTTTTTGGACCCAATCAAACTCTTTGGGACCTCGGGGTCGATTCGCTTCTCGCGACCCAGCTCAGGCTCCGCTTCGAGGAGGCGTTTGGCATCAGTCTGCCTGCAACGCTGTTGCTTGATCGGCCGACGGTACCGGCCCTTGTCGAACACCTTCTGCCGCACCTTGCTAATGCGGCCGATGGAGCTTTCGAGGTCGCGGCGGTTCCTAGAGTTGCCGACCGAGACAAGGGAGCCACCTTGCCCAGTCGAGAGATTGCCGACTTGACCGAGGCGGAGGCCCAACGCGCACTTGAGACCACACTTGCGCGTCTTGCTGCCCGCGAGCGCGGATGACGAACGGCTCGACCCCTGCGCCGGAGCTCTCGGCCACCAAGAAGGCTCTTCTCGCGATTGAGGAGCTCGAAACGCGTCTGGCCGACGCTGAGGCACGCGCGCGGGAACCGATCGCGATCGTCGGGTTGAGCTGCCGGTTACCCGGTGGCGTCACCGACGCGGAAAGCTATTGGGAGCTTCTGCATAGCGGGGGCGACGCGATCACAAGGGTGCCTCCGGACCGCTTCGATGTCGATGCATACTTCGACCCGGACCCCGATGCAGCCGGGACGCTGTCCACTGTCTGGGGCGGCTTCCTTCCGGATGTGGACCGGTTCGACGCCGGGTTCTTCGGAATCAGCGCACGGGAAGCCGACGCAATCGACCCGCAGCACAAGGTGCTTCTTGAGGTCGCCCACGAAGCGCTCGAAGACGCCGGCTTGGCCCCGGGCGAGCCGGGCGTTCATCGGACTGGCGTCTTCATGGGCCTTTCCACAGCGGACTACCTACAACATCTTAGCCGACTGCCGCTCGAACAGACCGACGCGTATATGGCGACCGGCAACAGCTTTGCCCTCGCAGCGGGGCGGATCTCCCACGCGCTCGGGCTCACTGGCCCCAGCCTGACGCTCGACACAGCCTGCTCATCTTCGTTGGTTGCGCTTCATCTCGCTGTGCAGTCGCTGCGCAATCGCGAGTGCGACGCAGCGTTGGCTGGCGGTGTCAACATTATCTTGAACCCCTTCGCCAGCATCTCGCTGTCGAAAGCGCGGATGATGGCCCCGGACGGGCGCTGCAAGTCTTTTGACGCCGCGGCGGACGGATATGTGCGCAGCGAAGGGTGCGGTGTTGTGGTGTTGAAGCGGCTCGCTGACGCGCGTGCCGACGGTGACAGGGTGCTCGCCGTCGTCCGCGGCTCAGCCGTCATGCACGACGGCCACAGCGCTGGTCTCACGGTCCCAAATGGCGATGCGCAGGCCAATCTCATCACGGCAGCGCAGGCCAATGCCGGTGTTCTGCCCGATGAGGTGGACGTTATCGAGGCACACGGCTCGGGCACTGCGCTCGGTGATCCCATCGAGATGAATGCACTAAAGGCCGTGTTCGGATGGGATGAGGGCAAGCGTCCGCTGTTTGTGTCCTCGGTGAAGGCAAACCTTGGGCACCTTGAAGCGGCAGCCGGCGTTGCCGCGCTCATCAAGGTCGTGCTCGTACTGCGCAAACGGCTTGTCCCGCCGCTGGTGCACTTCAAGACGCTCAATCCCAGCATCGACCTTGCCCACAGCCGTATCACCATTCCGCAATCGCCGACGCAATGGCCGTCGGAGCTCCGGCCCCGGCGCGCTGGTCTAAGCTCCTTCGGCTTCGGAGGCACGATCGCCCATGCCGTACTCGAAGAAGCTGCACCAATGGATGTGCCGCGCTTCGACAAACCGCGGGTTGCCGTTCTGACGATCACTGCGAAGACGCGTACGGCTCTTCAGTCGCTCACGGCTCGCTATAAGGATTTCGCTGCAGAGACGTCGTCCTCTATTTTGGACGTTGCTTTCAGTGCGGCGACCGGGCGGCACCACCATTCCCATCGGATTGCCTTGGTTTGCGATGGCGACTCAGATCTCGGCCGCCTCGCTCAGACGGCCGCCGTTCGCGCGCGATCCGAAGCGCCCCCACCCGCCGGTCGGGCGAAAATAGCTTTTCTTTTCGGAGGACAGGGCGACCATTATCCGACTGTGGCGCGCGAGCTTTTCAAGAACTCGCGCCCGTTCCGCCGAGACCTTGAGATTTGTGACCAGTTCCTGCGGGAGCAGTGCGAAGTCCCGCTTCTCGACATCCTGGAACGGGCTTGGGCCAGCGGTCGGTCAGACACGCTCGATCAATCGGGCCATCTGCAAGAGGTCGTCTTCTCGCTTCAGTATGCACTCGCTCGCTTGTTTATCGGCTTCGATGTGCGCCCGAACGCGGTAATGGGGCAGAGCTTAGGGGAGTACGTCGCCGCCACCATTGCTGGTGTGATATCGCTTCCGGACGCGCTCGCCCTCGTTGCCGCGCGCAGCCGCATGACGTCACAGATTGCTGAAACCGGTGCGATGGCGACGGTCCTTGCCGCATCGCGCGACGTTGAGGACTGGCTCCACTGCACGTCATTCGTGCTTTCGGTTGCCGCGATCAACGGGCCGCAGAGCACGATCGTTGCCGGATCGTGCGCCGAAATCGACGCTGCCATTGAAGCGTTAAATGCCTCGGGTTTACCCGCGCGCAGACTGCCCATCCCGTACGCTTCCCACACCGCTCTGATGGACGACGTTCTCGATCCCTTTGAAAAAACAGCGCGGGACTTTCGTTTCGAAACGCCACAGTTGGCGCTGGTTTCGACAACAACCGGTGCGCTGCACCGCTCGATCGATGCAGCGCACTGGCGTCGTCATCTGCGCGAGCCGGTGCTGTTTTCGCAGGGGTTGAAGGCGCTCGCCGCAATCAGGTGCAACGTCTTCGTGGACCTCAGCCTCTCCGGCTCTTTGTCCAGCCTCGGCAGGCAGACCCTCTCTGAGGGTTTATGGGTTCGCGCACTGGACCAGGAGCGCGCCGATACGCGCCAGATCATGGATGGAGTGGCCGCGCTCTACGAGCGGGGCGTAGATTTGAACTGGCGAAGCGTTTTTTCTCCATTCGCGCCGGCCAAAGTCGCGCTGCCGACCTATCCGTTCGAGCGCAAGCGATCGTGGATCGACGTGGCCGACCGGCATTCTGATGTGCCCGTTTCCCAGCAGTCGACCGTTGCCGTGAATGCGACGTCTGGCGGGAAGGATCTCGCGTTCGAATTGGTGTGGCGGCCCCTAGGACCGTTCTCGCCAGAACGCCTGCGAAAGCGGGGCGTCTGGCTCGTGCTCGCAGAGAGCGAGGCTCAGGTCAGGACGTTCGGCGAAAGGCTCTGTGCCGCGGGCGATGAATTCGTCGTGACGACGCCGCAGCCTGCGTCGATCGGGAAGAAAAAAGACGCTGAGCTTGCTCCGCACTATGACTGGGACGTCATCGACCGAGGGTTGGACTGCGCGCGTGATCGCGGGCCCCTCGCCGGCGTCGTCCATATGTGGGGTCTGTCCGAAGATCGCACGCCCGATTCACTTGCGTATGAGTTGCAACAAGAACTGTTGTGCCAATCCGCGCTGAGGCTCGTAAAAGCCCTCGCCGATACTGCGGCGAAAGACGCGCCGGAGCTTTTTCTCGTGACGCGTGGCGCCCAGGCTGTCGGAGAGGCGAAGCACCGGGTGTGTGCCTCGCAAGCCACCCTTTGGGGTCTCGGCCGGGTGATCGCGAGCGAGCAGCCCGCACTGTCCTGCCGCCTCGTCGATCTTGACCCTGAAGGCGACGATCACGCCAACCTTCATGGCCTCGCCGACCTCATCACCGCACAAACGCGCGACAACGAGATCGCACTTCGTGACGGAAAGGCCTACTCGCCTCGCCTGATGCGGTGCCCCGACCAGCTGGAGCGAAAGCTTCCCTCAGTGGAGGAGGGAGACGCCCTGAGTTTGACGGGGACTTATCTTGTTGCAGGTGGGCTGGGTGAGCTGGGCCTGACGCTCGCGCGCTGGCTAGTGGGGAAGGGCGCACGCGCACTCGCCCTCATTTCGCGTGGGGCCCCAGACGATGCTTCGCGCGGCGAAATGGCGGCACTTGCGAAAAAAGGGGTCCGGGTCGAAGCCTACGCCTGCGACATTGCCGACGAGAATAGCTTGTCGTTGGTGATCGACGCGATTGAAGCTGAAATGCCGCCACTTGCTGGCGTCGTCCACGCAGCCGGCGTGGTGGATGACGGCGCGCTCCATCGGCTCAACTGGCAGCGCTTCCGCGCCGTCCTCCACTCCAAGGTTTGGGGCGCACGGAACCTCGACAGGCTCACCAGTGGGCGCGACCTAAAACTCTTCCTGTGCTGCTCCTCGGCAGCGGCTTTGCTCGGCCCACCAGGTCAAGGCAGTTACGCGGCCGCGAACGCATATCTCGACGCCCTGGTTCATGACCGTCGTGCGCGCGGCCTTGCGGGCCAAAGCATCAATTTCGGTCCTTGGGCCGGAATAGGGATGGCTGCACGGATCCCGCCCGCCCACCGCGCACGGCAGGAGGCCCACGGCATCAGTTTCATGGCGCCGGCTTCCGCGATTGCAATGCTCGATCGCGCGATCGTCGAGGACGTTGGACAGCGCATGATCTGCCAATTCGACACGAGACCGCTACAGCAGCTTGACGGCTTCAGTGCACCTCCTCTTGTCGAGGAGATCGCAGACGGCAGAGGTGAAATCTCTACCGACCCTGTCGTCGCGCTCCTGCTCGATGGCCTCGCAGCTGCGCCATACGACGGCCGCGTCGCCTTGCTGATCGCTTACTTGAAGCATGTGTTAGCGAAGACTCTGCGCGCCGACGCCGACGAGCTTGAGACCGACCGACATCTCATGGAGTATGGGCTCGACTCCATAATGGTCATGATGCTCGCGCAGCGACTTGAGGTAGACCTCGACGTCGCGGTCACCGCGGCAGCTCTCTTTAGCTGCACGACCGTTGCGTCGATGGCGGCATATCTTATCGATCTTCTGCCCTCACAGCGTTCAAGCCGGATCGAAGAAGGCAAGTCGCATAGCACGGGGTCCGGAGACCTTCGGAGCGAGCCCCACGCTCTCGCCGCTACGAAGGAATTAACCGGCCAAGCAGGTGAGATGTCGCATGTAGCAGTACGAGGGCGTGCAGACGATCGTGTGCGCAATCCGCTCACGGCTTCTCAGCGCGCAGACTGGGAGACGACCCAACGGCAGCCGAACAGCAATCGCCTGACCGTCAGACAGGCAATCCGCCTACGCGGGAAAGTCGACTATCCGGCGCTCGAAGTGAGCATAAATGCTCTGGTGCAAAGGCATGACAGCTTACGCAGCGCTTTTGTGCAAGAACTGGGTAAACCGGTTCAAGTCGTGGAACCCTTCGCCTTTGTGCCTCTGGTCCGACGCGACGTATCTGGTGAAGCACCTGAACAGCGCGACGCCGCGGTGTTCGGGGTTGCAGAAGATCTCATCCGTGAGCCGTTTGATTTAGCGCGCGCTCCGCTCGTGCGCTGTGTGTCCGTCAAGCTGGAGGATGATCTCTGTGTACTTATTTTCGCGATCCACCATATGGTTGTCGATGCGTGGTCGTACGGTGTGCTGCTCGACGAACTCGCGCTACTTTATGACGCCGCCCCAAGTGCGCGATCTTCTGCGCTAGCGCTCGACCTACCACAGTACCGTGACTTTGCTGAATGGCAGAACCAACTAGAGAGCAGCGAGGAAGGCAAGACCCATCGCTCATTCTGGCGCAAAGTCTTGCAAGACGCGCCGGACGCACCGCGACTTCCCACGGACCGCCCACGCAAAGCTGAGATCGTAAGTTCTTCGGCGGAACACTCGGTGTCGCTAGGGGACGATCAACACTCGCGTCTCATACTGTACACGCGCACCGAGGGCATCACCGTATCTGCGGCTATGTTGACCGCCCTTACCATCTTTGTCGCACAGCACACCGACACGCGCGACTGTATCCTGGGAGTAGTCGCTGCGAACCGTAATGTTCCGAGGCTCGCGAAGGTCGTCGGGTCATGTGCGACATCGCTACCGTTTCGCCTCCATCTTCCCGCCAACAGTACTTTTCGAAGTGTAGCCCGTGACGCTCAGGAGATGCTGAAGTTGTGCCTCGTACATCAGGCGTATCCGATCGACCGTGTGCACACGGCTCCTGACGGCCAAGCAACACCGGCCCCCAAACCATATGCAACGGTCTTGTTTAACTACGTGGAACCTCGCGAAAAGACGACTGAGTTCCGCGACCTAGAAATGTCGCGAGCCGGCATGTCCGATATGCAGTCCTCCGCAGAGTTTGCTCTCATCGTCTGGGGCCGCGATGATGGAGCGAGACTCAGCTTCGTAACCCATGAGGCTTTGTTCGACGACGATCGGGTTGCGCAATTCGCGGATAGTTATCTTACAATTCTTACCGCCGGTCTTTCGGCACCGGACCACCTCTTGTTTCCGGAACCGCGCCCAAACCGTCCTGATTTCATGCCGCCGGAGTTGTGTGGAGACAGTCGTGGACCAATTGCCACGATTGCGAGGCCGTTCGACAGCGCCCGGCACAAGGCGCGCGGAGAGCGCACCTGACGCCGCTGGCGTATTCGAAAATTTGCGCGCAAAGAGGTGAGTCGCGGTGAGCAATCCAAAGAACTGGCGGTCAATGGTGTCATGTGGAGATATGGCTGCGGCCCACGATGCAGCCGTCGAAGCGCCGTCAGCAGTGCGCCGCGTTGATCTCACTGAGTTGGGTTTCGAACTACTTATGACGAGCCGCGATTTGACGTTTTAGAACGCTCGACACGAGAAGTGTTCACCGTGCATGGACGGCAGTTCGATCCTTAAGTGGCGCTCGACTGACGCCAATAAGGTCGTTGACGTGTTGCATGTGTTCCGTCTTGGGCCGCTGCGCATCAAGTTCCAGTACGGCACCTATTCGGGCCGCGTCTGGAACCGGAGCTCGGATGAAGTTCGGTAGGCCGTTGTGGACCTTGCCCTGGATGAACCGGAGCTCTCTCCTCGCGAACTCGCTGTACGGTTCACCGACACGAAAAGACATTTTTGTGTCGGAGGCTTCCGTGTGGCGCATCCTCAAGGCTCACGATCTGATCACCAGCCCCGCGTTCGTGGTGATCAAGGCCGCCGACGAGTTCCACGACAAGACCACCGCGCCGAACCGGCTCTGGCAGACCGACTTCACCTACCTCAAGGTCGTCGGCTGGGGTTGGTACTATCTCAGCACCGTCCTCGATGACTTCAGCCGCTATGTCATCGCCTGGAAACTGTGTACGAACATGCGTGCCGAGGACGTCACCGCCATGCTCCGGCTCGCCCCTGACGCTTCCGGCTGTGATCGGCCAACCGTGCTGCACCGACCGCGCCTGCTCAGCGACAAAGGCTCATCTTACATCGCCGGCGACCTCGCCAGATGGCTCCAGGATCAGCGCATCGACCACGTCCGCGGTGCGCCCAACCATCCGCAGACGAGAGGGCAAGATCGAGCGCTGGCATCAAACCCTGAAGGAGCGGATCCTGCTTGAGAACCACTACCTGCCCGGTGCGCTCGAGGCCGCCGTTGGTGATTTTGTCGACCACTACAATCACTGCCGCGTCCACGAGAGCATCGGCAACGTCACACCGGCCGACGCCTACTTCGGTCGAGCTCCAGCCATCCTCTACAACAGACGGAAGATCAAAGAGCGCACCATCCGCCAGTGCCGCTTGCTCAACATGAGGAAGGCCGCGTAACCTCTATAAGGAAGAGCCAGACCCTCCCGAGCGTCATGCTCTCCGATGTCCCAGATTATCTGACGACGGACACAACGCTTGGTCAGCGCCCATGGGACATCTGAGGTGATTTCGTAACGGAGGGTTTCTGATGGGGTGGATGCCCCTTCCCGGCGGCATTACGGATCGAGCAACCTCGGGCCGTTAACATCGTCCAAGGAATAACCCCATGTCAGACGCAACCATCATTGGTATCGATCTTGCGAAGAACGTGTTCCAGATCCACGGTGCAGCTCACGATGGCTCTGTTGTTTTCCGGAAGAAGCTAGCCCGGAAGCAGGTTCTTGCTTTCCTTGAGAAGCAGCCGAGATGTGTGGTCGCCATGGAGGCTTGCGCGACGGCCCATTTCTGGGGTCGAGAGATCCAGCGTTTGGGTCATGAGGTGCGCGTTCTGCCGCCAATCTGTGTCAAACCGTTCGTCAAGAGACACAAGAACGACGCGGCAGACGCGGAGGCAATCGCGGAAGCTGCGGCGCGGCCGACCATGCGCTATGTGGCCGTGAAGGAGGAGGAACAGCAGGCGCGGGCAATGCTGTTTCGCACGCGGGATCTTCTGGTCAGGCAGCGCACCCAGACGATCAATGCACTTCGTGGTCACCTCGCCGAGCATGGGCTCGTGTCTGCAAAGGGCGAGCCAGTTTTCATCGTCTTTGCGGCCTTATCGACTGCCCTGTCACCCAGATGAACGAAACAGTGCGAGGACTGTCACGCCTGCTTCTGGAACAGATCGCGATATTGGATCAGAAGGTCGCCGATCTCGACGGTCGAATTCGCCGCGCGGCGTTGCACTCAGCCTCAACACGCAGGCTGCAGACCATGCCGGGCGTTGGCCCTGTGACAGCCGTCGCCGTGGAGACCTTCGCTCCAGACATGAGCACATTTCAAACTGGTCGCGACTTCGCAGCCTGGTTGGGACTGGTGCCCCGTCAACATTCGACAGGCGGCAAGCAGCATCTCGGCCGGATCTCGAAAATGGGGCAACGCGACATTCGGCGCCTCCTCATCACTGGGGCGATGGCGGTCGTGCGTCATGCCGCCCGCAAAGCGCCGGTCCAGGGAAGCTGGCTTGCCCGCATGCTTTCACGAAAGCCCAAGATGCTGGTCGCCGTTGCCCTCGCGAACAAGATGGCGCGGGGGCTTTGGGCGATGATCACAAAAGGAGAAGATTACCGGATCCCGGCGCTGGCCATGTGAGCGCAAGCGGCACAGGGCCAACAGCCGGTATGTTGGGCGTGCGAGGAGGGCGAGAAGCGTAGGGGCAAACGATCGGATTGATCGGGATCAAGGGAACCAGGGATGAGCCAAGAGCCGTCGAACTCGCGTTTCAGATGGGGCCTCGATCCTCGCATCACCATACCGGCCAGCGGATAGAGAAGTGCCGTAAGAAAAGGCCTGACACATGACCGCTTCCGATCAACAGCAACTCGTCAAACGCCGACCTTGCGCGAACGGGCGCATCCACACAGGCTTATCCTAGAATCGACAAGTGTCTAGATTATCCGTCTTGGTCAAGTGAGCTTTTCGGTCCATGTTCGGCCATCGCGCAGGAGCGCGTTGGCGAGGATAAGAAGCTTCCTCATCAGCGCCGTGAGCGCCACCTTGTGCGGCTTCCCGGCACTGATGAGGCGGGCGTCGACG